>DASTTQ010000017.1:0-45024 GCA_035760065.1 Solirubrobacterales bacterium
ACGTTGGAGATGTGAAGCAGGCCGTCGGTGCCCTTGGTGAGCTCGACGAAGGCCCCGAAGTTGGTCGTCTTCACGACCTTGCCTCGGAACTTGTCGCCGATCTCGACGTCCTTGGTCATCGCGGTGATCCGCTCGACGCAGGCTTCGACGAGCTGGCCCGTCGGCGCGTACACGCGGACGGTGCCGTCGTCGTCGACGTCGATCTCCGCCTCGAACTCCTCGGAGAGGCCGCGGATCGTCTCGCCGCCCTTGCCGATCAGGGCGCCGATCTTCTCCGGGTCGATCTGGATAGAGGTGATCCGCGGCGCGAACTGCGAGAGCTGCTCGCGCGGCTGGTCGATCGCCTCGGCCATCCGCTCGAGGATGAACAGCCGGCCCTTGTGTGCCTGGTCCAGCGCGTCCTTGAGGATCTCGAGCGTGACGCCGGTGATCTTGATGTCCATCTGCAGGGCGGTGATGCCCTCGGCCGTGCCGGCGACCTTGAAGTCCATGTCGCCGAGGTGGTCCTCGACGCCGGCGATGTCGGTGAGGACGATGTAGTCCTCGCCCTCCTTGATCAGGCCCATCGCGACGCCGGCGACCGGTGCGGTGACCGGGACGCCCGCGGCCTGCAGCGCCATCGAGGAGGCGCAGACCGAGCCCATCGAGGAGGAGCCGTTGGACTCGAGGGTCTCCGAGACCACCCGGATCACGTACGGGAACGACTCTTCGTCGGGGATCGTCGCCAGCAGGGCGCGCTCGGCGAGGGCGCCGTGGCCGATGTCACGCCGCTTCGGGCCGCGCATGAAGCCCGCCTCCCCGACCGAGAAGGGCGGGAAGTTGTAGTGGTGCCAGAACCGTTTCGTGGTCTGCAGTCCGAGCGTGTCGATCCGCATGTCCATCCGGGTCGTGCCCAGCGCGACGTTGGAGAGGATCTGGGTCTCGCCGCGGGTGAAGAGCGCCGAGCCATGCACGCGCGGGGAGATGTCGACCTCGGTCTCGATCGGCCGGATCTCGTCCTGAGCGCGACCGTCGGGGCGCTTCTTTTCGACGGCGATCGCCTTGCGGATCGTGTCCTTCTCGATCGAGTCGATCGCGGCCTTGACCTCGGCCACGCGCTCGTCGTCGACCTCGCCTTCCTCGTGCGGGACCGCGTAGTGACCGACGACCTCGTCCTTGACCTTGTCGATCGCCTCGTAGCGCTCGAGCTTGCCCTCGGTGGCGATCGCGTCGACCAGGGCCTGGCCGTGCGAGGCGCGGATCTCCTCGATCAGCTTCGGGTCGATCTGCGGCGCCTCGACCTCCAGCTTCTCCTTGCCGGCCTTCTGCTGCAGCTCCTCCATCGCGGCGCAGAGCTTCTTGATCTCGGCGTGGGCGATGTCGAGCGCGTCGAGGATCTCGGCCTCGGTGACGCCGTCGGCGCCCGCCTCGACCATCAGGATCGCCTCGTCGGTGCCGGCGACGATCAGGTCGAGTTCGAGCTCCTCGTGGCGCTCCTCCTCGGGGTTGACGACGAAATCGCCGTCGAGCTTGCCGATGCGGACCGCGCCGACGTGGGCGGCGACCGGGACCGGCGAGATCGCCAGCGCGGCGGAGGCCCCGTTCATCGCCAGGATGTCGTAGGGGTTGACCTGGTCGACCGACATCGGGATCGCGACCAGCTGCGTCTCGTAGTGCCAGCCCTTGGGGAAGAGCGGGCGGATCGGGCGGTCGATCATGCGCGCGGTCAGCGTCGCCTTTTCGCCCGAGCGCCCCTCGCGACGGAAGAACGAGCCGGGGATCTTGCCCGCGGCGTACATCCGCTCCTCGACGTCGACGGTGAGGGGAAGGAAGTCCACGTCGCGAAGGTTGCCGACGGTGGCGGTGCAGAGGACCATCGTGTCGCCGCTGCGGACGACGACGGCGCCGCTCGCCTGCTTCGCGAGTTTGCCGGTCTCGAAGGAAATCTGGCTGTCGCCGACATCCGCCGAAACGCGGGTAACGTCAAACATGCTCATTGAGTTTTTTACCTCCGGCCGCCCGGTTGGCGACCCATTGCGTTCAGAACTCTCGTTCTCTAACTGCCTGAAGGGTACAGGCATCGAAAACCGCCGGAGTGCCGGCCACCCCGGCGCGAATCCCGGACTCGAAATCGCGCCGGATCCGGGTTTCCACCTCGGGCGAGCGGCGGTCGGCCTCGAACCTGTCCATGTCGAGCCCGAGGTCCTCCGCCCGAGCCCAGAGGTGCGGGTTGTCGACCCTCCCCCGGTCCGCGTAGAGAGAGTCGACCATCTCGAAGAAGCGGCCCTGGCGGCCCGCCGACTCGGCGGCGGCATGCAGCGCGGGCGACCGCGGGTGCTTGCTGGCGACCGGGAAGTGGCGGAAGGCGAGGCGGCCGGGGCGCTCGCGCAGGTCCGGCCAGTCGGCGGCGCAGTGCGGGCAGCCGAGGTCGGCGTAGACGATCAGCCCCTCCTCTCCCACGCCGTCGACGTGGTCGTCCGGCCCAACAGGCGGAATTGGGGCGCTGGTCAGGTCCTCCATCTCATCGAGACCGTGATATTGCGTCGTATCGGCGCAAGATCACGGTCTCGCGCTAGGAGAGCGCGTCGAAGATGACGTTGGCGCCGGGGAACACGCCAGGATTCTCGGATTCGTGGGTCCAGGCGACCTTGCCGTCCTCGCCGACGAGGACCAGCGTCCGGTTGGCGAAGCCGAGCGGCGCGTCGAGGTAGGAGCCGTAGGCCCGCGCCACCTCGCCCTTGGGCTCGAAATCGGCGAGCAGGGTGGTGTCGATTCCGAGCTTCTCCTGGAAGGCCTTGTGGGCGAAGAAGCTGTCGACGCTGATCCCGACCAGCTCGACACCCCGTTCGGCGATCTGCGGCTTCACCTCCTGGTAGATCGAGAGCTGGTCGCCGCAGACGGGGCTGAAGTCGCCCGGATAGAAGATCAGGAGGAGCTTGCGGCCCTCGTAGTCGGAGAGCGAGACCTTCTCCCCGTCCTGGTTGCGGAGGGTGAAGTCGGGGGCCTGCTCCCCGACGGAGATCATCGACGCAGGCCGAGCTCTTTGACCAGGGCGCGGTAGCGCTCGAGGTCGGTCCGTTCGAGGTAGCGCAGCATGCGGCGGCGTTTGCCGACCAGCATCAGCAGCCCGCGGCGCGAGTGGTGGTCTTTGGCGTGCGAGCGCAGGTGCTCGGTGAGCTCGTTGATCCGCTCGGTCAGCAGCGCGACCTGGACCTCGGCGGAGCCGGTGTCCCCGTCGCCGCGGCCGTACTTGCCGATCAGCTCAGTCTTCTTCTCTTTGGTCAGGCTCATCTCGTACCGCCCTCAAAAAAGCCGCGCACTCCGGTGCGACGGCCGCTGGAAATTAGCACAAGACGCGCCGGCCGGACCCGTTTGAGATCCTTTCGCATTGACTTGCAGTGGGGCCTCTGAGAGGCTGCGGCTTGCAGTGCCAAAGCTTGCCAGCAAGTCTTTGCGCCACCCGCATCGCGGTGGCATTGTCGCGTTGCTCACGCTTTGCGCGATCGCGGCGGCGATGGCGCTGGGCGCCGCACCCGCTGCGGCCGCCAATCAGGTATTCGGATTCACCGGCACCGAGCAGTCGTTCGTGGTGCCGGGCGGAGTCCACTTCCTCTCGGTTCGTCTCGCCGGAGGCCACGGCGGTCCAGCGGGGGGCACCGGGGGAGCCGCGGCCGAAGTCGCCGGCTCGCTCGAAGTGGAACCAGGGGAAACCCTCTACGTCGAGGTCGGCGGCAACGGCGAGAATGCGGTCGAAGGCGGCGAAGGCGGCTTCAACGGCGGCGGCAACGGGGCCGGGGGTGGCGGCGGAGCCTCGGACATCCGCCTTGTACCGCGCCTGGAATCCCTCTCCCTGGAAAGCAGGCTGATCATCGCCGCCGGGGGCGGGGGTGGCGGCGGCAACGGCGGCGAAGCCGGCGCCAACGGCGGCGAAGCGGGGAGCCCCGGCGACACCAGCAGCGGCGGCAACGGGGGCGGCGGCGCCGGCACCGGCAGCGAAGGGGGCGGCGGCGGCTCCGGATGCGGCGGCTCGGGTGGTGCGGGCGAACTCGGCGCCGGCGGCGCCGGCGGCAGCGGCGAAGGCGGCACCAACGGAGGCGGCGGAGGCGGAGGCGGCCTCTACGGCGGAGGCGGGGGCTCTGGCGGTTGCTCGTTAGGCGGAGGGGGCGGCGGCGGCGGTTCTTCGTTCATACCGGGCTTTGGCTTGGAACTCACGGCAGTCGGCCCCCCGAAGGTCGAAATCTCCTACAAGAAGCCCCCCTTGATCAACATCATCTCCCCCGCCGGTGGCGCCACCTTCACCCTCGGGCAGGGGGTGGCAGCGAGCTACTCCTGCACGCCCCAGGAAGGCACCAGCCTCGAATTCTGCATCGGCTCCGTCGCCAGCGGAGCGTCGATCGACACCTCGACCCCGGGCCAGCACAGCTTCACCGTCGAAGCCGAAGACAACACCGGCGGCACCAACTCGCAAACCGTCAAATACACGGTTCTCTCCCCCGCTCCGAACCCGCCTCCTCCGGGACCCTCCGTGCCCGACACCGTCCTCGGCTCGCATCCTTCGAAAAAGATCAAAACCACCAAGAAGAAGGTCAAGGTCAGGTTCACCTTCTCCGCCTCGGTAGCGGGCGCGACCTTCCAGTGCAAGCTGGACAAAGGCGCGTTTGCCCCCTGCGCCTCCCCGAAGACCTACAAGGTCAAAGCCGGCAAGCACAAATTCTCGGTCGCGGCGGCGAGCGGCGGGCTCGTCGACTCGACTCCGGCAACCTTCAGCTTCAAGGTCATCCACCTACGGTGAGGTGAACCCCGCGCATGCCCGCTTGGCGTCCTCGACGTCGCGGTGCATCTGCTCGACCAACCCCTCGACGTCGGGGTAGCTGCGCTCGCCGCGCAGGCGCTCGACGAAGGCGACGCGGAGGGTCTTGCCATAGAGATCCTCCTCGCGATCGATCAGGTAGGCCTCGATGAGGACGCCGCGGCCGCTCTCGAAGGTCGGGCGGACGCCGACGTTGACCGCCGCCGGGACGCCGTTGGCGAAGGCGGCGTAGACGCCGTGGCCGGGGATGAGGAGGCGGTCGTCGGGAACGACGTTGGCCGTCGGGAAGCCGAGCTCGCGCCCGCGCTGGTCGCCCTGCACCACGGTCCCCTCGACCATGAAGGGGGCGTCGAGGCAGCGCCGGGCGGCCTCCACCTCACCTGCCGCGACCAGGGCGCGGATCCGGGTCGAGGAGACGGTTTCGCCGTCGATTTCGACCAGCGGCACCACCCGCGTCTCGAACTCCGAGCGGCTTTCCAGCATCGCCGGGTCGCCCTTGGCCTTGGCGCCGAAGCGGAAGTTCTCCCCGACCGAGACCTGCTTGGCATCCAGCTTCTCCAGCAGCACGTGCTCGACGAAGTCCTCGGCGCTGCGCTTGGAGAACTCCTCGTCGAAGGGGATGACGACGAGCTCCTCGACCCCCAGGCCCTCGATTACGTCGCGCTTGACGCCGAAGGGCATGATCAATTTCGGCATCGCCGCCGGGTGCAGCACCTCGAGCGGGTGCGGGTCGAAGGTGAGCACCGTGTCGGCCCCCTCGATCACCGCCTGGTGGCCCAGGTGGACGCCGTCGAAGGTTCCGATCGCGACGTCGCGGGGCCGCGGCTCGGCGTCCGGCAGCGAGGTGACCTTGATGCTCACCGCAGGAACTCTCGCACGGCCGGCACCAGCTCGGCGACTTCCTCGAGGTCGTATTCCCGGCCCGCCCGGACGACCTGGAACGGGCCGATCGCGAGGCGGCGCAGCTCGCAGCAGTAGGCGTCTTCGAGCGTCTCGATCAGCGTTCGCACGTAGGTTCCCGCGGAGCACTCGATCTCGTAGCTGAAGTAGTCGCCGGTGAAGCTGGTCGACCCGGCTCCGATCAGTTCGGCACGGTAGATCTCGACCTCCCGTTCCGGCGTCACCACGATCTCGCCACGGTGCGCTTTCTTGTAGAGGCGCTCGCCGCCGACGCGGACCGCCGAGGTCATCGGCACCCGCTGGCGGATCCTGCCGGTCGGCAGCTGCAGCGAGCGGGGCACCCGGCCGGTCAGCGTCAGGTCGCCTTCGGGGTCGCCGGTGCTCGAGCGCCAGCCCGGTCGCGCTTTGGCTTCGTAGGTCTTCGGCAGCCCGACCAGGAACCGCTGCAGGCGGGTTGCCCGCCCGAGCAGGATCAGCAGGAGGCCCGTCGCGAAGGGATCGAGCGTGCCGGTGTGCCCGGCTTTCTGCCCGCGCTCGCGGCGGACCTCTTCGACGACGTCGTGCGAGGTGACGCCGGCCGGCTTGTCGTAGAGCAGCAGCGTCCCGGTGTCGCCCGTCATGCTCAGTCGCCGAGCTGGACGGAGACCTCGCGCGTCAGGAAGGCGACCAGCTGCTCGAACTCGAGGTCGGTCGAGAACCCGGCGGCGCGCTTGTGACCCCCTCCCCCGTTCTGGCGGGCGATCGCCGAAACGTCGACGTCGCCGGCGCTCGAGCGCAGGCTGACCTTGCGGGCGGCGCGGCCGCGGTTGCCGAGGTCGCGGATCACGGCGGCGACCTTGACCCCGTCGATCGAGCGGAGGTTGTCGATCAGCCCCTCGGTCATCTCCTCGCCGGCCCCGGTGGCCTCGTAGTCGGCCATGGTGATGTAGCTGACGACCAGCTGACCGTCGAGGTAGCTGGAGATCCCGTCGAGGGCGCGCGATACCAGCTGCAACTTCTCCAGCGGCACGTGCTCGTAGAGGCGGCGGTAGGTGTCGTCGACGCTGACGCCGGCGTCGATCAGGTCCGCCGCGACCCGGTGCGTGTGGGCGTTGGTGTTCTCGTACATGAACTTGCCGGTGTCGGTGATCAAGCCGACGTAGAGCGCCGAGGCGATCTCGGGAGTGATCGTGGCACCCAGCAGCAGCGCCAGGTCGTAGACGATCTCGGCGGTGCAGGAGGCCTCGACGTCGACCAGGTTGAAGTCGCCGAAGCAGGTGTTGTCGTGGTGGTGGTCGATGTTGATGACGTCGTTGCCGCCCGCGGTCAGCCAGTCGACCGGCATCCGGTCGATGTTGCCGCAGTCGAGGAAGACCACGGTGCGGTCGGCCATGTCGGCCGGCGGCTCGTGGAAGACCTCCTCCAGCGGCAGGAAGCGGTACTCGATCGGCAGCGGGAACTCCTTCGCCGCCATGAACATCACCGAGTCCTTGCCGAGCTGGGTGAGGACGTTGTGCAGGCCGAGCAGCGAGCCGAGTGCGTCCCCGTCTGGCCCCTCGTGGGCGGTCAGCAGGAAGCGGTCGCGTGTGTCCAGCTCGGCGCCGACGCGCTCGAGGTCGGAGGCGGCGATGTCGGGGAGCGAGCTCATTCTGCGTCCTCCTCCTCCAACAGTTCGGAGATGCGGACGCCGCGCTCGACGGTGTCGTCGTAATGGAAGGTCAACGTCGGCGTCCGCTTCATCCGCGTCTCGGCCGCGATCCGCGACTGGATCACTCCGTGCGAGGAGCGCAAGCCCTGCAGCGTCGCCTGCCGCTCCTCCTCGTCCCCGAGCACGCTGACGAACACCTTGGCGGTGCGCAGATCCGGGCTGGTCTCTACCGAGGTCACGGTCACGAAGCCGATACGAGGATCGCTCAAGTCGCCTGCCACAGCGGCCCCGACCACCTCGCGGAGCACCTCGTTGATGCGCCGCATGCGGGGTCCCGCCATGCTAGTGCCTCACTCCAGGGTCTGCTCGACCTGTTTCGTCTGGAAGAACTCGAGCACGTCGTCCTCCTTGACGTCAGCGTAGCCGTCGAGCACGATGCCGCACTCCTGCCCCTCCTCGACTTCCTGGACGTTGTCTTTGAAACGGCGCAGGGAGCCGAGCTGGCCGGTCCAGATCACCGTCCCCTCGCGAATCAGGCGGACGCTGGCGGTGCGGACGGCCTTGCCCTCGGCGACGATGCAGCCGGCGATGCGACCGACTTTCGAGGCTTTGAAGGTCTGTTTGACCAGGGCCTCGCCGATCGTCTCCTCGACCTCGACCGCCTCCAGCAGGCCCTCCATCGCGTTGCGGAGGTCTTCGGTGATCTTGTAGATGACCGAGTAGGTGCGGACGTCGACGCCCTCGCGCTCGGCGGCGCGTTTGGCGTCGAGCAGCGGCCGCACGTTGAAGCCGATGATGATCGCGTCGGAGGCCGAGGCCAGCATCACGTCGGACTCGTTGATGCCGCCGGTCTGCGAGTGGATGATGTCGATCGCGACCCGTTCCTGCGGCACCTTCGCGAGCTCGTCCTGGAGCGCCTCCAGCGAGCCGGCGACGTCGGCCTTGAGGACGATGTTGAGCTCCTTGATCTCGCCCTCCTGGGCGCGGGCGAAAACCTCGTCGAGGCTGACCTTGCGACCCTGGCGGCGGGCCAGCGCCTCGGTTTTCAGGCGGTGGGCGCGCTCCTGCGCCATCTGACGGGCCTGGCGGTCGCCCTCGACCGCCTGCACGAACTCGCCGGCGTCGGCGACGCCGTCGAAGCCGAGCACCTCGACCGGCATCCCCGGCACCGCAGCCTCGACCGCCCTGCCGGTGAAGTCGTGCATCGCACGGACGCGACCCCACTGCGGACCGGCGACGAGCGAGTCGCCGACGCGGAGCGTCCCGCGCTGGACCAGCACGGTCACGACCGGGCCCCGGCCGGGGTCGAGCTGGGACTCGATCACGTTGCCGGATGCCTCCGCGTCGGGATTGGCCGAGAGCTCCTCCAGCTCGGTGACCAGCAGGATCATGTCGAGGAGGTTGTCGAGACCGTCGTGGGTCTTGGCCGACACCTCGCAGAAGACGGTGTCACCGCCCCAATCCTCGGGCGAGATCCCTTCCGCGGCGAGCTCGCCACGGACTTTTTCGGGGTTGGCGCCCTCTTTGTCGATCTTGTTGATCGCGACCAGCATCGGCACGTCGGCGGCGCGCGCGTGGTCGATCGCCTCTTTGGTCTGGGGCATCACGCCGTCGTCGGCGGCGACGACGACAACCACGACATCGGTGACCTTGGCGCCGCGAGCGCGCATCGCCGTGAAGGCGGCGTGGCCCGGGGTGTCGAGGAAGGTGATGGTCTTCTCGTTGTGATGAACCTGATAGGCGCCGATGTGCTGCGTGATCCCACCGGCCTCGCCGGCGGCCACCTCGGTCTCGCGGATCGCGTCCAGCAGCGAGGTCTTGCCGTGGTCGACGTGGCCCATGATCGTCACCACCGGCGGTCGTTCGACCAGGTCCTCCTCGGCATCGGAGAACTCCGGCTCCTCGGGCTCCTCGTCGGCAGCGCGGACGATTTCGATCTTGCGGTCGTACTCGTCGGCGATCGCCTTCACCGAGTCGTCGGTGAGGGTCTGGGTGAGCGTCGCCATCTCGCCCATCATCATCAGCTTTTTGATCACCTCGGCCGGGGCCAGCCCCAGGGATTCGGCGACCTCGCGCACGGTGGCGCCGGAGTTGACCTTGGTCGCCTCGGGCTCGGCCGGCGTCTCCGGCTGCGCCGGCGGCTCCTCGAGCAGCGGCCTGCGCCGCCGACCACCGCGGCGCCGCGGCGGGCGCTGCGGCGGTGGGCCGCCCTGCTGCTCGCGGCGCGAGGCCTGGGAGTCGATCACGACGCGGCGCTTTTTCGAAGCTGCGGCGCCGGCTCCGGCGCCACTCTGCTGACTGCCGCCCGCGCGTACCGGCTTGGTCGAGGTCTGCGAGCCTTTCGGAGCGACGGGTCTTGCCGCCGCCGCTTTCGGGGGCGCCGTTGGTTCTTCCGCCGGCGGGGCGGGCGCTTTCTTCGCCTCGGCGCCGCCGTTGCCCTTCGCGGCCGAGATCGCTTTCAGCGCGTCGGCCTCCTCGACGCTGGAGGCGGCGGCTCTCGCCTCGACGCCAGCCGCTTTCAGCGCCGCCAACAGCTCTTTCGAGCTGACGCCCTGCGCTTTCGCGATCTCGTGAACCCGCTTCTTAGCCACTAGGCCTGCTCCGCCTCCTCGACGACTTCCTCATCCTGACCGAGCGTCTCCCCGTCCACTTCCTCGGCTTCGGTGGCCTCCTGGGCGATGTCCTCTTCTATCGCTTCCTCGGTGGCCACCTCGTCTACGGACTCCTCCGGCTCGACGAAGTCTTCTTCGGATCGGGCCACGATCTCTTCGACCTGACCCTCGTCGGCATCCGGGTCGGCGAGGATCGCCACCTCCGCCTCGGAGAGGTCGGAGAGGATCGCGACCTGGCTGGTCTGGAAGCGCGAGAGCGCCTGGTGCTGGGGCAGGCCGCAGTAGGTGGAGCCCGGCAGCGCCGCGTTCGGGCAACGGCGGCCGGTCGTCATCACCGCCATGCAGCGGCCGTCGAAGGTTTCCTCCCCCTCGAGCTCGATCTCCTGTTCTTCGGAGGCGAACTCGGTCTCGGACTTGATGTCGACGCGCCAGCCGGTGAGGCGGGCGGCGAGGCGGGCGTTCTGGCCGTCGCGGCCGATCGCCAGCGAGAGCTGGTCGTCGGGGACGATCACGGTCGCCTGGCGCTCCTCGTCGTCGACGATCACCTCGCGCACCCGCGCCGGCGAGAGCGCTTTGGCGACGAAGCGGGCGGGCTCGTCGTTGTGGGGGATGATGTCGATCTTCTCGCCGCGCAGCTCGGAAACGACCATGCGCACGCGCGAGCCGCGCGGGCCGACGCAGGCGCCGACCGGGTCGACCCCGTCGGCGTGGGAGACCACGGCGATCTTCGAGCGGTAGCCGGGCTCGCGGGCGACGCCGACGATCTCGACCAGCTTGTCGGCGATCTCGGGCACCTCGAGCTCGAACAGGCTCTTGATCAGCTCCGGGCTGCGGCGGGAGACGACGATCGCCGGGCCTTTGGTCGAGTCGGAGACGTCGGTGATCACGGCCTTGACCCGCATCCCGTGGTCGTAGCGCTCGTTGTAGACCTGCTCGGACTTCGGCAGCAGCGCCTCGACCCGCTCGCGCAGCTGGACCAGCGTGTAGCGCTTGTCGGACTGCTGGATGATCCCGGTGATCAGCTCGCCGACCCGGTCCTGGTACTCGTCGTACATCATCTGCCGCTCGGCCTCGCGGATCCGCTGCAGGATCACCTGCTTGGCGGTCTGGGCGGCGATCCGGCCGAAGTCGTCGGGCGTGACGTCGCGGGTCGTGATCTGGTCCTCGTAGGGGGCGATCATCTCCGGGTCGAGCTCGGGCTCCTCGGGCTCCTTCATCTCCCCCGTCTCGGGATCGATCTCGGGCTCCTCCTGCTGCTCGGCGGCTTCGGCCAGCAGCTTCTCCTCCAGCTCGGGCGGCAGGATCAGCTCGAAGACGCGGAAGTCGCCGGTTTCGTGGTCGAGGTCGACGCGCGCGTATTTGGCGGCCCCGGGAGTCTTCTTGTAGGCCGAGAGCAGGGCGTCCTCGAGGGCGTCCATCAACTTGTCGGCGGAGATTCCCTTCTCCTGCTCGAGCGCTCGTACTGCGTCGACGATCTCTTTGGTCACTGAAGCGACTCCTTGGTCTCGGAACTGGCGGTGGTGCGGCGGTCTGCGTACTTCGGTCCCGGCGAGGACACCTCGAGCGAATACTCGGCCAGCAGGTGGTTCAGGTGCTTGGTCACGCGTTCGCAGAGACCGAGGTCGACGCCCTCGGGGTGGTCGATGAAGAGTCGCAGGGCGTCGTTCCTCGGTTTCTCGAGGGCGACGACGTCGATGTCCGGATCAAGCCCGGACAACTGCTGCTGCAGATCTTGCTCGGTGGGGTCGGTCATGCCTGGGGATTTGGAGGTGTGGGCGTAAAAAAAGTGGGCCAGGCCCACTTCTCGACACGCATAGGACAGAAAAGCTTGGAGCCAGTATAGCCCGCTCAGGCAGCCGGCTGGCCGGTTTTCCCCCGCAAGCGGTCGACCTCGCCCAGGATCGCCTCGGCGATCGCCTCCTTGGAGTCGATCGGGACCTCGGTCTCGCCGGCCGCGGTGATCAGCGTCACCGCGTTGCGATCGCTCTCGAAGCCGATCTCCGGGTCGGAAACGTCGTTGAGCACGATCAGGTCGGCGCCCTTGCGCTCGCGCTTGCCGCGAGCGCGCTCGAGCGCGTCCCCCTTGTTCTCGACGGCTTCGGCGGCAAAGCCGACGATCGTCTGCCCGGGCGAGCGACGGCTGGCGAGCGCGGCGAGGATGTCCTCGGTCGGCTCCAGGTGGAGGTCGAAGCTGCCCTGGCGCTTCAGCTTCTCGTCGGCGGCAGCGGCAGCGCGGAAGTCGGCCGGGGCGGCCGCCATCAAGAGGACGTGGGCAGCCGGGAACTCATCCCCGGCGACCTCAGCCAGCTCCGCCGCGGTCTCGACGTCGATCCTGCGCACCCCGGCCGGGGCCGGCAGGGCCACGTTGGCGGCGATCAGCGTCACCTCCGCCCCGCGCCTGGCCGCGGCAGCGGCGAGGGCGATCCCCATGCGGCCGCTGGAGCGGTTGCCGATGAAGCGCACCGGGTCGATCGGCTCTCGGGTGCCACCGGCGGTGATCAGTGCCCGCAACCCGTCCCAGGGACGATTCCCCGCCGGCAATGCCGCTTCGACCCGGGCCAGCAGCAGCTCGGGGTCGGGCAGGCGCCCCCGCCCGTACTCGCCGCGAGAGGCGAGCCTGCCCTCCTCGGGCTCGATCACCTCGACGCTGCGGGCGCGCAGCGTTTCCAGGTTTGCCTGGGTGGCGGCGTCGGCATACATGCGGTCGTTCATCGCCGGCGCGACCAGGCGCGGCGCCGTGCAGGCGAGGAAGGAGGTCGTCAGCATCGAGTCGGCCGCGCCGCTCGCCAGCTTGGCGAGCGTGTTGGCCGAAGCCGGAGCGACGAGGTAGGCGTCGCAGCGCGCGGCCAGCTCGAGGTGGCCGATCGGGTCGTGGGAGGCCGTTTCCTCGCCGGGGAAGGAGCCGCGCATCGGGTCGCGCTCGAACTCCGAGGTGAGGACCGGGGCGCCGACGATCCCCTCGAAGGAGGCGGCGCCGACGAAACGGGTCGCGGTCTCGGTCATCAGCACCCTCACGCCGTGGCCGGCGAGCGTCGCCAGACGCGCCAATTCCAGCGCCTTGTAAGCGGCGATGCCGCCGCTCACGCCGAGAAGTATCCGGGCCATGACTCGGTTTTAGAGCAAGCCCGCCGTGCGGGCATGCCGGGCGCTAGGCGCGGTACTCGTATTTCAGCTTCCCCTCGGCCAGCTCTTCGAGCGACATCGAGAGGTAGTTCCGCTCGCCGGTCGTGTCGACCATCGGCGGCGGGTACTCGCCGAAGCCGCCCTCGCCGAGGTTGTGGAAGTAGCTGTTGATCTGGCGAGCGCGCTTCGCCGCGACGACGACAGCGGCGTAATGGGAATCGGCGTGCTCCAGAAGCTTGTCTACGCGTGGTTTGATCATCGGCGCGCGAGTCTAGAGGATCGGGTCACCGGACCCCTCCGCAAGCCGTCGGCAATCCCGCGGTTCCTTTGTCCGGCTATGCACGACAAGGGAACCGCGGAACTCAGTGTCCCTCTCGCGACCGGCCGGCCTACGAAGCCAGGCCGAGCTCGTCGCGGACGATGCCGACCAGCGCGTCGGCGGCGCTGGTGAGATCGTCGTTTACCACCGTGTAGGCGAACTCCTGCCGCGCCGCCAGCTCCTGGTCGGCGACTTCCAGGCGGGCGTCGATCGCCTCTGCCGAGTCGGTGCCCCGTTGGTTCAGCCGCTGCCGCAGCACCCCCGGGTCCGGCGGCGCGATGAACACCTGGACCGACTCGCGCATCGCCGCCCGCACCTGACGCGCGCCCTGGACCTCGATCTCCAGTACGACCGAACGGCCTGTCGCGAGCCGCCGCTCGACCTCGCTGCGCAGGGTCCCGTAGAGGTTGCCGCTGTAGGTGGCGAACTCGAGGAAGTCTTCGGCGGCGATGCGCTCGTCGAACTGCTCGGGGGTGAGGAAGTGGTAGTCGCGCCCGTCGACCTCGCCCTCTCGGGGTGGCCGGGTGGTCGCCGAGACCGACATCTCGAGATCGGGCACGCGCTGCAGCAGCTCCCTGATCAGGGTCCCCTTGCCGACCCCGGAGGGCCCAGTTATGACGAAGACTTTGGCCATGCAGTTAACGCTCCGGTCGCGAAAACCAAGCAGGTCGGCCGGACGCAGGGAACGTGGCGTGCTCTGCACGCGAGCGACCGAGGACGCCGAGATGCGCCGGTTTGCAGCGGCCGGCTACCGGCGCAGCTGGGAGATCAGCTCTGCGCGCTGGCGCTCGGAGAGGCCGCCGATCGTCTTCGACGGCGAGATCCGGCACTGGTTGAGGATGCGGTTGGTCTTGACCCGGCCGTACTTGGGGACGGCGAGAAGCATGTCGAAGACCTTCGCGGTGAGGATGTACTCGGGCGGGTCGAGCAGGATCGTCTGGATGCTGGCGCGGTTGGCCTTCAGGTCCTTCTTCAGCTTCGCGCGGGCGGTGCGGATGTCGTTGGCCCGCTTCAGCGCCTCCATCCTCTGGTCCAGGGACCTTTCCGGAGCTGCCAGGGATGCCTTGACTGATGAAGAGGCCGTCATGTGGGCGGCGAGTATAGCCGCGGTCCGGGGCCGTGCAAGCCGCAACCCCCGAAAAGACCCAAAATTTGTGTGAACCTCCAGTGGAGGTCGAGTGTCTAGAGGCGTACCGGCGCCTCAGACGTCACAGTTTCCAGCCCATTTGCGATCCGCGCCCCTGCCCGCGGGTCGCGGAAATTCTCCGTCCCGACCGCCACCAAGCTGGCGCCGGCGCTGAGAAATTCAGCCGCATCGGCGCCACTGGCGATCCCGCCCATCCCCACCACCGGAAGCTCGACGGCGGCGGCAACCGCCCGTACCTGCTGCAGCGCAATCGGCCGCACCGCCGGGCCGGACAGCCCGCCGTGTCCCGCCGCCAGCGCCGGCTCGCGCGTAACCGGATCGAGCGCGCTCGCCTTCAGGGTGTTGATCAGCGAAACCGCGTCGGCGCCGCCCCGTTCAGCGGCCACGGCGACCGAACCCGGATCGGCGACATTCGGCGTCAACTTCACGATCAACGGCTTCTCCGTGACCGCCCGCAACGCTTCCGTCAGAGCCTCGGTCTCGGCTGGCTGCTCGCCGACGATCAGGCCGGAATGCACGTTGGGGCAGCTGACGTTCAACTCAACCGCCGCGACCTCGTCCCTGGCCTCGACAGCTGATACCAACCTGGCGAAGTCCTCCCGGTTGGTCGCCATCACCGAGACCATCAGCGGCACCGGGAGTTCTGCCAGCAGGGGCAGATCCTCCGCCAGGAATCCCTCAAGACCCTTGTTAGGCAGCCCGATCGAGTTGATCATCCCCGCAGGCGTCTCCCAGATCCGCTGCGGCTCGTTCCCCGCCCGCGGCTCCGGCGTGATCGTCTTCGATACGAAGGCCGAGAACGGGAACTCCTCCAGCAACTCGTCCCCGAAGACCCTCCGGGCCGCGATCGCGTCGTAGGTCCCCGACGCGTTGATCACCGGATGCTCCAGCTGAATCCCGCAGAACTCCAAGCTGCTAGGACGTCCCTCCTCCCGGTCTCTGCCGGGGGGTGGCTCCGATTTGGGGGACCATCCCTCGCGTGATGCGAGGGATGGTGGTGCCAAATCGGTGACAGGACCCGCCGGCCCAGAGCTCGTCAGAACGGGACCGTCGACGCAGAGGCGGAGGTAGCCGCCGCCGGATTTGGGGACGGCGCAGCCGTAGCAGGCGCCGAAGCCGCAAGCCATCGGGGTCTCCTCGGCTAATTGGCAGGGCACCTCGGCCTCGTCGCAAAGATGGCGAACGGCCTTCAGCATGCCGGGGGGACCACAGGCGTAAACGACGGCCGAATGAGCATCGTCACCCGCAAGCATCGGGAGCAGGAGGTCCGTGACGAAACCTTCATGGCCTACATGCCCGTCCTCAGTCGCCAGCTTGACGTCGGGGCAAAGCGAGCCCCCAGCGCAGAACAGCTCTTGCAGGCCGCCGGAGTGCTCTTCGTCTCGGAAGCCCAACAGGATGCGCAGCGGGATCCCCTTTTCGACCAGATGTCGGCGCCAGATCGCCATCGGGGCGATGCCGATGCCGCCGCCGACGAGGATCGCGCCTGCGGCTTCGGGGTTGACCCGCGTCGGGGTCGAGAACGAGTTGCCGAGCGGACCGGTCACCCAAACCCCTTCCCCTGCCTCCAGCTCGCAGAGCCGGCCGGTGCCGGGACCGACCCCCTCGACGAGGAACTGGAGCCGTACGCCGTCTATGGCGGGCGCGGTCTCGGCTACCGAGATCGCTCGCGGCAGAAACGGACGGCCGCCGCGCTCGCCCCAGCCCTGCTCGGAAGCCAGCATGTAGAACTGGCCCGGCTCCGGCGTCGGGCCCTCGCGGTCGAGCAGAGAGAAGATCCTGTAGCCGCCGGTCGCCTCGTTCCGGGTGACCTCGCAGAGGCGGCGGCCGAACGGGGCCGTCATCGCGGTTGCGGTTCTCCCGCGACGGTGCGGTGGATCTCCTGTAGGGAGCGCACCTCGGCGTCACCCTGCTTGACCGCCGCGATCGAGCGCGCCGCGGCGGTGGCGCCGGTCATCGTCGTCAGACACGGAATCCCGTGACGGACCGCGGCGGTGCGGATCTCGTAACCGTCGGTGCGGGCGCCCGAGCCGGTCGGCGTGTTGATCACCAGGTCGCATCTGTGCTTGCGGATCAGGTCGAGGACGTGCGGCGAGCCTTCCTGCAGCTTGTTGATCCGGGTCACCGGCACCCCCATCCGCTCGATCGCCTGCGCGGTTCCGTGGGTGGCGATCACCTCGAAGCCCAGGTCGTGGAAGCGCGTTGCAAGCTGAGTCGCGGCGGCCTTGTCGGTGTCGGTGACGGTGATGAAGACCGAACCCGACTCCGGCAGCCGCACCCCTGCTGCTGCCTGCGCCTTGCCGAAGGCGGTCGGGAAGTCGTCGGCGATTCCCATCACCTCGCCGGTGCTCTTCATCTCCGGCCCGAGCACCGAGTCGGCGCCGGCGAAGCGGGCGAACGGCAGGACCGCCTCCTTGACGCTGACGTGGTCCAGCGGCCCTTCCGGCAGCTCCTGCTCGGCCAGCTTCTCGCCGAGCATCAACCGGCAGGCCAGCTTCGCCAGCGGCACCCCGATCGCCTTGGAGACGAAGGGCACGGTGCGCGAGGCACGCGGGTTGGCCTCGATCACGTAAAGCTCGCCGGCGGCGACCGCGTACTGGATGTTGATCAGGCCGATCACGCCCAGCTCGAGCGCGATCCGCTCGCTGGTGGCGCGGATCTTCTCGAGCATCTCCTCGCCGAGGCTCAGCGGCGGGATCACGCAGGCAGAGTCGCCGGAGTGGACGCCTGCCCACTCGACGTGCTGCATGATCCCGGCCACGTACACGCCCTCGCCGTCGCCCAGCGCGTCGACGTCCACCTCGATCGCCCCCTCGAGGAAGCGGTCGAGAAGCAGGGGGTGCTCCTGGTCGGCCTTGACGTTGGCCTCCAGGTAG
Source organism: Solirubrobacterales bacterium (assembly GCA_035760065.1). Taxonomy (GTDB): domain Bacteria; phylum Actinomycetota; class Thermoleophilia; order Solirubrobacterales; family 70-9; genus VAYN01. The sequence continues at coordinate 17,394 of DASTTQ010000017.1, forward strand.
GCCTTGAGGTCGTCGGTCGAGTAGCAGATCTCCATCGCCCGGCCGCCGAGGACGTAGGAGGGCCGGACCAGAAGCGGGAAGCCGACCTCTTCGGCGATCACCTCGGCCTCTTCCGCCGAGAGCGCGGTGCCGTAGGGCGGGTGCTCGACTCCGAGCCGGCGCAGGAGGGCGCCGAAACGGCCCCGGTCCTCGGCGAGGTCGATCGCGTCGACCGGCGTCCCGAGCAGCGGCACCCCGGCTTCTTCCAGGGTGCGGGCGAGCTTCAGCGGCGTCTGGCCGCCGAACTGGACGATCACGCCCTCGGGCTGCTCCCGCTCGCAGACGGCGAGCACGTCCTCGGCGGTCAGCGGCTCGAAGTAGAGGCGGTCGGAGGTGTCGTAGTCGGTGGAGACGGTCTCCGGGTTGCAGTTGACCATCACCGCGTCGCGGCCGAGCTCACGGGCGGTCATCGCTGCGTGGACGCAGCAGTAGTCGAACTCGATCCCCTGCCCGATGCGGTTCGGGCCGGCGCCGAGGATGACGACCGAGTCCCTGTCGCCGCGGCGGATCTCGCTGGCCGGCGGCGTGCCGTCGTGGCGCGACCGCTCGTGGCCGGAGTAGTAGTAGGGCGTCGCCGCCTCGAACTCGGCGGCGCAGGTGTCGACCGCCTTGTAGGTGCGGGCGAGTCCGTCGGTGCCGTCGCCTTCGGTGGCCAGCGCCTGCAGCTCGCGCAGGAACCAGCGGTCGACCATGCAGGCCTCGTGCACGGCCTCGACGTCCAGGCCGCGCTCGAAGGCGGCGAGGATCTGGTCGAAGCGCTCGGCGCAGGGCACCGCGATCGCCGCCAGCAGCTCCTCGTCTGACGCGGGGATCTCCGGGGCGGAGTCGAGCTCGCGCGAGCGCATCGCCTTGGCGAAGGACTCGCGGAAGGTGCGGCCGATCGCCATCGCCTCCCCCACGCTCTGCATGTAGGTCGAGAGCCGGCCCTCCGAGCCGGGGAACTTCTCGAAGGCGAAGCGCGGGATCTTGGTGACGACGTAGTCGATCGTCGGCTCGAAGGAGGCGGGCGTCGCACGGGTGATGTCGTTTGGGATCTCCTCGAGCGCGTAGCCGACCGCCAGCTTCGCCGCCATCTTCGCGATCGGGAAGCCGGTCGCCTTCGACGCCAGCGCCGAGGAGCGAGACACCCTCGGGTTCATCTCGATGACGACGATCTCGCCGTCGGCCGGGTTTACGGCGAACTGGACGTTGGAGCCGCCGGTCTCGACCCCGATCGCCCGGATCACCTTGATCGCCTGGTCGCGCAGGTCCTGGTAGAGCGGGTCGGTGAGAGTCTGCGCCGGGGCGACGGTGACCGAGTCGCCGGTGTGGACTCCCATCGGGTCGACGTTCTCGATCGAGCAGATGATCACCACGTTGTCGTTGCGGTCGCGCATCACCTCGAGCTCGAACTCGCCCCAGCCGATCACCGACTCCTCGACCAGGACCTGGTTGATCGGGCTGGCGGCGAGGCCCTCGGAGACGACCTGGCGCAGCTCGGTCTCGCTGCGGCCGATCCCTCCCCCCTGCCCCCCCATCGTGAAGGCGGGCCGGACGATCGCCGGCAGGGTGACGCGGCCGTCGGCGAGCGCCTCCTCGACCTCGCCCAGCGATTCCACCGTCATCGACCAGGGGATGCGGAGGCCCGCCGCGGTCATCGTCTTGCGGAATTCCTCGCGGTCCTCGGCGCGGCGGATCGCGGCGGCGTCGGCGCCGATCAGCTCGACCCCGAACTTCTCCAGCGTCCCGTCCTCGAACAGGGTCATCGCGATGTTGAGCGCGGTCTGCCCCCCGAGCGTCGGCAGCAGGGCGTCGGGGCGCTCCTTTTCGATGATCCTGGTCACCGGGCCGGGCAGCAGCGGCTCGATGTAGGTGGCGGTGGCGAACTCGGGATCGGTCATGATCGTCGCCGGGTTCGAGTTGACGAGGACGACCTCGTAGCCCTCCTCGAGCAGGACCTTGCAGGCCTGGACCCCGGAGTAGTCGAACTCGGCCGCCTGGCCGATCACGATCGGCCCGGAGCCGATCAGGAGGATCTTCTCGATGTCGGTCCGTTTAGGCATTGGCGAGCTCCAGGAAGCGGTCGAAGAGATGGCGGGCGTCGTGCGGGCCGGGGCCGGCCTCGGGGTGGTACTGGACGGTGGCGCCGGCTACGTCGCGCAGGACCAGGCCCTCGACCGTGCGGTCGTAGAGGTTCAGCTGCGAGAGCTCGGCGACGCCGAAGTCGGTGTCCCAGCGAACCGGCTCGTCGCCCTCGATCGTCGCCTCCCCGCCCGGCCCGACCACGGCGAAGCCGTGGTTCTGGGAGGTGATGTCGATCCGCCCCGTCTGCAGGTCCTTGACCGGGTGGTTGGCGCCGCGGTGGCCGAAGGGCAGCTTGTAGGTCTGCAGGCCGACGGCGCGGCAGAGCAGCTGGTGGCCGAGGCAGATGCCGAAGACCGGACGCCTGCCGACGATGCCACGGACCGTGTCGACGACGTAGTCGAGGGCGGCGGGGTCGCCCGGGCCGTTGGCGAGGAAGACGACGTCGGGATCCTCGGCAAGTACTTCGTCGGGGCTGCTGGTGCAGGGAAGCAGGGTCAGCCTGCACCCGTGCTCGCGGAGCTGGCGGACGATGCTGAGCTTGACCCCGGTGTCGATGCCGACCACGTGCGGGCCGTCGCCCTCGAAGCGGACAGGCTCGGGCGGGGTGACGGTGCGGGCGAGGTCGGCCCCGGCCATCGACGGCTCGGCGGCGATCCGCTCGCGCGCCTCGGCTTCCGGCGTCTCGGCCGGGAAGATGCCGCCGCGCATCGACCCCTTGTCGCGCAGGTGCCGGACCAGGGCGCGGGTGTCGACGCCGCTGATCGCCGGCACGCCGCAGTCGCCGAGCCAGTCGAGCCAGCCGCCCTCGGCGGTGGCGACGTCCTCGCCGTTCTTGGCGTCGCGCATGACGACGCCGCGGGCGTGGACGGCTTCGGACTCCATCGCCGCCGCGGAAACGCCGTAGTTGCCGATCAGCGGGTAGGTGAAGACGATGATCTGTCCGGCGTACGAGGGATCGGTGACCGACTCCTGGTAGCCCGTCATCGCGGTGTTGAAGACGACCTCCCCGGTGACGGCGCCCTCGTGGCCGCAGCCAAGCCCGTCGAGCCGCGTCCCGTCCTCGAGCAGCAGATACGCCGCGCTCATTCTTCTGTTCCTTTTGCTCGCAGAGCAGGCATAAGGAACAGAAGAATGCGACTCACGCTGCTACTCCCAGGCTGAAGGACCGCAGGCGGAAGGCGACTTGGCCGGCGGCGACGGTCACCAGAACTCGCCCCGTGAGAGAGCGGCCGGCGCACCAGCTGTTGGTCGAGCGGCTCTCGTAGCCGTCCTCGCCCACGGTCCACTCGGCGCTCAGGTCGCAGAGGACGACGTTCGCCTCCGAGCCGGGCTCGAGGCTCGGGCGCTCGAGGCCAAAGGGCTCGGCACCTCCCGCCATCCGCTCGACCAGGAGGCCGAGGTCGAGCGTCCCCGGCAGGACCAGCTCGGTGTGGAGGGCGGCGAAGGCGGTCTCGAGGCCGGTCACCCCGAAAGCCGCCTGCTCGAAGGGGACGTCCTTTTCCTCCGGCTGGTGGGGAGCATGGTCGGTGGCGATGCACTCGATCGTTCCGTCCCTCAAGCCCTCGATCAGCGCCTGGCGATCGCGCTCCTCGCGGAGCGGCGGGTTCATCTTGAAGCGGTGCGGGTCGAGGCTGCGGACCTCCTCGTCGGCGAGGCAGAGGTGGTGCGGGCTTGCCTCGGCGCTGACCTGGACCCCAGCCGCCTTGGCGGCGCGGACGATCTCGACCGACTCGGCGGCGGAGAGGTGCTGGACGTGGATGCGTGCCTTCTCGTAGGCGGCCAGCGCCGCGTCGCGGGCGACCATCGTCGACTCGGAGACCGAGGGGATGCCCCCGATTCCGAGCGCGGCGGAGACCGGGCCCTCGTGCATCGCACCCCCCGTCGAGAGCCGGGGGTCCTCCTCGTGCAGGGCGATGTTGCCGCCGCAGAGGTGCTGGTACTGGAGGGCGCGGCGCATCACCCCGGCGTCGGTGATCGGCAGCCCGTCGTCGGAGAAGCCGACCGCGCCGGCTTCGCGCAGCTCGACCATCTCGGTCAGCTCCTCACCCCTCATGTCCTTCGTCACGGTGGCGAGGAAGCCGACCGGGACCGAGGCGCCGGCCCGCGCCTGCTCGCGCAGGGCGGAAACGTCGGCGGCGGTGGAGACCGGCGGCTTGGTGTTGGCCATCGCCAGGATCCCGCAGTAGCCGCCGGCCGCGGCGGCGCGGGTCCCGGTCTCGACGTCCTCCTTGTGCTCGTGGCCGGGCGTGCGGAGGTGGACGTGGGGGTCGAAGAAGGCGGGGAAGGCGTGCAGGCCCTCGGCCTCGACCACTTCGGCGCCGTCGGCCTCGGCCTCGCCGGGCGAGGCGAGCGCGGCGATCTTCCCATCCCGGACGACGATGTCGTGGACCGAATCGATGCCCGCCACCGGGTCGAGCGCGGTCGCCCGGCGCAGGACCAGGTGCGCGTCCTCGCCGGGGCGCACGTCGAGGGCCTCGCGCAGGCTCGTCGTCAGCATTTCCCGCTTCGCGCTCATGCGGAGGTCCCGATCGGGGTCGGGGCGCTGCCTTCGCCCTCGGCGGCGGGGGTCGAGGCGTCGCCGCCGGCGAGCAGCTCGTAGAGGATCGCCATCCGCACCACCAGGCCGGCGGCGACCTGCTCGGCGATCAGCGATTGCGGCGAATCGATCGCCTCGCCGGAGAGCTCGACGCCGCGGTTGACCGGCCCGGGGTGCATCAGCAGCTGGCGCGGGTGAAGGCGGCGGGTGTCGATCTGGAAGGTCGCGGCGTACTCGCGCAGCGAGGGGACGAAGCTCTCGCCCATCCGCTCCTGCTGCATCCGCAGCGCGTAGACGACGTCGGCCTCCTCGATCCCGTCGAGGCTGTAGGAGACCTCGCAGCCGAGCGCCTCGATCCCGCGCGGGATCAAGGTCGGCGGGCCGCAGACGGTGACCTCTGCGCCCATCCTCGCGAAGGCGATCAGGTTGGAACGGGCGACGCGGCTGTGGAGGACGTCGCCGACGATCCAGATCCGGGTGCCCTCGAGCGAGCCGAGGCGGCGCCGCAGCGTGTAGACGTCGAGCAGCGCCTGGCTCGGGTGCTCGTGCTTGCCGTCGCCGGCGTTGACGACCGCGGCCTCGGTCCAGCCGGCGACCATCTGCGCGGCGCCCGCGTGGGGATGGCGGATGACGATCGCGGCCGGGTCGTAGGCGGAGAGGGTGGCGACCGTGTCCTTCAGCGACTCGCCCTTCTCGACCGAGGAGCCGGCGGCCTTGACCGAGACGAGGTCGGCGGAGAGACGCTTGGCGGCGAGGTCGAAGGAGCTCGAGGTGCGGGTGCTCGACTCGTAGAAGAGCGAGACGACGGTGCGGCCGCGCAGCGTCGGCACCTTCTTGATGTCGCGGCGGCCGACCTCGGCGAAGCTCTCGGCGCGGTCGAGAATCGCCTCGATTTCCGCTCGCGAGAGCTGCTCGATCGAGAGCAGGTGCTTCATCGCGTCGCCTCCGCGGGGCTGGGCTCGGAGATCGTCACCCCGTCTGTGCCGTCGATCTCCTCGAGGCGGACGTTGACGCGCTCCCCACGCGCCGTCGGCAGGTTCTTGCCGACGTAGTCGGGGCGGATCGGCAGCTCGCGGTGGCCCCGGTCGCAGAGGACCGCGAGCTGCACCCGCTGCGGGCGGCCGTAGTCGAAGAGCGCCTCGATCGCGGCGCGCACGGTGCGGCCCGTGTAGAGAACGTCGTCGACGAGGACGACGGTGCGCTCGCTGAGGTCGAAGTCGATGTGCGAGGCGTGGACGACCGGCTGGGAGCCAGGCGCCTTGGCGCCGACGTCGTCGCGGTAGAAGGAGATGTCGATGTCGCCGATCGGCAGCTCGCTGCCGGTCAGCTCGCCGAGGAAGACGTGGAGGCGGCGGGCCAGGACGGCGCCGCGGGTGTGGATGCCGACGACCGCCAGGCGCTCCGAGTCGGGGTTGCCCTCGGCGATCTCGTGGGCGATCCGCCGCAGCGTTCGCCCCAGATCGTCGTGCTCCAGCACGACCTTCTCGTTCACTTCAGTTGCTTCCTTCCTGGCCTCACGGGACCGGGTTAAAGGACGGCCTCACAGTAGCAATGCTGGCGGCGGCTCCGCTCGGCTTCAGCTTGGACTTGCCTCGGGACGCTCCGTGGCTCCGTTCGGAATCAGCTTGGGCTCGCCACGCTCGGGGAAGGGGAGTTCGATTACGTCGAAGTCTTTGGGGGCGATGGTGGGTTCGAAGACCTCGCGCGCCTCCTCGATGACTTTGCCCACGTGGTAGCGGGAGGAGATGTGGACGAGGGCCAGCAGCTTCACGTGGGCCTCGGCGGCAACCGCGGCGGCCTGGCCGACGGTCGAGTGGCCGGTTTCGGCGGCTCGCTGCGCCTCTTCCTCGGCGAAGGAGGCGTCGTGGATCAATAGGTCCGCGTCAGCGGCTGCGGAGACCGTGGCCGGGCTGGGCGCGGTGTCGCCGGTGATCACGATGGTGCGGCCGGGACGGCTCGGGCCCATCACGCGGTCCGGCGTGACCGGCCCCGCCTCCCCCTCGACCGTCTCGCCGCGCTGCAGGGCGGCATAGGCGGGGCCTTCCGGGACCCCGGCCGCCGCGGCGGCGTCGAGATCGAAGCGTCCGGGCCGCTCGTGCTCGACCAGGGCGTAGCCGAGGGCGCGACTGCCGTGGGCCGCTTCGAAAGGGCGGACTTCGTACCCCTCGTGGGGGATCGGCTCGTTCTTGCCCAGCTCGATCAGGTCGAGCGTGTACTTGAGCCGGCCCAGGAAAGGCGAGAAGACCTGGAACAGGTCCGTGAGGCCTGGCGGGCCGTAGATCTTCAGCGGCACCCGCCGGTCAGTCAGGTCGTAGGTCTTCAGCAGCCCCGGCAGCCCCAGCACGTGGTCGGCGTGGAAGTGGGTCAGATAGATCTCGTCGGCCTGCACCAGCCCCAGCGAGCGCTGCATCTGCCGCTGCGTCCCTTCCCCGCAATCGAAGAGCAACCGCTCCCCCCCACGGCTCACCAGCACGCTCGCCGTCGAGCGCCGCGCCGAGGGCACCGACCCCCCGGTCCCGAGAAAAGTCACCGCCAGATCCATAGGGCGGCGAGCCTACGCAATTGGCGTTCGCTGAGTTCGGTGCCCTATGGCGCCCGCAATTCAGCGAACGTAGACCCCGTTAAGCTGCGGGAGCAAGCGCCCGTAGCTCAGCTGGATAGAGCGCGCGCCTCCGGAGCGCGAGGCCACAGGTTCGAATCCTGTCGGGCGCGTCTTTGTCGTGTCGAGCTTGTCTCTCCATGCGAGACGAGCTCGACACGCCTAGCTTTCGGCGGCCTTGAACCTCGCGACCCACTCGTCGCGGTCGAACCGGGCCGGTTCGGTCTCGGCGAGGAAGCGCTGGAGGACGGCGATGAAGCGGCCGGGGCGCTCGAGCATCGGGACGTGGCCGGTGTTCGCGAGGATCTCGAGGTGGCTGTGGGGGAGCTGGGCATGGGCTTCGCGGCCGTGGCTGACGGGGATGATCGGGTCGCTCTCGCCCCAGACGATCAGGAGGGGAAGGGCCTCGGCGAGATAGAGGCGGTCGAGGGCGGCGACGCGCTGACCTTCCATGTCGACCACTGCCCGCAGCGTCGCGAGGAACGCCTTCCGCCGATCGGGGTCCCGGAGGGTCGCGTAGCCGCGGGCGACCTCCGCGAGGTCGGCGTTGGGTCGCAACCCGATCGCGCCGATGCCGCGGCCGATCGCCGAACCGATCCGGCTCCCCACTCCGGCGGTGGCCGCGATGAAGACGTCGGCGCCTGGCAGCGCCGCCGCCCGCAGCAGAGGGCTGACGTCGGGACCGAGGCCGCCGCTGGAGACGAGCACCAACCGCTCCACCATCTCCGGGAACTGGTAGGTGAACTGCATCGCCACCCCGCCACCGAGCGAATGGCCGACCAGCGTCGCCCGCTCGTGCCCGAGAGACAGCATCAGGTCGCGCAGGCTGCTGGCGAGGGCGCCAAGCGAATAGTCCCCGCCTCCGGGCGCCGAGGCGCCGTGGCCGGGGAAGTCGGGGGCGATCACGGTGCGGTCGATTGCCAGGGGCTCGATCACCGATTCCCAGTTGGCGCAGGTGCCCGCCATCCCGTGGATCAGCAGCAGTACCGGGCCCGAGCCCGCTTCGACGAAGTTCATCGGCCGGCCGTGGACCTCGACGGTCCGCGCGCTTGTCTCCGGGGCCGTTGACTTGCTCGCGTTCACGCTCACGAGGGAACTTACCCCCGAACTCTGCAGAGGTATCCAGCTCGGCGGCGAATCCGTTGCCGATTCCAATACTGTCGCGCCTGTGAACGACGCCCCGCAGGCGACCAGCACGCCCGAGGACCGACCGCCCCGCGGCGCCCTGATCGTCGTCGCGATCGGCCTCGTCGCCTGCGTCGTCGCCGCCCTCGCCAGCACCGGCAAGGGGTCCGGCGAAGCGGCCAACCTCGAATGGGTCCAGTCGGGGACCGGCCCTGACTCGAAGACCGTCGCCGCGCCCGGCGGCCGGGGTGAGTTGCAGCTGACCGATGCCCACATCCGCGCCACGGGCACCAACGTCAGCGGCTACTCGCTCTTCACGGTCGGCTCGACGCTCAACGTCTCGGCTGGCGCCCCGATCGGCGGCGGCCGCATCCTCTGCACGGTCGCAGCCCACGGCGGCACCGAAATCGCCCAGAGCGGCGGCGGCCTGCGCGCGACCTACCCGCGCTCCTCCGAAGAAGGCATCTACAACCAGGAAGTGCCGGAAACGGTGCTGATCGACTTCAGCTCCCACAGCAGCGAACTTGCCGTCCTGGAAGTGCTCGATCGCCCCACCCGGTTCACCACCGAACAAGGCGTGAAGCTCGGATGGCCCGAATACGAGGTCGGCAAGGAGCACCTCGAGTACTTCATCGCCGGCAAGCCGAAGCAGGAGCTGCAGCTGCCGTTCTTCACGATCTGGAAAACGACCAAGCCCCCGGCCGCCGACCTCTCATGCACGCTCGAAACGAGCGCCGGCAAAGCCACCGTGGCCACCCAGGCGGCGCTGAAGAAGGTCTCGCCGCCGATCGACGAACAGGCCGAAGAAGAAAAGCTGGAAGAAAAAGAAGAACAGGAAGAAGCCGAAGAAGAAAGCTAGACGCCGAGCTGCTCCTGCGGCGCGACGAGCAGCTCCGGCCCCTCTGCCATCCCTTTGCCGACCTTGTTCAGCGCCGGGTTCGCCGGCGCGCCCTCCATTCGCCGCGCGTCGAGCGGTCCCAGCATCGCCACCGCGTCCTCGGCGCTGAGGTCCGGCCGCAGCCAGGCCGCCTCGGCCTCGGTGCTCGGCAGGATCACCGGCATCCGGTCGTGGACCGGCGCGACCACCTCGTTCGGCGTCGTCGTGATCAGCGTGCAGGTGTATAGGTAGCCGTCGTCGTAGCCCCGCTCCTCCGGGTCGGCCCACTCCTTACGGGTGCAGAGGCCGGCGAAGGCGAACGGCTCGCCGCCGTCAACCGTGAAGCGCCAGGGCTGGCGCGGCTGCTTGGGGTCCTCGGCCTTCATCCACTCGTAGAAGCCGTCGGCGACGATCAGGCAGCGATGGCGGAACTTGTCGACCAGCGGCCCGTAGGCGCGGCTCTTCATCAGGTTCTCTTTTTTCGCGTTGATCATCCGGTAGCCGACCTTGAGGTCCTTGGCCCAGACGGGAACCAAGCCCCAGCGCATCAGCTTCGCCTCGCGCGCCCCCTGCTCCGCCTCCTCCGAACCGGGAGAAGAGCGGACGACGAGGACCTCCTGGGTCGGCGCGACGTTGAAGCGGCCCATCCCGGGCGGCGCTTTCTCTTTGGCCTTCCCCTTCGCCCCTCCCCCATCCTTGGCGCTCTCTTTGGCCGCGGTCTTGGCCCCGCGTCGTTCCAACGCCTTCTCGAGTTCGACCTGGAAGCGATCGGCGATCTTCTTCGTGTCCTTGGTGGTGACCGTGAAGCGGCCGCACATGGAATGAGAGCCTAGCTATGCGTGCTGCTTACCCGGGACCGATCAGCTCGACCGTCGGAAAGTAGGTTCGATAGCGGGATGCGTCACGGGTCAGCAGCCGCAGGTCGGCAACCGCGGCGTGGGCGCCGATGAAGAAGTCCGGCAGCGGCGAGCGGCGGCGGCCGCCACGCCGACGGTAATCCACGTAAACCTTTCCGGCGAGGAAGGCGGCGGACCAGGGGATGTTCTCACGGATGAACTCGTTCTCAGGCAGCTCGCGATCGAGAAGCTCCTTACGCGAGTAGCGATGAGAGACCTCGGCATAGATGACCGCATTGATGACCAGCGGCCCCTCAGAACCGAGCTCCACGAGCGCCTGAATCGACCAGTCCGCCCAGTCAGGGTCCGCGGACAGAACATCGATCAGGACATTGGAGTCAACGAGGGTCGTCACCCTCTTCCAAGCGCCCGGTGCCCCAATCCTCTCCCCGGGTCATGCGCATGATTTCCTCGGTGGTTAGGGGAATATCGCCGCCGCTTGCCTGCCTGAGGTGATCGACGATTTCCTGCCCCCGGTTGCGGCCGCCCTTGAGCTTGCGGACTTTCACTTCCCCTTCTTCAGCCACGAACTCGACCTCCGTTCCCGGCAGCAGCCCAAATTCGTCCCGAATCGCCTTCGGGATCGTGACCTGGCCTTTGCTGGTGATCCTCACGGGCTGGTGATCCTCACGGGCTGGTGATCCTCACGGAGTAAGAGTATTACAGTATTACTCTTACCGTGCTTCCGCCAAAGTTGGGCCGCAACTCGGTGTGGCCGCGGTACCAATCGAGGGTGCGGATCAGCCCGTCGCGGAGCTCGACCTCGGGGGCCCAGCCGGTCAGCTTGCGCAGCTTGGTCGAGTCGACGTACTGGCGGTCGATCTCGCCGCTGGGGTTGCCGGTGCCCAGGAATTCCGGCTGAAGGTCGGTGCCGGAGACCTCGACCACCGTTTCCAGGACCTCGGCGACCGAGTAGGGGCGCTCGCCGCCGGCGTTGAATGCCTCTCCGGCGCCGGGACCGCCGGCGCCGACCGCGTGCTCGACCGCCAGGTACGCCGCGACGGCGTCGCCGACGAAGAGGAAGTCGCGTTCGGGGCTGCCGTCGGAGCGGATCTGGGGGCGGCGGCCGTCGAGGACGGCGGCGATCGCCTCCGGGATCAGGCGCGAGAAGTTGGGGTCGCCGCCACCGTAGATGTTGGCGAACCGGGTGACGGCCACCGGCAGCCCGTAGGCGGGCCTGTAGCTGAGGGCGATCGCGTCCGCCGCGGCCTTGCTCGCCTCGTACGGCGAGGCGGGCTGCAGGCGCATCGTCTCCCGGTAGGGCAGCTCGTCGCAGGGGCCGTAGGCCTTGTCCGAGGAGGCGACGACGACCGCGGGCACCTCGGCGCGGCGGCATGACTCGAGCAGGCTCCAGGTGCCGCGCACGTTGACTTCGAAGGTCTGGGTCGGATCGGCCATCGCCGGGCCGACCAGCGTCTGCGCGGCGAGGTGGAAGACGACGTCGAACTCGCCGGCCGCGACCGCGGCCTCGACCGCGGCCACGTCGCGCAGGTCGGCTTCGAGCAGCTCGACCTCGCCGTCGATCCGCTGCAGAGCCAGGCCCGAGTTCGGCGGCGGCGCCAGGTCGAGGACGCTGACCGCGTCGCCACGTTCGAGCAGCGCCCGGGCCAGGTTGGAGGCGACGAAGCCGTGCCCGCCGGTGACCAGCGAGCGCTTCACGGAGCGTCCACCGGCGCCGCGTCCCAGATCCGCCAGGCTGCGCGGCCGCCGGCCCAGAGGTCGTTGAGGACGACCGCGTCCTTGTAGGTGTCCATGCAGTCCCAGAACCCTTCATGGCGATAGGCGCGGAGCTGCCCCTCGGCGGCGAGTCGCTCCAAGGGCTCGCGCTCGAGGACACTCGTCTCGCCGAGGTAGTCGAAGACCCCCGGGCGGAAGCAGAAGAAGCCGCCGTTGATCCAGTGCTCGCTGCGCGGCTTCTCGACGAAGCCGGTCACCGAATCACCCGCGAGCTCCGCGACGCCCCATTGCAGGTTCGGGCGCACCACCGTCACCGTCGCCATTGCCCCCTGATCGCGGTGGAACTCGAGCAGCGCGGCCAGGTCGATGTCGGCAACGCCGTCGGCGTAAGTGGCGCAGAAGGTCTCCCCACCAAGCCTGTCGGCCAGCGCCGCGACCCGCCCGCCGGTCGGCGTGTCGAGCCCGGTCTCGACGCACTCGACCGCGACCCCGTCGGGCCAGCGCTCGGCGGCGGCGAACTCGGCCACCGCCTCGCCCATGTAGCCCGTGGCCAGCAAGAAGCGTTGGAACCCTTGCGCGGCGTAGATCTGGATCACGTGCCAGAGGATCGGCCGCCCGCCGATCTCGACCAGCGCCTTCGGCACCGACTCGGTCCGCTCGCGCAGCCGCGTCCCGCGGCCGCCGCAAAGAATCACCACCGGGGGCTTCATCGTTTCCACGGTCTTACCCCCTATAGGGCGGAAAAGGGTGGAAACGATCAGCCGCCGGCAACGGCTGGGAGGATGGTTACCTCGTCGCCATCGGTGATCTCGGTCTCGAGGCCCTGCTGGAAGCGGATGTCCTCGCCCGAAACGTAGACGTTGACGAAGCGGCGCAGGTCGCCGTCCTGGGTGATCCGGTCGCGGAGGCCGCCGTGGGCGTCGAAGACCGCGTCGAGGACCTCGCCGACGGTCGAGCCTTCGACCTCGAGCTCGGCTTCGCCGCCGGTCGCGGCGCGCAGCTGGGTCGGGATCTTCACGGTGACTGACATCTAGACGGCTACCTCCTGCGGGAACTCGGCCTCGAAGCTCTCGAGGGCGGGGTCGATCTCGTGCATCTGGAACGTATCGCGCGTCGCGTCCAGCGTCTTCAGGCCCTCGCCGGTGATGTAGACGACGACCCGTTCGCCGTCGCGCAGCTCGCCGCGCTCGGCCAGCTTGCGCAGAACCCCGACGGTGACGCCGCCGGCCGTCTCGGTGAAGATGCCGGTGGTCTCCGCCAGCAGCTTGATCCCCTCGCGGATCTCCTGGTCGGTGACCGAGTCGACGCCGCCGCCGGTCCTGCGCGCGTGCTCGATCGCGTACGGCCCGTCGGCGGGGTCGCCGATCGCGAGGCTCTTGGCGATCGTCTCCGGCCGCTGCGGCTTGCAGACCTCCCAGCCTTCAGCGAAAGCGGTCGCGACCGGGCTGCAGCCCTGCGCCTGGGCGCCGTTGAAGACCGGCTGGGCGCCCTCGACCAGGCCGAGGTCGAGCCACTCCTGGAAGCCGCGGCCGAGCTTGGTGAAGAGCGACCCGGACGCGATCGGGCTGACCACCCGGTCCGGCAATTCCCAGCCGAGCTGCTCGACCGTCTCATAGGCGAGCGTCTTCGAGCCCTCGGCGTAGTAGGGGCGGAGGTTGACGTTGACGAAGGCCCACGGTCGCGTCTCGGCCAGCTGCGTGCAGAGGCGATTGACGTCGTCGTAGTTGCCGCGGACGCCGACCAGGTTGGTCCCGTAGACGCCGGTCGCCAGCAGCTTCTGCTCCTCGAGGTTGGCGGGGACGAAGACGTAGGACTCGAGGCCCGCGGCGGCGGCGTGGGCGGCGACCGCGTTCGCCAGGTTCCCGGTCGAGGCGCAGGCGACGGTCTCGAAGCCGAGCTCCTGCGCTTTGGCGACCGCGACCGCGACGACCCGGTCCTTGAACGAGTGGGTCGGGTTGGCGGCGTCGTTCTTGATCCAGATCTCGGCTTCGACCCCGAGCCGATCCGCCAGCCGGTCGGCCCTCAGCAGCGGCGTCAGCCCCGGCTCCAGCGGGTCGCCCGGCCGCCCCGCGAACGGCAGGAAGTCGGCGTAGCGCCAGATTCCCTGCGACCCGGCCTGGATCCGCCGCTTGACCTCGACTGCGTCGAGGCCGCTGTAGTCGTAGGCGACCTCCAGCGGGCCGAAGCAGCTCTCGCAGACGTAGCTGGCGTCCAGCTCGTAGGCGGTGCCGCACTCCTTGCACCTCAAGCTCTCTACAGACATCCGATCCTTCTTTCCACTTACGAAAAACCTCCGCCGTTTGTGGGGCAGAGGTCCGATCGGACATCCCCCACATCTTCCAGATCTCCATTCGATCTGCTGGATTTGGCACCTGTCTCGAACCGTGCGGTCCGAGGTGGTTGCCGGGGCTTCACTGGGCCAGTCCCTCCACCCCTCTAGATGTGGCGCTTATGTGGGCGAAACCATACCAACTGACCACCGGGCTTTCCAGCGGCCGCGAGGCGGCTAACCTAGGCACCGCGATGAGCCCGCTGCACCAAGAGACGATCGGACTGACCGATGCCGAACCTTCCGAAACCGAGGCTGCGACGGCCCGGCCGGCGCGGCGAGCTCGTCTCTCAGCCGGCGGCGCCTGAGCCTCAGCAGCCGAACGTCGAGCAGATCGAGTCGAACGGACTGCGCTGGGTCAACATCGAGTGGCCCGGCTCGCTGGAGCGGAGCTGGCTCGAGGAGCACTTCGATTTCCACGCCCTCGACCTCGAGGACGTGCTCTCGCGCAACCAGCGACCGAAGATCGACGTCTACGACGACTACCTCTTCATCGTCCTCCACCTGCCGATCTTCGACCGGGTCGCCGGGCGGCTCAACGCCGGCGAGCTCGACCTCTTCGTCGGCCCCGACTACGTGGTGACGATCCCGAACCTGCCGCTGCAGCCGGTCGAGTACCTGTTCGAGCGCTGCCGGGCCAAAGAGGAGCTGCGCGAACAGCTCTTCTCGCGCGGCTCCGGCTACCTGCTCTACCGGCTGGTCGACGACAGCTTCGACTACTGCTTCCCGATGCTGCGCAAGATCGGCAACAAGCTCGACGCGCTCGAGGAGGACATCTTCGAAGAGGCGGCCGAGGCGGTCGTCCGCGACATCTCCAACGTCAAGCAGGAGATCATCAACTTCCGCAAGGTGATCCGGCCGCAGCGGCCGGTCCTGCGCGACCTCGAGAAGGTCAAGCAGCGCTACCTCGCCTCCGACCTCGACCTCGAGATCTACTTCGACGACATCGTCGACGCCCACGAGCGGATCTGGGACATGCTCGAAAATTACAAGGAGGTCGCCGAGGCGCTCGAGGAGACCAACGAGTCGGTGATCTCCCACCGCCTCAACGACATCCTCCGCGTGCTCACCTCGATCAGCGTCGTGATCCTACCGCTGACCCTGATCGCCAGCATCATGGGGATGAACTCCTGGGTGCCGGGGGAACACAACGAGGAGGGCTTCTTCGTCGTCCTCGGAGTGATGGCGCTGGTCCTGATCGGGCTGGTGGCCTACTTCCGCAAGCGCCGCTGGCTCTGAGCCGCCGCCGCTCTCGTAGGATGGGCGGCCCGTGGCAAATTTCCGCATCTGGGCGCCCTGGCGCCTCGCCTACGTGAAGGACGCGTCCAAGGACATCGAGGAGGAGTGCATCTTCTGCGCCAAGCCGGCGGCGAAAGACGACGAGGCCAACCTGATCGTCCACCGCGGCGAGCGCTGCTTCGTCATCCTCAACCTCTTCCCGTACACGAACGGGCACCTGATGGTTGCGCCGTACGAGCACGTCGGCCGCCTCCAGGAGCTCCCGACGGAAACGCTGGCGGAGATGATGACGCTCGCGCAGCGGGCGATGGAGCGGCTCGAAGAGGTCTACCAGCCGCACGGCTACAACGTCGGCTTCAACCAGGGCCGGGTGGCCGGGGCCGGGGTCGAGCACCACATCCACATGCACGTCGTCCCCCGCTGGGCCGGCGACAACAACTTCATGCCGGTGATCGCCGACACGAAAGTGATGCCGCAGTCGATCGAGCAGAGCTACGAGGCTTTGAAAGGAGCATTCCGATGACGCGATTTGCGCCCGGACGCGAAGCGGAGGACGTAAATCCCGACATCTTCAAGGCGTACGACATCCGCGGGCTCTATGGCGAGGAGATGGACGAGACGACGGCGCTGGCGATCGGACGCGCCTTCGCCCGGGTGCTGGGGCGGCTGCGCGGCAAGCAGCCGAGCGAGCTGACGGTCGGCCTCGGCCGCGACATGCGCCTGACCGCGCCGGCGATGGCGGCGGCGGTGCGCGACGGCCTCGTCGCCGAGGGCGCGACCGTCCTCGACTCCGGCATGGTCGCGACCGAGATGCTCTACCACCTGGTCGGCTCGCGCGAGCTCGACGGCGGCGCGATGGTCACCGCCTCCCACAACCCCAAGGCCTACACCGGGGTGAAGCTGGTACGCGAGGGGGCGCTGCCGCTCTCCGGCGACGCCGGGATCGGCGACGTCAAGGCCGAGATCGAAGGCGGACTCGGCGAGGCCTCCGGTCGGGGCACGGTCGAGGAAGTCGATATCTGGGACGAGTTCCAGACCCACGCCCTCTCGTTCATCGATCCCGCGAACGTGAAGCCGATGAAGGTCGTCGTCGACGGCGGCAACGGGATGGGCGGGCCGATGGTCGGACCGATCCTGGAGAAGCTGCCGCTGGAGCTGGAGGAGATGTACTTCGTACCCGACGGCGAATTCCCCGACCACGAGCCGAACCCGCTGCTGGAGGAGAACCGGCGGATGATCATCGCGCGGGTACGGGAAAGCGGCGCCGACCTCGGGATCGCCTGGGACGGCGACGCCGACCGCTGCTTCTTCATCGACGCGAGCGGGAGCTTCTGCGACGGCGACTTCGTCTGCGCGCTGCTGGCGCGCTCGGTCCTGCAGAAGAACCCCGGCGCGACGATCCTCTACGACCCGCGCTCGAGCCGCGCGGTCCCGGACCTGGTCGCCGCCGAGGGCGGCCGGTCCGAGCTGTCACGCGTCGGCCACGCCTTCTTCAAGGCGCGGATGCGCGAGGAGGGTGCGGCCTTCGGCGGCGAGGTCTCCGGCCACTACTACTTCCGCGACTTCTGGAACGCCGACACGGGGACGGTCCCGGCGCTGCTGGTGCTGGAGCTGCTCTCGCTCGACGGCCGCTCGCTGGCCGAGCTGATGGAGGAGTTCCGCTCCCGCTACTTCATCTCCGGCGAGATCAACTCCGAGGTCGACGACGCCGAAGCGAAGATGGCCGAGATCGAGGAGCGCTACTCCGACGGCGCCAAGCTGGCCCACCTCGACGGGATCTCGGTCGACTACCCCGACTGGCACTTCAACGTCCGCCCCTCCAACACCGAGCCGCTGCTGCGGCTGAACCTCGAGTCGCTGGTCTCCCGCGAGGACATGGAGCGCCGGCGCGACGAGGTCCTCGGCCTGATCCGCTCGTGACGGCGCCGCCGGAGCAGGCGCTCGAGCAGGCGGCCCTCGCCGGCATGCACCGGCTGCCGATCCCGACCCCGTTTGCGGTCGGGCGGGTCAACTGCTACCTGATCGAGGACGAGCCGCTGACCCTGGTCGACACCGGGCCGAATTCGGGCAAGGCGCTCGACGAGCTGACCGCGCGCCTGGCCGAGCGCGGGCACGACATCGCCGACCTGGAGCTGATCGTCGTCACCCACCAGCACATCGACCACCTCGGCTTGGTCGAGATCCTGGTCCAGCACTCCGGCGCCGAGGTCGCGGCGCTCGGCGCGGCGGCGAAACGGCTGGCGGCCTTCGAGGAGGACGCCGAGGAGGAGGACAAGTTCGCGGTCGAGGTGATGCTGCGCAACGGCATTCCGGAGGACGTGACCGTGGCCCTGCGCAGCGTTTCGCGGAGCTTCCGCGGCTGGGGCTCGCACGTAGAGGTGACGCGGCCGCTGGAGGACGGCGGGACGCTGGAGCTGGGCGGGCGGCGCCTGGAAGTCCTCCACCGGCCCGGCCACAGTCCCTCCGACACGGTCTTCTGGGACGAGAAACGGCGGATTCTGATCGCCGCCGACCACCTCCTCCCCAAGATCTCCTCGAACCCGTTGATCACCCGCCCGCTGGACGGCTCCTCACGACGGACCCAGGCCCTCGTCACCTACATCGAGTCGCTGCGCAGGACGCGCGAGATGCCGGCCGAGATCGTCCTCCCCGGCCACGGCGAGCCGATCACCGACCACGTCGAGCTGATCGACGCGCGGATGGCCGGCTACGACCGCCGCAAGGAGAAGATCCACCGCCTGATCGCGGAGCAGCCCCGCAACGCCTACGAGCTCGCGCAGGCGCTGTGGGGCAACGTCGCCGTCACCCAGGCCTTCCTCACCCTCTCCGAGGTGATCGGCCACGCCGACCTGCTGGTCAACGAAGGCCGCGTGCGCGAAGCCGACGACGGCGCGGTGATCCGCTACGAAGCGACCGCCTGAGGCCCGAGCACCGCGACCCCCTCGCAGGTGATGAGGCCACGTTCGGGCGTCAGCTCGTCGGCGATCTCGAGCCAGGCGGCGATGCGATCGGGAGCGTCGACGAGGGTGGTGACGATCGGGGCGCGGCGGCGCAGCTGGAGGAGGCGGTCGCCATGAGGAACGTGGTCGCCGTGGTAGCCCCAGATCCCGCGGACGGCGGTGGCGCCGCGGGCGCCCTCCCTACGCAGGCGGCGGATCAGCTCGTGGTGGACGGCGTGGCCGCCGACCGTGGCCGACTCGGAGCTGTAGAGGGTGAGGCGCTGCCAGGCCACTTCGTCCCTTCCAGCCGAGAGCTCGCCCACCCCATCGCCGTCTCGCTTGAGAACCCGGACCGGCTCGGTGGTGAGCAAGGGTGCCTCGAGGGCGCGCTCGAGCTCATCGGCGGCGCCGGCGATCGATTCGGCACTGCCGACTGCGACGACCATCATCGGGACGTCGGAGTTGACCGAGAGAAAGCGTGCGCGCCGGCGGCCTCCGCCGACGGTGCCGTCGACGCCGAGGAGCGCGGTTGCGCCGCCGACGCCGCGGCGGCGCAGCAGCTCGCAGACGCCGACATAGGCGGGCCCGTCGTTCAGGCGCTGGCGGCGGTGCAGGTAGACGGTGAGCTTCCGATCGACTCCATCGCCTCCGGCCCCGACCTTCTCCAGGGTCACCAATCCGGTTGCGGTCGGGCCCGGGAGCTCGTCCAGCACCCCGTCGATACGGTCCGGCTCGTCGATCGCGATCGCGATCGCCGGCAGGTCTTCCGAGAGCGTCAACAGGCGGTCGGTGCGGAGGTGGTGCCGGAGGCCGTAGCCCTCCACGCCCCGCAGGAGGACGCTGGTGTGGACCCCGTGGCGGGCGAAGTCCTCGAAGAGGGCGTCGGCCAGCAGCCCGCCCTCCACCCGGTCCCGCTCGCCGAAGTGGATGGTCAGCTTCGAGAGCCTCCGGTTCAAAGCGCGCCCCCGACCGTGCGGCCCAGCGCCGCCGCCCCCAGCCCGACCGCGGCGCTCAGCACGAGGTTGAGGAGGAGCCCGCCCGCCTCGCCGTCCTCCCCCAGGCGCTGGGCCTCGAGCATCCAGGTCGAGAAGGTGGTGTAGGAGCCGAGGACGGCGGTGCCGGCGAGCAGGTAGCGATCGCCGTCGAGGGAGACGCCGACCAGGAACCCGAGGACGAGCGCGCCGCTGAGGTTGACGACCAGCGTCCCGAGCGGGAAATCTCGCCCGAAGCGCGAGGAAACCGCCGAGTCGAGGGCGAACCGCGCCAAGGCGCCCAGGCCGCCGAGCGCAGCCACGCCGGTCCAGAGGAAGACGCTCATCCGCGGAACCTCAACCTGCGCACCATCGCGCTTGCGAGATGGACGCCCGCAAGACCGGCCAGCACGCTCCCGGCGCCGTAGGCAGCCGCCAACCCCACCCGGCCTGCGTCGAGCATCTTCAGCACCTCGACCTGCATCGTCGAGAACGTCGTCAGCGCCCCGCAGAACCCGGTCCCCAGCAGCGGCCGCTTGTAGGTCGAGAGCGGCAACCGCTCCTGCAACCGGGTCACGAAGTACCCGAGGAGGAACGCCCCGAAGACGTTCACCGCAAACGTCACCCAGGGCCAGCTCGGCGCCCCGTCTCCGAGTGCCTCCACCAGCCCCGCCCGCACCAGCGCTCCCGCCGCGCCGCCGAGGAAGACAGCGCCCAGCTCCCGTCTGTCGATCACCGACGGGAGCCTAGGCAAGCAGGCGGCGGCTCGCGGCCTCTGCGGAGGGCTCTCGCTAAGCCGCCTGCCGGAGGTAGCCGGGGTGCAGCACGTCGACGATCGGCACCTGATCCCGCAGCCGCTCACGGATCGCGTTGCGCAGGAGCTCGGAGTTCAGACGCAGCGAGGGAGGCAGTGTCGGGTTGACCGTGACCGCACCCAGGCGAGCTCTGCGCAGAACCTCGATCGCGACGCCCTTCCGCTGATACCAACCGATCGTCTTCGCCTTGGTGAAGACCATCGTCGGGTCCGCCGCCACAACCCGGACCGGATTCCCCCGCCGCTGGAAGGCCAGCGCCTCCAGCAGCCGCTCGGGGAGCACGCCGCCGACGAGGAGCACAGGGTCCTCGCCGTCCGACCCGCGCAGCAGGGAGCGGATCTCGCCAGGCTCCACGGTGAGCGCGAACGTCGCCGGCAACTCCCTTACCTCATCGCCGCGAACCAGCAACGTGCGCCGGGGCGCCGCCGTCCCGAGCTCGCGAATCCGCCGGTCGTCGGTCAGCGAGACGGTCGCCCAGCCGAAGGCCCGGCCGGTGGCCTCGGCGACGTCCTCGATCGCCGGGCCGAGGACCGCGCCGGTGGCGAAGACGACCGTGTCGGCAACCAGCGGGCTGGCGGCGGCGCGGCGGTCGATCGACCCGTCGACGACGACGGTTGCGGCGCCCCGCGCGAGCATCTCGTCGCTCACCGCCCTCAGGCCCGCCTGCGAGCTCGGCCCGGCGATTTCGAGCTCGCCGCCGGCTTGCAGGTCGGCGATCGCCACCTTGCCCAACGGGGTGCGGATGCCCGTGGCGACGAGGGTCCGGTGTGGGATCTGCGAGCGACGGAGCAGGGGCTCGGTCGTGGCCACCAAGGTCTTGGCGGGGCAGTAGATGCGGGGCTTGCGGATCTCCGAGTTGATCGCGTCGACCTCCTCGCCGTCCCTGCCGATCGAGGTGATCCCGATTCGGCGCCCCCGCTCGCCGAGCTCCCGGATGAGGGTGCCGACGGCGACCGTCTTGCCGGTGTTCTTCGCCAGGCCCAGCACGCCGATCCGGCGGGAGCCCTCCAGCGAGTCGAGCAGCGAGGGCCCGCTCACCGCCCGTTCCCGTCCGCGATTCGCGCGGCCATCTCCTTGACGAGGAAGGTGGCCAGGTGGTTCGGCAGGGTCCCTTTCGAGAAGCCCGCGTCGAAGCCGAGCTCCTTGGCGAGCTCATCCGAGATCCGCGGACCGCCGCAGACGAGGATGCTGCGCTCCCTCAGGCCCTCGGCTTCCACCATCTCGACGAGCTCGGTGAGGTTGCGGATGTGCAGGTCCTGCTGGGTCACGGTCTGCGAGACGACGATCGCGTCGGCTTCCAGGTCCATGGCCAGGGCCACCACCCGGCCGTTGGAGACCTGGCTGCCGAGGTTGTGGACGGAGAAGCTGTCGTAGGCCTCGAGGCCGTGGTGGCCGTCGTAGCCCTTCAGGTTCAGCATCGCGTCGATGCCGACGCTGTGGGTGTCGGATCCGGTGCTGGCGCCGATCACGACGATCTCCCTGCCGACGTGCTCGGCGGCAAACGCCTCGACCTCGTCGTGATCCATGTACACGAGGTCGAACTCGTTGCCCCGCAGCGAGTCGACGTCGATCCGGCTCTCCAACCTGCCGTAGAGGATGAGGTAGGTGAAACCCGCGGTCACGACCTGGGAATGCACGACCTCGGGACGGACCAGCCCCATCCGCCGGGCGATCTCGAGGCCGGCGGCGCGCGCCGCCCGCGAATCCCGGACGGGGAGCGTGAAGCTGATCTGGACGATCCCGTCGTCGCGGTCGGCGTACGGCCGGATCCCGGTGTCCGGTGCCTCAGGAGTGGATGACCGGTGCATTCTCCAGCGCCCCCGTCAACGGATTGAAGTAGTCGTCCTGCTTGAGGACGATGCCCTCGCCACCCCGTCCCTCCGTCTCGGCCCGGGAGACGTCGCCGAAGCGCCCTTCGGCGATGGCTTCGAAGAGCCCCGCCTCGGCCACCGCTTCGAGCGTCTCGAGGGCCGACGCCAGCACCTCCCGGGCGCGCCGCTGGACGATCCCGTCCGGCTTGAATTCGATCTCGTCGGCAAGCGTTCGGGCCGTGGTCGCAACGTAGGACGTGTTCTCCAGCGCCAGGACACGATCGTGGATGTGCGGGGTGAACAGTCCCTCGGTCGGCACGCCGATCGTCTGGATGTCCTGGCCGGTGGCCACCGCGATCAGGTTGAACAGCGTGTCGCAGGCGTGGGTGCGGAGGGGGTTCCCGTTCATGTGCCGGGTCGGCGGCATGTACTTGACGCGACAGTGCGGGAACAGGCAGCGGGTCAGCTCCGCCTGGGCGAGCTCGAAGAGGAAGCCGTCGGGAACCTCGGGGTCGATCTCGAAGGCGTTTCCGACCGCGACCTGGCGGGCGGGAACGCCCGCATCACGGGCGAGCTGGAAGTTGATGAACTGGGATGCGACCACCGAAGGCGCGGCCTCGAGCGCGTCCGCCGTGCGCAGGTAGTTGTCCTCGCCGGTGTTGATGACGACGCCGAAGAAGCCGTTGATCGCCCGCGAGAGCCGCTGGTCGATCATCGTCCTGACCATGTTGATGTCGCGGTAGAGGATCCCGTAGAGGGCGTCGTTGACCATGTTGTCGAGCCCCTCCGCGACCCCCATCGCGGCGATCTCCGGCATGCACAGGCCCGAGCAGAAGCTCGAGAGCTGGACGTAGCGCCCGTTCTCCTCCGACCATTCGTCGAGGGCTCTCCTCATGATCCGGAAGTTCGCCTGGGTCGCGAAGGTGCCGCCGAAGCCCTCCGTCGTCGGCCCGTCGGGCACGTAGTCGAGGAGGCTCTGCGCGGTCGAGCGGATCACGGCGACGATGTCCCCGCCGTTGTCGGCCACTGCCCGCGCGTGAACCACGTCCTCGTAGACGTTGCCGGTCGCCGTGAGGACGTATCGGTGAGGCTCGGGGTTCTCCCCCAGCTGCCGCCGCAGCTCGCGGCGCGCGGACATCGCCGCCGCGATCGTCTCGATCCGCTCCCGGCACCGGCTGTCCAGCAGGTCCCGCACCGCCCCCTCGTCCTCCTGCGGCAGCGCGCAGAGGTCGATCGCCCCTTCGGCTACTCCCAGGGCAAGCGCGTCCAGCTCCATCCCGGTCTGCAGCAGCCCGTTGCCGACCCAGATCGCGGCGCCACGTCCCAGGCCTCCCTGCTCGAGAACGTGATCGACGACGGAGTTCGCGAGCGGCACCCCCTCCTCGTCGGCCCCCTCCAGCCCGAGGAGACGCAGGACGGTCCGCTCGACGGAGGCGGTCGTCTTGTCGTCGATCCTCGCGAAGACGTCGGCCGAGATCTGCTCTGCGGCCGCGCGGCAGGCGAGGACGGTCCCCTCGTCGAGATCGAGCTTCGGGGTCACAGGACTCCGGCCTCCTCCCGGCGGCTTTCAGTTCCCGCGCCCTGGGCCCCTCGGCCCGCCAGGAATCCCAGGGCCCTCAGCGCCTGGGCCATCGTCCCCGCGGCCGCCGGCCCCGGTGACGGAAGGCCGGTGCAGAGCTCGGAGAGGTTGAGCAGGTAGCGAGAGAGGCTGGTGACGTCGTGGCGCGAGACGGTCCGCTCCAGCGATAGCCCGAACTGCTGCGACTGCATCACGACCGCTCGGCTGCTCAGCGGCGCGCCCTCGTCCTGCCCCTGCGCCGCCCTCGCCTTGCACCAGGCCTCGGCGATGGTCCAGCCGGGGCCGGACCGGCCGCTGCTCACCGCCTCCGGGGTGAACATGAGCGGGCGGTTGAGCGGGGCGCAGAGGAAGGTGCCGCGAATCAGGAGGTCGGCGAGCTCCGCGCGTCCCACGCGGCCGTCGGCGAGCTGCTCGAGGGCGGCGACCGCAGGCCCCTGCTCGACCTCGTCGACGAAGTCGTCCACCCAGGTCGGCTCGCCGACGCTGGAGCCGATCTTCTGCCCCTCGGCTTCGGTCAGCGAGCCGTGGAATACCCGTAGGTTCGCCTCGTTTCGCGGCCCGGGCTGCAGGTCTTCGAGGATCTTGCAGATGACCGCTATCGCGGGCTGCCACTCCAAGCCCGCCAGCTCGAGGTATGCCGCGTTCTCGGAGAGCTCGGCGAGGATTCGGTCGTAGGCGGCGAGCAGGCGGGCGTGCTCGGTGGGAAAGCCGTCGTCGCGGAGCATGACCATCGTCGGATACTCGGACTGGCCGGTCCGGTAGACGACGCCGCCCTCCTCCTCGCGTTCGAAGATCCCGCGCTCGACCCCCTCCTCGATCAGGGCCATCGCATGCGGCACGGCGTCGGACTCGTATCCGTATTCGTCGAAGCGGATCCCCAGCCTCTCCAGGGTGCGCTCGTGGCCTTCGATGCTCCAGTCGCGCATCCGCCGCCAGAGGTCCGTCTCGGGCGGCGCCCCTGCAAGCCACCTCGCGAGAAGCTCGTCCGCCAGATCGCCCACGGCCTTTCGCTCCTCTGCGTTTGGGTCCTCGGCGGCGGTCCTCTCGCCGCGGCTCTTCTTCCCGAAGCTCCTGCAGCACAGCTCGACGAACCGGTCGGTCTGGAGCTCGAGATCGGCGGGTTCCCTCCCCTGGTATGCACCGAGATACCCGGCCATCGCTTCGGCCATCCGCCGACCGATGTCACCGACCAGATTGAGCCGGTGGACCTCCACCCCCGCCGTTTCGAGCGCCGAGGCCAGCGCCTCGCCGACGTAGGCATTGCGGAGGTGCCCGACATGCAGGGCCTTGTTGGTGTTCGGACCGATGAAGCTGACGATCACGCGTTCGAGGCCCGAATCGCGACCCTTCGCTTCGCCGATCAGGGGCTCACCGGCCGCAAGCTCCTGCTCCAGGTCGATCAGCACCTGGTCGGTGAAGCGGACCTGGATCGCAGACTTCCGTTGCTGGACCTCGGCGACGACCGGGTGGGCGTTCAGCGCATTCGCGAGCTTCTGTCCGGCGGCCGATCGCAGCCACGCGCGATCGGCAAAGACCAGGCGGAGGTCGCCGAGGGCGTCTTCCCGCCGGCGAGGCTCGATCACCACGCCGAGCTGCGCAGCGTCGTGCTCGAGCAGAACCTCTTCACATAGCGCGCGAAGGTCTCTTGTCAGCATGGTCGTCTACCTCAGTCGAACGTGCCCGACGGAAATGGAACCCGCGGCTCCGACTCGACAGGCCCCCGCTCTTCGAACCGACGTCCCGTGAGCGCGTGCACCGGCTTGCACCCTGCACAGGTCGCTTCCAGAGATGCAGGGAAATAGCGTGAACGGCCCATCAAGGTCTGGGTATTGTACGAGGCCCCTCTCGCTAGTCAAGCTTTCTCGTTCATAAGCCTTCTTTGCAGGCGCTTCGTGCCCGAAACCCTGGCCGGCGGAGTCCGACTACGCTGCAGCGGCGCGATGCCCGCCAGCTCGAAGATCCCTGCCCTGCGTACTCGTCGGCACCGCAGGCCGGCGAGGAAGCGGATGTTGATCATCGTCAACCCCTATGCGACGACGGTTTCGGATCGGCTGAAGAACCTGGTGGTCTATGCGCTGCAGGGGCGCTTCGACGTGGAAGCGGTCTCGACGCAGGCGCAGAACCACGCTACGGAGATCGGCCGCGAGGCTCTGGACGGGGGGTACGACGTGGTCGTCGCCTTCGGCGGCGACGGGACGTTGAACGAGGTCGTCAACGGTCTGGCCGGGACCGACATGCCGGTGGCGGTCCTCCCCGGCGGCTCGACCAACGTGGTCGCACGGACGCTGGGGATGCCGAATGACGTCGTCGACGCGACCGAGCACCTGCTCTCGCTCGCGGACGACTGGCGGCCGCGGAAGATAGACCTGGGGATGGTCGACGAGCGCTACTTCGTCTTCGCCTGCGGCGCCGGCATCGACGCGACCGTGGTCAAGCGGGTCGACCGCAACCCGACGATGAAGGGGAACGCGGGCCCCTACTACTACTCCTGGGCCGGCGTTTCGAGCCTCTACAGGAAGTACCTCGTCAACCCCGTTCGGATGCGGACCACGGTCGACGGGCAGGAGCCCGTCGAGGGCGTGACCACGATCGTCCAGAACTCCGACCCCTTCACCTACTTCGCCAGCCGGCCGATTCGCGTCTGCGAGGGGATCGCGATCGACGACGGCACGCTCTCGCTGGCGGTGCTGAGACGCGCGGCCCAGAGGGACATGCCGACCCTGATCAACCGGCTCTTCAGCGAGACCCGACCCGCGGCCCGCCACAAGCAGGTGACCCACTTCGACGACGTCACCCACGCCGTCGTCGAGACGATCTCGGTCGACAAGAACGGGAAGGTACGGCCGCTCCCGCTCCAGGTCGACGGCGACTACATCGGCGAGCGGGACCGGATCGAGCTGCGGGCTGCCCCCGGGGCCCTGACGATTGTCGGGTAGGGAAGGGGGAGGGCTCGCCGGACAACAGCGGGGAGCGTCCGGCGAGCCCTCCCCCTTCCCTACTCCAGCAGGCCTTTGTCTTTCGCTCCGGCGACGGTCTGACGCAGCGTTTCCTCGGCATTGAAGCTGGGGGTCCAATTGAGGTCGCGGCGGGCTTTGGCGGTGTCCATCAGGACCGGGGTGTCGAGCGCGGTCGCCCACTCGAGCTTGGTCGAGGCGAAGGTGAGACGGCGGGCGGCGGCGGCGCCGACGTCGACCGCCGGGCCGGGGACCGGGACCGAGCGCCAGCCGAGGGCGCGGGCGATATCCGACATCGAGACCTCGCCCTCGCCGGCGAGGTTATAGGCGCCGGGCGGGCCGTCGCCGCAGATCGCCGCCGCCATCGCCCGGGCGACGTCGTCGTGGTGGACGAGCTGGATCGGGACGCCGGGGTCGGGCAGGATCGGCTTCACCAGCGGCAGCTTTTCCACGCCCTTGCGGAGGAGCGGGACCGGGTCGCCGACCCGGACCGCGTCGACCGTCTGCTCGATCAGCATCGTCGCCCGCGGCCCGGCGACGATGCAGGGCCGGAAGACGTAGGCCTCGACGTCGCTCTCGGCCAGGAGCTCCCCGAGCAGCTCCTCGAGCTCGGCCTTCTGGCGGGAGTAGTAGAAGCCCTCGCTCCCCCGCGCCGGCACCTCCTCGGTCAGCGGCTGCGGATTGTCCGGGTGGAAGCCGTAAGCAGCGACCGAGGAAGCGTAGACCAGTCGCTTCACCCCCGCCTTGATCGCCGTTTCGAAGACGTTGCGCGTCCCCTCCAAATTCACCCGCCGCGTCTCCTCCCGTCCCCCGAAGATCGCAAAGGCCAGGTGCACAGCAACATCGACCCCGTCGAACAGCGCCGCCAACGCCCCCCGATCGAGGATGTCTCCCCGCCGATAGCCGACCTTCTCCCAACCCTCCGCAGCCGGGTCGAACGGCCGCCGAGCCATCCCCGCCACGCTCCCGACCTCCACCCGCCGCTCGAGCTCGGCCATCAACGCCTTCCCGATCTCCCCCGTAGGGCCGGTAACTGCCACCCTCAAAGCCATCAGCCCATGTTATGGCCGTCGGTCTTCGCAACCGAGCCCGCTCCTGGGCATCCGCGTGGCGGGGCGGTCGGGAGTCCCCCTCCCGACACTCAACCGCGAGCCATAACGAGCGGTGTCGGGAGGGGGACT
>DASTTQ010000018.1:0-28211 GCA_035760065.1 Solirubrobacterales bacterium
TGATGCGCCGCGCGGCGGCGATCGTCACCGACTCCGGCGGCATGACCTGCCACGCCGCGATCGTCTCCCGCGAGCTCGGCATCCCCTGCGTAGTCGGCACTGGCGAAGCGACCAAGGTGCTACAAGACGGCCAGGTGGTGACGGTCGACGCCGGCGCCGGCGTCGTCAGCGCAGGCAATTCCGCAAAACGCGACGAAACCGATTCCGGCGTTCGTCCTTCGGACGGACATGCCGGTCTAAGGACGAACGCCGATGGGCCGGTGACGGGGACGCGGGTGCTCGTCAACCTCTCCGAGCCCTCGCAGCTGGAGCGGGTCGCCGACCTCGAGGTCGACGGGGTAGGCCTGCTGCGGGCGGAGCTGATGGTCGTCGAGGCGCTGGAGGGGACGCACCCGCGGATGCTGCTCGAGGCCGGCGAAGGCGAGCACTTCGTCGAGCGGATGGCCGACTCGCTGAACCGCTTCGCTAGCGCCTTCGCGCCGCGGCCGATCACCTACCGGACGATCGACTTCCGCAGCAACGAGTTCCGCGGCCTCGAGGGCGGCGATCGCTTCGAGCCGGAGGAGGCGAACCCGATGATTGGCTACCGCGGCGCCCTGCGCTACATGCACGAGCCCGACCTGCTGGAGCTGGAGCTACGGGCGATCGACCGCGTCTGGGCGGGCGGCCACGAGAACCTGCACGTGATGCTGCCGTTCGTGCGGACCCCGCGCGAAGTCGCCGCCTGTCGCGAGATGTTCGAGCGCGCCGGCCTCTTCGGGCGCCGCGGCTTCGAGCTCTGGGTGATGGCCGAGGTGCCCTCGGTCCTCTTCCACCTGCCGCGCTACGCCGAGCTCGGCGTCGCCGGCATCTCGATCGGCTCCAACGACCTGACCCAGCTGCTGCTCGGCGCCGACCGCGACTCCGAGCTGGTCGCCGAGGTCTTCGACGAGCGCGACCGGGCCGTGACCGAGTACATCGCCCGCCTGCTCGAGCGGGCGCACGAGCTCGGCCTGCGGACCTCGATCTGCGGCCAGGCGCCGTCGGTCCACCCCGAGTACGCGGAGCTGCTGGTGAGGGGCGGGATCGAGGCGATCTCGGTCAACGTCGACGCCGTCGACCGCGCCCGCCGCCTGGTCGCCGCCGCCGAGCGGCGGCTGCTGCTCGAAAAAGCACGAGAAGAAGGAGGGCCGCGATGAAGGCCTACCAGTTGACCGAATGGGAACAGCCTGCCGAGCTGCGGGAGGTGGACGTGCCCGAACCGGGGCCGGGCCAGGTTCTCGTCAAGATCGGCGGCGCCGGGGCCTGCCACTCGGACCTGCACCTGATGGAATGGCCGCCGGGCACGCTCAGCTTCGACGTGCCGTTCACGCTCGGGCACGAGAACGCCGGCTGGGTCGAGGCGATGGGCGCCGGGGTCGAAGGCGTCGAGATCGGCGAAGCCGTCCAGGTCTACGGCCCCTGGGGCTGCGGCCGCTGCCGCGCCTGCCGGCTCTCGGCCGAGAACTACTGCGAGCACCAGGCGGAGATCGGCGCCTTCGGCGGCGGCCTCGGCCTCGACGGCGGCATGGCCGAGTACATGCTGGTCCCGCATCCGCGGCTGCTGCTGCCGCTCGGCGACCTCGACCCGCGCGAGGCGGCGCCGCTCTCCGACGCGGCGCTGACGCCCTACCACGCGATCAAGCGCTCGTTGCACCTGCTGGTGCCGGGCTCGACCGCGGTGGTGATCGGCGTCGGCGGCCTCGGCCACATGGGCGTGCAGATCCTGCGGGCGCTGAGCCCGGCCCGGATCGTCGCCGTCGACGTCTCCGACGAGAAGCTGGCGCTGGCGCGCGAGGTCGGCGCCGACGAGGCGATCAAGGCCGGCGAGGGCGCGGCGGAGGCGATCGGCGAGATCACCAAAGGCCAGGGAGCCGAGCTGGTCGTCGACATGGTCGGCTCCGACGACTCGATCGCGACCGCTGCCGCCGTCGCCAAGTTCGAGGCGCACCTGACCATCGTCGGCCTCGCCGGCGGCAAATTCGAGTTCGCCTTCGGGGCGGTGCCGTTCGAGGCGCAGCTCTGCATCCCCTACTGGGGGACGGCGGTCGAGCTCGAAGAGTGCCTGGAGCTGGCGCGCCGGGGCAAGATCAAGTCCCACGTCGAGCACTTCTCGCTTGACGACGCGCCGAAGGCCTACGAGAAGATGCGCGAAGGCCACCTCGACGGCCGCGCGGTGATCAACCCGCACGGATGAGTGAACCGATCTGTCCCCGGATACCGGGGACAACGGCCGTTCAGGAGATCAGGGCCGCGAGCAGGTCGACGTATTCGCGCAGGCGGTGGACGGCGAGGTAGTTGTCGATCACCCGCTGCCGGGCGGCCTCGCCCATCGCCCGCGCCTGCTCGGGGTCGGCGAGGACGCGCTCGATCGCCCTGGCGCAGGCGGCGAGGTCGCGCGGGTCGTCGACCAGGTACCCCGTTTCGCCGTCGACGACCTGATCCTGGATGCCGCCGACGCGGCTGGCGACGACGGGCCGCCGCTTCCACATCGCCTCGGCCACGGTCAGGCCGAAGCCCTCCGCGATGCTCTTCTGGACGACGACGTCGGCGCGGCGCTGGATCGCGTTGACCATCGCCCCGTTCTCGTCGGTGTCGTGCATCGGCAGGCTGACCAGGTGGGTGCGGCGGCGGTCCTCGGGGCCGAGGCGCCGCCACGTCTCGGCCACATCGCCGTAGACGGCGGCGCCTTCGGGGTCGTCGGCGACGGCGGCGGTGTCGGGGCCGACCACGACGAGGTGCAGCTCGGGGTCCTCGAGGTGACGCGCGACCATTTCCAGCAGGCCGTGGGGATCCTTGAGCCGGTCCCAGCGCGAGACCTGGGCGACGATCCGCGCGTCGTCGGGGACCCCCTCCTCCTGCAGGATCGTCGCCGGGCGCTCGACCCGGCCGGGGGTGCCGTCGGCGCGGGTGAAGACGGGCGCCGCCTCGAGCCCGTCGGGGACCAGGCCGATCTCCTTGAGGATCCCGGAGGTGACGGTCGCATCGAGCTCCTGGTTCTTCGGTGAGAAGGGGTCGATCACCGGCGGCATCACCCAGACCTTGCTCGCGTCCAGGCCGTCCCAGAGGTACTCGCGGCGGGAGAAGATGTAGGCGTCGGCATGCTCGACGTATGGGCGGAGGAAGTTCCAGGCACCGCGGACGAGGTCGTTGGGGTGGTCGACGCCGACGTGGCAGCGCCAGACCACTTTCAGGCCCCGCTCGCAGAGCGGCCTCACCATCCCCGCGGTCTGCGGGTCGTGCAGGTAGATGATGTCGCCGCGCTGCATCTGCGGGCCGAGCGCGTCGAGGTTCGCCTCCAGCGCCGCCTCGTAGGTGCGGGCGGCCTCCGCGCCGAGCTCGCCGCCGTCCCCGGGGTCGCCGTGGAGGTGGTTGTGCAGCCGCTTGGTGATGGCGAAGAACTCCGGGCCCTCGCGCAGGACAACCCAGCGGACGTCGACGCCGGCGTCGCGCGCGTAGGGCAGCAGGCAGTGCAGTAGCTCGGCGACGCCGCCGCCTCGCGCGGTCGAGCTGATGTGCCAGATCGCGCGGCCGGCGAAGCCCTGCCGCGCCCACGCCGCGACCTGTTCGATCTCCGCGTACTGCTCGCCGAGCAGGGGCTTGAAGCGCTCGAGCCGGTGGGTCGGGATCGGGACGAATTTCGGGTTGGCCATCTAGAGGCTCCAGTAGTGGGCGACGTGGGAGGCGGCGCGCGGGGTGAGGATCGCATCCGGCGCCGCCGAGACCGCCTCACCCTCGCCGCCGAGCGCCGCCATCGTGGCGAGGACAGAATCGGCGAGCGCGGCGAGGTCGTAGCCGCCCTCGAGAACGGCGCCGACCGGGGCGCCCCAGCCGCGGGCGGCGTCGCGGACCTGGCAGGCCATCTGCGCGAAGGAGGAGGCCTTCAGCCGGCACTCGGCGAGCGGATCGGCGCGGTGGGCGTCGAAGCCGGCGGAGATCAGCACCAGCTGGGGCTCGAACTCGGCGGCGGCGGGGAGGACGACGTGCTCGAGCAGCGAGAGCCATACGTCCTCCTCGCTGCCGGCGAAGACCGGCAGGTTGATCGTGTAGCCCTCGCCCTCGCCCGAGCCGGCGTCGCCGAGGGCGCCGGTGCCGGGGAAGATCCCGCCCTGGTGGATGCTGGCGAAGAGGACGTCGGCGCGGCGGCGGAAGGCCTCGGCGGTGCCGTTGCCGTGGTGGACGTCCCAGTCGACGATCAGGACCCGCTCGAGGTCGAGCTCGGCGATCGCCAGGGCGGCGGCGATCGCGACGTTGTCGAAGAGGCAGAAGCCCATCGCCCGCTCGGGTTCGGCGTGGTGGCCGGGCGGGCGGACCGCGCAGAAGCCCGCCTCGGCCTCGCCGCGCAGGAGCGCGCGGACCATCTCGCAGGCGCCCCCGGCCGCGCGCAGCGACGCCTCCCACGAGGCCTCGCCAACGAAGGTGTCGGCGTCGATCGCGCCGCCGCCGGAGCGGCAGAGCTCGCGGATCGCCTCGACGTGGAGGCTCGGGTGGATCAGCTCGAGGTCCTCCTCGCCGGCGCGCGGTGCCTCGCGCCGCTCCCAGCCGAGCCAGTTGCGATCCGCCAGGGCCGCCTCGATCGCCCGCAGGCGGTCCGGCGCCTCCGGATGCCCGTACAGCCCCCGCCGCGGGTCGTGCTCCAGACACGCCGGGTGGCTGAAGTAGAGCTGCGCCCCCATCGCGCCACCTTAAACCGCGCGGCGTTCGTCCTTCCCCCCACATATGTATGGGAAAGGACGAACGCCGGACTACGATCGGGGCGTGAGCAGCGGTTACCCCGCGCACCGCGAGGCCGATGTCGTCCTCCACGACGGCTCGACGGTGCGGCTGCGGCCGGTGCGGGCGGGGGATCAGGGGCTGCTGCAGGACCTCTTCGAGCGGCTCAGCGAGGAGTCGCGCGCGTTTCGCTTCTTCTCCGGCGCCGTCGACCTCCAGCGGGCGGCGATCGTCCTCGCCGACGTCGACTACGGCGCCCGCTACGGACTGATCGCGACGCGCGGCGGCGAGGGCCGGGTCGTCGGTCACGGGCTCTACGTCGGCGACGGCGACGAGCGCGCCGAGGTCGCCTTCGCGGTCGACGAGGAGCTGCAGGGACGGGGGCTGGGGACGATCCTGCTCGCCCATCTGGCCGAGGTCGCCGACGAGAACGGGATCTCGACCTTCGTCGCCGAGGTGCTGCCGCAGAACCACCGGATGATCGAGGTCTTCCACGAGAGCGGCTTCCCGACCCGCACCTCCTCCGAGCCCGGGCTGCTGCGGGTCGAGATGCCGACCTCCTTCTCGGAGGAGTCGCTGGCGCGGTTCGAGGAGCGCGACCGGCTGGCGGCTCGGGCGGCGGTGAGGCCGATCCTCGAGCCGCGGGCGGTGGCGCTGGTCGGCGCCTCGCGGCGCGAGGGGAGCGTCGGCGCCCAGGTCTTCGCCAACCTGGTCGAGTCCGGCTATCCCGGGCCGTTCTACCCCGTCAACCCGGCGGTCGAGCGGCTCCGCAGCGTGCCGGTCTACCCCAGAGTCGAAGCGGCGCCGGGCGAGGTCGATCTGGCGGTGATCGCCGTCCCCGCCGAGGGCGTGGTCGTGGCCGCGCGGGAAGCGGCGGGGCGCGGAGCGCGGGCGCTGGTCGTCCTCTCCGCCGGTTTCGCCGAGACCGGGGAGGAGGGGGCTCGGCGCGAGCGCGACCTGCTCGCGGTCTGCCGCGAGACCGGGATGCGGCTGGTGGGGCCGAACTGCCTCGGCGTCCTCAACACCGACCCCGAGGCGCCGCTCGACGTCACCTTCATCCCGCATGCGCCGCCGCCCGGAAACGTCGGCTTCGTCAGCCAGAGCGGGGCGCTCGGGCTGGCCCTGGCCGAGTTCACCGACGAGCGCCGGCTCGGGGTCTCCTCCTTTGCCTCGGTCGGCAACCGCGCCGACATCACCGCCAACGACTTCCTCGAGTTCTGGGAGGAGGACGGCCGCACCGAGGTGGCGCTGCTCTACATCGAGTCCTTCAGCGACCCGCGCCGCTTCTCGCGGGTCTCGCGGCGAGTCGGCCGCAAGATGCCGGTGGTGGCGATGAAGAGCGGTCGCTCGGCGGCGGGGGCGAGGGCGGCGAGCTCCCACACCGGGGCGCTGCTCGCCGCCTCCGATCACACCGTGGACGCCCTCTTCGAGCAGTCCGGCGTGGTGCGGGCGCAGACGCTGGCGGAGATGCTCGACCTGGCGGCGCTGTTCTCCAGCCAGCCGCTGCCGGCGGGGCCGCGGGTGGCGATCGTGACCAACGCGGGCGGGCCGGGGATCATGTGCGCCGATGCCTGCGAGGCGGCCGGGCTCGAGGTGCCGGAAGCGCCGCCGGACGTGCGCGAGGCGCTGCGCGAGTTCGCCGCGCCGCAGGCGGGGCTGGGCAACCCGGTCGACCTGATCGCGGCGGCCGGGGCGGAGGACTTCCGGCGGGCGATCGTCGCGCTCTCGGCCTGGGAGGGGGTCGACGCGATCATCTCGATCTTCATCCGGCCGCTGGCGACCAGCAGCGAGGAAGTGGCTGCCGCGATCGGGCGGGCGATGGAGGAGCTGGCGCGGCCGTTGCCGGTGCAGGCGGTCTTCATGACCAGCGGCGAGCGGGCGCCGTTGGCGCAGGCGTCGCGGGTGCCGACCCACGCCCAGCCAGAGGGTGCGGCGCGGGCCCTGGGCAAGGCGCTCGCCTACGCGGAGTGGCGGCGCCGGCCAGGGGCGGAGGCGCCGGAGCTCGAGAACATCCGCGGGGACGAGACGGCGGCGGCGATCGCCGAAGCGCTTGCCGAGGGGCGCGAGTGGCTGAGCGCCGAGGAGTGCGAGCGGGTACTGGGCTGCTACGGGGTGGCGACGCCCGACTCGCGGTTGGTCGCCGACCCGGCTGCGGCGGGCGAGGCCGCCGGAGAGCTGGGCGGCCGCGTAGCGCTTAAGGCCCACGGTGCCGGGATCATCCACAAGTCGGAGTTGGGTGCGGTGGCCGTCGGGCTGGAGGGGCGGGACGAGGTGCGCGCCGCCGCCGCGCGAATGCGCGAGTCGCTAACCGCGCAGGGCCTCGAGCCCGAGTCCTTCCTCGTCCAGCGGCTGGTCGAGGGCGGCACCGAGCTGCTGGTCGGGATGGCGACCGACCCGGTCTTCGGGCCGGTCCTCGCCTGCGGCGCCGGCGGCACCGCGGTCGAGCTGCTCGGCGACGTCGCCCTCCGCGTCTGCCCGATCACCCGCGCCGACGCCGACCGGATGATCCGTTCCCTCGCCACCTTCCCCCTCCTCACGGGCTTCCGCGGCGCCCCCACCGCCGACCTCGAGTCCCTCGAAGACCTCCTCCTTCGCGTCGGCGCCCTCGCCACCGCCCACGACGAGATCGTCGAGCTGGACCTCAACCCCGTCCTCGCCACCCCCACCGCGGCGATGGCCGCCGACGCCAGGATCCGAATCGCCCCATCGCCCCCACCTCGCAGCTGGCCACGGACCTGGGTCTAGGACGACCGGACCTCTCTGCCGAAACGCTCGGAGCTACGTATCGATCAGCCCGTGCGCCAGCGCGTAGCGGGTCAGCTCGGGGCGGCTCGAGAGGCCGAGCTTCTGCTGGATGTGGGCGCGGTGGGTCTCGACGGTGCGGACGCTGAGGGAGAGCTGCTCGCCGATCTCGCGGTTGGTGTGGCCGAGGGCCATCAGCCTGAGGACGTCGGTCTCGCGGGGAGAGAGGACGGGTCTGTCCTCCTCGCCCTTGCTCTTGAGGCCGGCGGCGACCCGGGGGCCGAGGTGTCGCTCGCCCGCGGCGGCGGCGCGGACCGCTTTGATCAGCTCGAGGTGCGCTGCGTCCTTGAAGAGATAGCCGCTCGCCCCGGCGTCGAGGGCGCGGCGGGCGAGGGTGAGGTCGCGCTCCATCGTCAGCAGCACGATCGCCGTCCCGGGCGAGTCCTCGCGCAGCTCCGGCACCGCGTCGACGGCCAGACCGTCGGGCAGGTTGACGTCCAATACCACCACCCGCGGCTTGGCCTCGGCGACGAGCTCCCGCCCGCTGGCGATGGTGCCGGCCTCGCCGACGACCTCCAGGTCGTCCTGCCCGTCGAGCAGCGCCTTCAGCGCCCCGCGCACCACCGCGTGGTCGTCGACCAGGACGACCGTCGTCTGCCCCTCCGCGTCGCTCACGCAGCGAGCGTAACGCCTTGCGGCACCCCCGCACCAGCAAGTGGTGTCGCCCCCGGATGGCGCGTCGCGCGGCGGGGGAGACAATCGTCTACATGATCGCTCGCCCTCGCTTAGAGCTCGTCGCGATCCCGGTACCTGTCCGCCCTCCCGGCCGAGGAGGGCGCGGCGGTCGCGATGAAGGAGAGCTCCCGATGACGAGCTTCTCCGCACCCGCCAAAACCCTCGCGCCTTCCCCTGCCGGCGCGGGGGCTTGGCGGGTATGTCCGACCGGCGATGAGGCGACGAAACCCTCTCCCCGCCTCTAAGCCGGCTCGGAGGAAGGCGTCCTGCGCCGCCTCCTTGCCGCCGCCGGGGTAAAACAGGTGGGTGGCGACGGAGGGTCTCTCCAGTCGCGAGGCTGAACGACGCCTCGTCCGGTACGGGCCGAACCGGCTCGAGCGACGGCATGGCCGCCGCTGGCCGGGCGAGCTGGCGCGGCAGTTCACCCACCCGCTGGCGCTGCTGCTGTGGGGCGCCGCGGTGCTGGCGGCGCTTGCCGGAATCACCCCGGTGGCGATCGCGGTCGTCGTCGTCATCGTCCTCAACGCCGCCTTCGCCTTCGCCCAGGAGATGCAGGCCGAGCGGGCGGTCGAGGCGCTGCAGAGCTACATCCCGCAGCAGGCGCGGGTCCTCCGCGACGGGGCCGAGGCGGAGGTCGACGCCGCCGAGCTGGTCCCCGGCGACCTGCTGCTGATCGCCGAGGGCGACCGCATCTCCGCCGACGGGCGCCTGGTCGAGGGCGCGATCGAGGCCGACCTCTCGCCCCTGACCGGGGAGTCGGTGCCGGTCTCGCTCGCCCCCGGCGGCGAGCCGCACCCGCACACCCCGCACGTCCAGCGACGCGACCTCGTCTTCAGCGGCACCGCCTGCACCGGCGGCGAGGCGCGGGCGCTGGTCGGCGCCACCGGGATGGCGACCGAGCTCGGCCGCATCGCCTCGCTCTCGCAGCGGGTCGAGAAGGAGGAGAGCCCGCTCGAGCACGAGGTGCGCCGGGTCGCCTGGCTGATCGCCGGGATCGCGATCGCGTTGGGGATCGCCTTCGTCCCGCTCGCCATCCTCGGCACCGGGCTCTCGCTCTCCGACGCGGTGGTGCTGACCATCGGGCTGATCGTCGGCAACGTCCCCGAGGGCCTGCTGCCGGTGATCACCCTGGCGCTGGCGGTGGGGGTGCGGGGGATGGTCCGCGAGGGGGCGGTGGTGAAGCGGCTGAGCGCGGTCGAGACGCTGGGCTCGACCGACGTCGTCTGCACCGACAAGACCGGCACCCTGACCGAGAACCGGATGCGGGTGACGCGGATCTGGACGGCGGCCGAAGAGCTCGACCTCGGCGCCGACACTTCGAATTCGGCCGCGCGCGAGCTTGCCGGGGCGATGTTCGCCTGCAACAACGCCCGCCTCGGCGAGGACGGGGAGCCGGTCGGCGACGCGACCGAGGCGGCGATGGTCCTGGCGGCCAGGGATCGCGGCATCGACCCCGACGACGAGGCCCGCGCCGCCCACCGGCGCGCCCAGTTCCACTTCGACGCCGGCCTCAAGCTGATGTCGACGGTCGATGAAGAGGACGGCGAGCTTTGGCTGAACGCGAAGGGGGCGCCGGAGTCGATCCTGCCGCGCTGCACCGCGGTCGCCGATGCCGGGGGCGCGTCCCGGCTCTTCGACGAGGCCACTCGCGACCGCGTCCACGAGGCCACCGACCGCTTCGCCGACGAGGGGCTGCGGGTGCTGGCGGTCGCCCGCCGTCGCCTCGGCGGCGCGGTTCCCGGGCGGCGCGAGGAGGCCGAGCGCGACCTCACCCTGCTCGGCCTGGTGGCGATGATCGACCCGCCGCGGCCCGAGGTCGCCGCCGCGGTCGTTCGCTGCCACCGGGCCGGGATCCGGATCATCGTCGTCACCGGCGACCACCCCCGCACCGCGGTCGCGATCGCCAACAAGATCGGGATCGCCGGTGGCCACGCGCGGGCGATCTCCGAGGAGCAGCTGGAGAGCATGAGCGAGGCTCAGCTCGACGAGGCGCTCGCCCGCGGCGGCGAGCTGGTCTTCGCCCGCAGCACCCCGGAGGCGAAGCTGCGGATCGCCGATGCCCTGCGCGAGGCCGGCCACGTGGTTGCGATGACCGGTGACGGCGCCAACGACGCGCCGGCCCTGCGACGCGCCGACATCGGCGTCGCGATGGGCCGCTCGGGCACCGACGTCGCCCGCGAGGCGGCGACGATGGTCCTCACCGACGACAACTTCGCGACGATCGTTTCCGCCGTCAGGGCGGGGCGGCGGATCTACGACAACATCCGCAAGTTCATCGTCTACATCTTCGCCCACGCAACGCCGGAGATCGTCCCCTACCTCGTCTACGCGCTCGGCGGCGGCGCGATCCCGCTGCCGCTCACCGTCCTGCAGCTGCTCTCCTTCGACGTCGGCACCGAGACGCTGCCGGCGCTGGCGCTCGGCCAGGAGGCGGCCGAGCCGGGGATCATGCGCCAGCCGCCGCGCAAGCGCAGCGAAGGGCTGATCCGGCGCTCGATGCTGCTGCGCGCCTGGCTCTTCCTCGGCATGATCGCCGCGATCCTGGAGATGGGCGCCTTCTTCTACGTCCTGCTGCGCGCCGGCTGGAGCCCGAACGACCCGACCGGGGAGGGGACGCCGCTGCACCACGCCTACCGCCAGGCGACGACGATGACCTTCCTCAGCATGGTCGCCTGCCAGGTCGGCACCGCCTTCGCCGCCCGCACCGAACGCGCCTCGCTGCGCTCGATCGGCGTCTTCTCCAACAGGCTGCTGCTGTGGGGGATCGGCTTCGAGCTGGCCCTGGCGGCGCTGCTGATCTACGTGCCGGCGTTCCAGCGGCTGCTGGGGACGGCGGCGCTGCCCTGGCACGACCTGCTGCTCGTCGTGCCCTTCCCCTTCATCGTCTGGGGTGCCGACGAGCTGCGCCGATGGCTGGCTCGGCGACGGGGGCCACGACCTGCGTCCCGGCCTCGCCCCGCGCTACCCGCACCACGTTCGTGAGCGAGCCGATCGCGGCGCGGCGGCCGGTGGTGGCGGCGAAGCGGCAGGCGGCCTCGACCTTCGGTCCCATCGAGCCGGATGCGAAGTGCATGCCGCGCAGCGCGGCCGGGTTGGCGCTGCCGATCGGCCGCTGGTTCGGGTCGCCCCAGTCGCGGTAGACCGCGTCGACGTCGGTCAGCAGCACCAGCGCGTCGGCGTCGAGGCGGCGCGCCAGCAGCGCCGCGGTCAGGTCCTCGTCGATCACCGCTTCGACCCCGTGCAGGGTGCCGTCGCCGTTGAGCGCGATCGGGATGCCGCCGCCGCCGCAGATCACCTGGGCGCCGGAGTCGACCAGCACCCGCAGGCTGCGGATCTCGGCGATCGCGTTCGGTTCGGGGGAGGGGACGAGGCGCCGGTAGCCCTCGCCGTCGTGGCCCAGCGTCCAGCCGCGGTCGAGCCGTAGCCGCTGCGCCTCCTCGGCGGTGTAGACGGGGCCGATCGGCTTGCTCGGCTTGTGGAACGCGGGGTCGTCGCCGGCCACGATCACCTCGGTGAGGACGCTGACGACGTCGCGCTCGGGCAGGCGGTTGCGCAGGGCGAGCTCCAGCATGTGCCCGACCATCCCCTCGCCCTCGGCGCCGAGCACGTCGAGCGGGTAGGGAGGGACGTCGGGGAAGGCCTCGGCCTGCAGCGCCAGCAGGCCCGCCTGCGGCCCGTTGCCATGGGTGACGACCACTTCGTGGTCGTGGGTCAGCTCGGCGAGCGCGGATGCGGCCCGCTCGACGTTGCTGCGCTGGTTCGCGGCGCTCGCCATCCCATCCCTCCGCAGGAGCGCGTTTCCACCCAGGGCGACGAGGATCCTCATGACCTCAGGATCGCGTGGTCTTGCCCCTTTCCCATCGGCCGAAAGCCACACTCCCGGTTGCGGGGTTTCGCCCCGCCCGGAGGCATGCCAGACTCCCCCTCGATGCCCACCGAGAGCGGGGAGATGCAGGAGATCACGGTCGTCCTCGCCGACGACCACAACGTCATCCGCACCGGCCTGCGGGCGATGCTCGAGGCGGAGGACGATCTGCGCGTGATCGGCGAGGCGGCCGACGCCCGGGCGGCCCAGAAGCTGGCCCGGGACCGTAGACCCGACGTGCTGGTGCTGGACCTGCAGATGCCGGGCGCCGAGCCCGCCGAGGACGTGCCTTCGCTGCGCGAGCGGGTGCCGGGGACGGCGATCGTGGTCCTGACGATGCAGGCCGACCCGCGCCTCGCCCGCGAGCTGCTGCGCGCCGGCGCCTCCGGCTACGTGCTGAAGCAGGCGGCCGAGCGGCAGCTGACCGCGGCGATCCGCGCCGCCGCCGGGGGCGGCTCCTACATCGACCCCGAGCTCGGCGGCCAGGTCGTCCAGCTCGGGGCCGACCCCCTGGAGTCCCTCGGCGAGCGCGACCGCGAGCTGCTGCGCCTGCTCGCCCTCGGCCACACCAACCGCGAGATCGGCGAGAAGCTCTACCTCAGCGTCCGCGCCGTCGAGGTCAACCGCTCGAAACTGCTGGAGAAGCTGGGCCTCGAGTCGCGCCCCGAACTGGTCCGCTTCGCGATCGACAACGGCGTCATCGACGCCGGCGGCGACAACGAGTGATCACTGCGCCGCGGTAGGGGAGGACCCCCTTTCCACACGCAGCTCAGGACGGCTCGGCGTCAGGTAGCTGTCTCAAGAAAAGCTCATGCCCTTCGGCGTCTGCAGAGTTCATTTGGTGGGGGAGGGTGCCGGTACCCCTCACGCTTCAGGCAGAGGTACCCGGGCGGAGATGTGGGTGCCCTCGCCGGGGGTCGAGCTGACCTCGATCTCGCCGCCGAGCAGCTCGATCCGCTCGCGCATGCCGGTCAGGCCGCGGCCCGCGGTGGAGGCGTCGGGGTCGAAGCCCTCGCCGTCGTCGCGGATGGCGATCCGGATCTCGTTCTCGGCTTCCTCGGCCGCCACCTCGACCCGCGAGGCGTTGGCGTGCTTGACGACGTTGGTGAGCGCCTCCTGGACGAGCCGGTAGACGATCCGGTCCTCGTCGCCGCCGCGCTCCTCGGCCAGCTCCACCGTTGCCACGACCTCGGCCCTGCCGCGGGCGGAGCTCTCCTCGGCGAGGGCTTCGAGCGCTCCCGCCAGCCCGAGTCGCTCCAGCGCCGCCGGGCGCAGGTCGTTGATCAGGCGGTTGAGCTCGTTGATCTGAGCCTCCAGGTGGGCGATCGCCTCCTCCGCCGCGCTCTCGATCTGCGCCGCCCGCCGCTCGCCGCCGCTCTGCAGCGCCGTCGCCAGGTTGATCCGGATCGCCGCCAGGTGCTGGAGGGTGTCGTCGTGGAGCTCACGCGCCCAGCGCTCGCGCTCCTTCTCGGCCGACTCGATCTGCTGGAGGAGGCGATCGGCCTCCACCGTCTGGGCGGTCGCCACCGCGGTCGCCGCGCTGGAGGCGAAGGACTGCAGCAGCCGCAGGTCCTCCTGGTCGAACTCGATCCCGCCCGCTTCGCGGTCGAGCGCGACCAGGGTGCCGACGGCGCGGCCGCGGAAGAGCAGCGGCACGACCAGCGCGGTCTCGGCGCCGATCTTCTCCCGCAGCCTGCCCTCGGAGGGCGGCGAGCCGCGCTCGAGTCGCTGCGAGACACGGTCCTCCATCGCGGCCCCGAAGACCGAGTCGGCGATCGGGATCGCGAGGCCGCTGATGTCCTGCTCGACCTGGCCGGCGTGGGCGGCGACGAAGAGGTGGTCCTCGCGACGCAGGAGGACGAGGAGGGCGCGGGCGTCGACCAGCGCCCGCGCCCGCTTGACGATCAGGTCGAGGACGCGCTCGACGTCGGTCTCGCCGCCGACGGTGCGGGCGATGTCGACCGAGGTCTCGGCCCGCCGCAGCGCCCGCTCGACCTCGGCCTCGCGCTCGCTGAGGCTGGTGTAGAGGCGGGCGTTCTCGATCGCGATACCGGCCCAGCTGGCGAGGGTCAGCGCCGCTTCCTCGTCGGCCTCGTCGAACTCCGCGGCCCCTTCCTTCTCGGTCATGTAGAGGTTGCCGTAGGTTTCGCCGCGGACGGCGATCGGCACCCCGAGGAAGGAGTGCATCGGCGGATGGCCCGGGGGAAACCCGTAGGCGTGGGGGTGGGCGTTGACGTCGCGCAGCCGCAGCGGCACCGGCTCGCGGATCAGCTCGCCGAGGACGCCGCGACCGCGCGGCAGGTTGCCGATCCCCCGCCGCGTCTCCTCGTCGATCCCGACGTTGATGAAGCGCTCGAGTTCGCGCCGCTCGCGGTCGAGCACGCCGAGCGCCGCGTAGCGGGCGCCGGTCAGCTCCCGCGCCGCCTCGGCGACCGATTTCAGCACCGCCTCGAGGTCCAGCTCCGAGAGCAGGCTGCTGCCGACGTCGATCAACCGCCGGAAGCGCTCCTCGTCGACACGTTCGGCCGACTGGCCCGAACTCTCCATGATGGTCGAATACTCCCACCAAAGCGACGTTTTTGGGAGGGGAAGGTGATCCGGGGTCGAAAGCGACCCGCATGGAACGGAAGCTCCGCGTCGGCGACGCCCTCGGCGAGGTGTTCGACCTCTACCGAGACCAGGCGGGAGTGCTGCTGCCGGTCGCCTTCTGGCTGTTCCTGGTGGTGGCGATCGTCAACGGCCTCACCGAAGGGAACTTCTCGCTCTTCTGGGTCGGGCTGGTGGTCAGCCTCGCGGTCGGCACCCTCTACCAGGGGATGGTCGTGGAACTCGTCCGCGACGTGCAGGATGGCCGCCGCGACTCCTCGGTCGGGGAGCTGATGCGCTCGGTCGCCCCGGTCCTCGGGCCGCTGATCGGCGCCGGCATCCTCGCCGGCCTCGGGATCGGCGCCGGCTTCGTGCTGCTGATCGTCCCCGGCCTGATC
Organism: Solirubrobacterales bacterium; assembly: GCA_035760065.1. Taxonomy (GTDB): domain Bacteria; phylum Actinomycetota; class Thermoleophilia; order Solirubrobacterales; family 70-9; genus VAYN01. The sequence goes on from DASTTQ010000018.1 coordinate 15,058, forward strand.
CTGCTGACGATGTGGGCGGTGATCGCGCCCGTGATCGTGGTCGAGCGCCGCCGCGTCTTCGACGCCTTCGGCCGCTCCCGCCAGCTGGTGAAGGGTCAGGGTTGGCCGGTCTTCGGGACCGTCGTCGTCGCCTACCTGATCGCCGTTGTCGCCGAGATCGTCTTCGTCGCGATCGCCAACGGCATCGCCGACGGCCCACTGCTGCGGATCGTCTTCAGCGCCCTCGCTTCGACCCTTGCCGCGCCGATCGGCGCCCTCGTCGCAGCTGTTCTCTATTACCGCCTGCTGGGCCTGCGGTCGACGGTTGTGGCCTCAGTGCCGCAGCAGCCCGGCGACGGCCTCGGCTAGCCGGGCGCCGCGCTCAGTCAGCGCGTACTCGGTGTGGGGTGGGCGCCCCGGAACGAGGGTGCGCTCGACGATCCCGGCCGCCTCCAGTTGCTCGAGCCGGTCGGAGAGGGTCGTGGGGGAGACGCCGGGGAGGGACTGGCGGAACTCGTTGAAGCGAGCGGCGCCGCTGGAGCAGGCGTATATCGTCGCCATCGTCCAGCGGCGCTCGAGCAGGCCGGCGGCAGCCCGCAGCTCGGGCGGGACGGGGTTGCAGTTGCGGCAGCGCATCGGGCTCCTCTATGCCGCCACGGCCTCGTGCCCCTTCTCCGCCGGCTCCAGCGCCAGCCCCAGCACCTCGTCGATGCTCATCACCGGGTGGAAGGCCATCTGCTCGCGCACCTCGTCGGGGACCTCGTCGAGGTCGCCGCGGTTGCGCTCGGGCAGGATCACCTCCGTGAGCCCGGCGGCGTGGGCGGCCAGCACCTTCTGCTTGAGGCCGCCGATCGGCAGCACCCGGCCCTGCAGGGTGACCTCGCCGGTCATCCCGACCGTGTGCTTGACCGGCCGCCCGGTCAGCAGCGAGACCAGCGCCGCGGTCATCGCCGTGCCGGCGCTGGGGCCGTCCTTGGGGATCGCCCCGGCGGGCACGTGGAGGTGGAACTCGCGCTGGAACCTCTCGGCGTCTATATCGAGCTCCTCACGATGGGCGCGAACGTAGGAGAGGGCGATCCGCGCCGACTCCTTCATCACGTCGCCGAGCTGGCCGGTCAGCACCAGGCCCTTGTCGCCGTCCATCGCGGTCGCCTCGATGAAGAGGATGTCGCCGCCGGCCCCGGTCACGGCGAGGCCGGTGGCGACGCCCGGGATCGCGGTCCGCTCGACCGACTCCTGGAAGTGCTTCTGGCGGCCGAGCGCCTCGCGCAGGGCGTCGACGTCGAGCACGAGCTTCCCCGCGACGGCGCCGGCGGCGACTTTCGTCGCCGCCGCCCGCAGCAGCTTGCCGATCTCGCGCTCGAGCCGCCGCACGCCCGCCTCGCGGGTGTACTCGGAGATCACCGTCCGCAGGACCTCGTCGGAGACCTCGACCTCCTCAGGCGTCAGTGCGTTGCGCTTCAGCTGCCGCGGCAGCAGGTAGCCGCGGGCGATCGCCAGCTTCTCCTCGGTCGTGTAGCCGTCGAAGGCGATCGTCTCCATCCGGTCCAGCAGCGGCGCCGGGATCGTGTCCGCCACATTGGCGGTGGCGATGAAGACCACCTCGGAGAGGTCGACCTCGACGTCGAGGTAGTGGTCCCGGAAGGTGTCGTTCTGCGCCGGGTCGAGGACCTCGAGCAGGGCCGCGGAGGGGTCGCCGCGCCAGTCGGCGCCGACCTTGTCGACCTCGTCGAGGAGGATGACCGGGTTCATCGTGCCGGCGTCGCGCAGGGCGCGGACGATCCGCCCGGGGAGGGCGCCGATGTAGGTGCGGCGGTGGCCGCGGATCTCGGCCTCGTCGTGGACGCCGCCGAGGCTGATGCGGACGAACTCGCGCCCGAGCGCGCGGGCGATCGACTCGCCGATCGACGTCTTGCCGGTGCCGGGAGGCCCGACCAGGGTGAGGATCGCGCCGCCGGCGCGGCCGTCGTCGGCGACCTCGCGCTCCTCGCGCAACTTGCGCACGGCGATGAACTCGACGATCCGTTTCTTCACGTCCTCGAGGCCGGCGTGGTCGGCGTCGAGCACCTCGCGGGTGTGGTCGGGGTCGAGCCGCTCGTCGGAGCGCTTCGACCACGGCACCGAGATCAGCCAATCGAGGTAGTTGCGGATCATCGAGCTCTCGGGCGACTGCTCGCCCTGGCGCTCGAGCCGCCGCAGCTCCTTCTCGGCCTGCTCGGCGACCGCCTCGGGCATCCCCGCCTCGGCGACCTTCTTCTCGTACTCGGCGATCAGGTCGGCCTCGTCTTCGCCCAGCTCCTTGCGGATCGACTCCATCTGTTTGCGCAGGAAGTAATCGCGCTGCTGTTTCTGGGCGCCGGACTCGACGTCGTCGCGGATCTTGCTCCGCACCTGCAGCTCGGCGAGGCGCTCGCGCTGCAGCTCGACCGCCAGCTCGAGTCGGGCGCTGACGTCGATCGTCTCCAGCAGCCGCAGCTTGCCCTCGTCGGGGATGTCGGGGGAGAGGCCGGAGGTGTCGGCCAGCGCGCCCGGCTCGTCGACCGAGCGCAGGAAGGCGGCGATGCGGCCGTCGTCCCCACGTAGCTCGAGGATCTCCTCGACCACGGCGCGGTATTCGCGCGTCAGCTCGCGGGCGTGCTCGTCGTCGGGGTGGCCGTCGCGGATCTCCTGCACCTCGACGCGCAGGGTCTCGCCCTCGCCGGCCTGGGCGGAGCCGCCGATCAGCCCGCGATGGAGGCCGACGACGGTGGCGACGGGGCGGCCGCTCCGCGAGAGCCCGGTCTCGATCACCTCGGCGACCACGCCGACGCGCCCGTACTCGCCGTCGCGGCGCGGGATCAGGAAGACGCGCTCGTCCTCGCCGACGTCGATCGGCAGGGTGGCGGTCACGGTGGGGAAGACGATTGCCTCGTCGAGCGCTATCAGTCGATAGGTCATCATCAAGTCCACTTTCCGTAGTTAGTCCTCAAACAGGATAGCGTCGGAGCCGGGCGGGCACAAGGCTGGCGAGTTTGCAAACCATCGGTTGACAAAAGCGCCTAAGAGCCGGATCGCCTACGGTGGGTCCGTGGGGAAGGTCAAGGCGCAGATCTCCATTTCGGCCGACGGCTACATGGCGGGGCCGAACCAGAGCGAGGAAAACCCGCTCGGCGAAGGCGGGATGGATCTGCACCAGTGGGCGTTCAGGCTGCGGGCCTGGCTCGAGGAGCACGGCGAGGAGGGCGGCGAGGAGAACGCCAGCGCCCCGATCTACGAGGAAGCGACCGCCAACGTCGGCGCGGTGGTCATGGGCCGCAACATGTTCGGCCCGATCAGGGGCGACTGGGGCGACGGCTCCTGGCGCGGCTGGTGGGGCGAGGATCCGCCCTACCACACCCCCGTCTACGTCCTCACCCACCATCCCCGCGAGCCGCTGGAGATGGAGGGCGGCACCACTTTCCACTTCGTCACCGAGGGCCTCGACCGGGCGGTGGACCTGGCGCGGGAGGCGGCAGGCGACAAGGACGTCTCGATCGGCGGCGGCGCCTCGACCCTGCACCAGTGCATCCGCGCCGGCCACCTCGACGAGATCCTGGTCAACCAGGTCCCGGTCATCCTCGGTGCCGGCGAGCGCCTCTTCGACGACATCGGCTCAGACATCGGGCTGGAGCAGCTGCGGGCGGTCGAGGCCCCCGGCGTCACCCACATCCTCTACGCGGTGAAGGGCTGACCGCGGCGGCTGTCAGCCGGCGAGGATCTTCGCCTTCTGCGCGGCGAACTCCTCCTCGGTGAGGATGCCCTGCGCTTTCAGCTCGCCGAGTTCCTTGAGCTGATCGATCACCGAGCTGCCGCCGCCTTGCGCGGGTGCCGGGGCGGGAGCGGCCTGGGCCTGGATCGCGGCCTGCTGTTCCTGTTCGGCCCAGCGCTCCCCCTGGCGGCGGGAGACGCGGTTGCTGACGGCGGTGGCGGTGCCGGCGACGACCGCCGTGCGCGCCATCCCTCGCAGTAGTCCTGGCATGACTCTCTCCTTACCTTTCGGCCTCGGCGGCGTCGAGCGCCGCGAGCACGTCTTCGGCCGGGATGCGGCCGCTGGCAACCAGCTCGCCGCCCGAGCGGCGCACGGCGCCGACGAACGGCGCCGCCCAGCTGTTCTCGAAGACCAGCAGTGCCGCCGAGGTGCCGGGCTCGAGCACCCCCGCGGCCTCCTCGACGTCCTCGTCGCCGAGAAGCCCCGAGGAGGCCCCCTCGAAGATCGCCAGCTCGGCGACTTCGTCGCCGAGGTCGGAGATCTCCAGCGCGGTGACGCTCCCGTCCTCGTCCTTGCTGATGAAGACGAGGTCGAGGATCCGGATCAGACCGCGATCGACCAGGTCGACGAGCTGTGGCGCCACCTCGCCGTTCGGCTGGCGCCCCGGCCACTCGACCAGGATGTAGTCGATCGGCCCCATCTCAAGCGCATCACCGTTCATCGGGTCCGTCCCTTCTCGTCGCAAGCTCGTCGCTCCGCCGCTCGGTCCCACCATAGAGCCGGCCTTCGGCTATTTCCACCGGCGATCATCGATGCGGTTAGGCTCGGCGGCGTCCCCGAGAAGGAGCCACCGAGATGAACGAGCACCAGTCTCCCGAGGAAGCCGCGCTGCTCTACGGCGACCGCTTCCTGACCGAAGACGCGCCCGACAAGGAGTTCCCGGCCAGGGGCATGCCGGCGCTCGACGCGATGCGGCTGGTCGACGAGGAACTCGTCCTCGAGGGCGACCCCTGGCGCAACCTGGCGACCTTCGTCACCACCTGGATGGAGCCCGAGGCGAAGCGGATCGTCTCCGAGAACCTGCACCGCAACTTCATCGACCACGCCGAGTACCCGATCTCGGCCGAGATCGAGCAGCGCTGCATCCGCATGCTTGCCGACCTCTACCACGCCCCCGGCGAGACGACCGGCTGCCGCACGCAGGGGTCCTCGGAGGCGATCATGCTCGGCGCCCTCTCGCTGAAGTGGAAATGGAGGGAGCGGCGCGAAGCGGCGGGGAAGCCAGTCGAGCGGCCGAACCTCGTCTTCGGCGGCGACGTCCACGTGGTCTGGGAAAAGTTCTGCCGCTACTTCGACGTCGAACCGCGGATCGTCCGCCTGCGCGAGGACAAGTACGTGATCGGGCCGGCCGACGTCGAGCCCCACGTCGACGAGAACACGATCGGGGTCGCCGCCGTGCTCGGCACCACCTTCACCGGCCACGCCGACGACATCCAGGGGATCAACGACCTGCTGATCCAGATTCGCGACGAAAAGGGGCTCGACGTGCCGCTCCACGTCGACGCCGCCAGCGGCGGCTTCGTCTGGCCGTTCCTCTACCCGCACTCGGAGTGGGACTTCCGGCTCGAGCAGGTGCGCTCGATCAACGTCTCCGGGCACAAGTTCGGGCTCGTCTACCCGGGGATCGGCTGGCTCGTCTTCCGCGAGAAGGCCGACCTGGCCGAGGATCTCGTCTTCTACGAGAACTACCTGGGCAAGACCGACGCCACCTTCACCCTCAACTTCTCCACCGGCGCCTCGATGGTGCTTGCCCAGTACTACAACTTCGTCCGCTTCGGGCGCGAGGGCTACGCCCACGTGATGCGGGCGATGGAGGAGAACGCCAAGGCGCTGGCCGAGAGGCTGCGCGAGAACGGCAGGTTCGAGCTGATCGGGGCGGAGAAGGAGCAGCTGCCGCTGGTCGCCTTCAAGCTCGCCGGCGAACGCGAATACGACGAGTTCGACGTTTCCTGGCAGCTCTCGGCCGAGCGCGGCTGGATGCTGCCCGCCTACACGATGCCGCCCGACGCCCAGGAGGTGAAGATCATGCGGGCGCTGGTCAAGGAGACGCTGAGCCGCGCCCAGGTCGACCGCCTCGCCGACGACATCCACCAAGCCTGCGAGGTCCTCGAGGAGAAGGGCGCTGCGCACGAGCGAGAGCGCCACAGGATCAAACGCACGCCCGGCTATTAGCTTCCGCAGGGCCGGCGATCGCGGGCGCAGGTTAATTGCGCGGGCCGTCGGGTAGACGCAGCTTCGATGGGATTGAAGCCGCTGCTCGCCGCTGCAATGGTCGCCCTCTCCCTCGGCCTTGTTGCCTGCGGCGGCAGCGGCTCCGATTCCAGCTCCTCGGAAGCCGAAACCGCTCCCTCGGGACAGGGAGCCGAAGGCGGGGAGAGTCAGTCGCAGAGCGAAGAATCGACCGGATCAAAACCGGCACCGAGCGGCGAAGCGGCGAAGTCGGAAAAAGTCCAGATCGTCGAATTCACCTACGAACCGGATCCCGTCGTGGTCCAGGTCGGCGGCAAGGTGGTCTGGCAGAACGAGGACGCCGCCCCGCACACCGCGACCGCCGACGACGGCAGCTTCGACACCGGCACCATCGACGAAGGCAAGCTCGGCTCGGCGACCTTCAAGGAACCGGGCACCTTCACCTACTTCTGCGAAATCCACCCGACGATGCACGGCACCGTCGAAGTCGTCGAATAGCGCGCGCCTTTCGCCGCGACTCTAGGATCTCACCGGATGAAGCCGGTCACGGTGGAGGTCACCGTCCCCAAGCCGCCCGCCGAGGTGTTCGAGTACCTCGACGCCCTCGCCAACCACGAGCGCTTCCTCGACCACTATCTCGTCGACTGGGAGTTCTCGGGGCCGCGGCGGGGCGTCGGCGCCAAGGCGCGGGCGCGGGTCGACGCGCCCGGCTCCCAGGACTGCTTCGAGTTCGAGGTGATCGAGGCGGAGGCGCCGCGCCGGATCGTCGAGCGGGGCCTCTCCTCCGGCGGCAAGCGCAAGACCCAAGGCACCTACCGGCTCGAGAATCAGCCGGAGGGCGGCACCCGGATCGAGTTCGAGCTCGCCTTCGAGGAGCTGCCGCGGAGCGAGCGCCTCGCCCCCTTCCTCACCCGCGCCTTCGCCAAGCGCGTCAACGCCAAGGCGCTGCGCCGGCTCGCCAAGGAGTTGGGTGGCTGAGGCGGGTCCGGGTGGCCCTCCCAAGACTCGCTCGCTGCGCTCGCTTTTGAGTGTTTTGGGAGGGCCATCCGGGCCCGTATCCGGGCCGTCCTAAGATGCGGCGGTGCCTGAGGGGGAGAGAGAGGATCTGCAGGAGCTGCTGGCGCGCCGGGCGCTGACCGAGGACGCGGCGCGTCCTGAAGCGGTCGAGAAGCGCCATGCGGCGGGAGGGCGGACGGCGCGGGAGAACGTCGAGGACCTCGTCGACCCCGGCTCGTTCGTCGAGTACGGCCGCTACGCGATCGCCGCGCAGCGCGGCCGCCGCGAGCTGGAGGACCTGATCGCCCGCACGCCCGCCGACGGCCTCCTCGCCGGCACGGCTCGGATCAATGGCGACCTCTTCGACGCAGAGCGCGCCGCCTGCGCGGTCCTCGCCTACGACTACACGGTGCTGGCGGGGACGCAGGGGGCGCTCGGCCACCGCAAGAAGGACCGCCTCTTCGAGCTGATCGAGCGGATGCGGCTGCCGGTCGTCTTCTACGCCGAGGGCGGGGGAGGGCGGCCCGGCGACACCGACTACCCCGTCGTCTCCGCCCTCGACACCCGTGCCTTCGCCCTCTGGGCGAAGCTCTCCGGGCTGGTGCCGCGGATCGCCGTCGTCCACGGCCGCTGCTTCGCCGGCAACGCGGTGATCGCCGGCTGCGCCGACCTGATCGTCGCCACCGAGGCGACCTCGCTGGGGATGGGCGGGCCGGCGATGATCGCCGGCGGCGGCCTCGGCGAGGTCCCGGCCGACGAGATCGGGCCGATCGAGATGCAGGCGCCGAACGGGGTGGTCGACGTCGTCTGCGCAGACGAGGCCGAGGCGACCGCGGCGACGAAGAGGCTGCTCGCCTACTTCCAGGGCGCGACCGCGCCCGGCCCCGCGCTCGACCAGGCGCGCCTGCGCGAACTCGTTCCCGAGCGCAGGCGCCGCGCCTACGACCCGCGGCCGATCGTCAAGACCCTCTGCGACGAGGGCTCGGTCACCTTCCTGCGCGAGCGCTTTGCGCCGGAGATGGTGGCGGCGCTGGCCCGAGTCGAGGGACGGCCGCTGGGGATCATCGCCAACGACACCCGCCACACCGCCGGTGCCGTCACCTCGGACGCCTCCGACAAGGCGGCGCGGCTGCTGCAACTCTGCGACGCCTTCGGCCTGCCGGTCCTCTCCCTCGTCGACACGCCCGGCTACATGGTCGGGCCGGAGGCCGAGGCGACCGGGCTGGTGCGGCACGCCTCGCGCCTGCTCGTCGCCGGCGCGGCCCTGCGAGTGCCGCTGATCGCGGTGATCCTCCGCCGCGGCTACGGCCTCGGCGCCCAGGCGATGGTCGGCGGCAGCCTCCACGAGCCGCTGCTGACGGTCGCCTGGCCGAGCGCCCACCTCGGGCCGATGGGTTTGGAGGGGGCGGTGCGGCTGGCGCTGCGCAAGGAGCTGGAGGCGATCGCCGACGAGGCCGAGCGCGAGCAGCGCGTACGCGACCTCACCGCGCAGGCCGAAGAGAACGCGAAGGCGCTGAACGCGGCGGCGCTGTTCGAGCTCGACGACGTGATCGACCCGGCCGAGACGCGGGGGCTTGTCGCCTCGACCCTCGTTGCCGCCGGCGACGCCCGCCCGCCCGGCGCCCACCGCTTCGTCGACACCTGGTGACCAACGAAGGGAGACAGACCATGCCCGACTATTCCGACCTGAAGGCTCTCTACATCAACTGCACGCTGAAGCGCAGCCCCGAGGTCTCCAACACGCAGGGGCTGATGGACAAGTCGATGGGGATCATGCGCGCGCAGGGGGTGGAGGTCGAGTGCATCCGCGCGATCGACCACGACCTCGCGATCGGCGTCTGGCCGGACATGACCGAACACCGCTGGGAGAGCGACGAGTGGCCGCAGATCTACGAGAAGGTCCTCGCCGCCGACATCCTCGTGCTGGGGATGCCGATCTGGCTGGGGGAGAAGTCCTCGGTCGCGACCCACGTGATCGAGCGCCTCTACGGCAACTCGCACCTGCTGAACGAGGAAGGCCAGTGGGCCTATTACGGTCGCGTCGGCGGCTGCATCGTCACCGGCAACGAGGACGGGATCAAGCACTGCGCGATGAACGTCCTCTACTCGCTCCAGCACCTCGGCTACACGATCCCGCCCCAGGCCGACTCGGGCTGGATCGGCGAGGCCGGACCCGGCCCGTCCTACCTCGACGAGGGCTCCGGCGGCCCCGAGAACGACTTCACCAACCGCAACACCACCTTCGCCGCCTGGAACCTGATGCACCTGGCCCGCATCCTCAAGGACGCCGGCGGCATCCCCGCCCATGGCAACCAGCCGAAGGAGTGGGAAGCCGGCTGCCGCTTCGACTTCCCAAACCCGGAGTACCGCGCCTGAATCGTTTCCACCCTTTTCCTCGTTCTGGCGGGGCAAAGGGTGGAAACGATCACCAGTGGGCGTCGTGTTCCTCCATCACGCCGAGGCCCTCGGCAAGGTCGAGGTCGCCGAGGGTGCCGGCGAAGCTGCCGAAGCGGTGGCGGTAGCGGGAGCGGACGAGGAGGTAGTTGTCGTTGCGGGCATGGTCGGACTCGGGTGCGAAGTCGAGCGAGCCGGCGTCGCCGAGGTCGATGCCGTCGAGGCCGCGGAAGCGGACCGGCGGCGGCTCGGTGGGCTCGCCGTCGACCCAGACCGCCCGCTCGCTGCCGGTCGGGGGATCGTTGATCCCTTCGACCAGGTTCCAGGCGAGGTCGCGACCCTCGACCGACTCGCCGACGCCGGCTGACCAGCGCCAGCTGGTGTGCCGCTGGTGGTAGCCCGCCGACTCGTCGTCGATGCCGCGGCCGGAGATCTGTAGCCGCCGGCCCGGCACCTCGATCGTGCCCTCGACCGGCATCCCCGCGCGCTTGCGGGTCCAGGCCCAGCTCTTGCCGCTGGGGCAGGTGACCTCGACCGGCGTCGCCTCGCCGAGTTCGAGGCTGGCGCTCAGCCCCGGTCCGTCGATCTCCAGGCCCGGCCCTGCGAAGACCACCTCGCGGCTGCCGGGCCGAAGCGCCGTGTGAGCCGACTGCCGCCGCGTTTCCCGGTCCCAGAGCACCCAGAAGGACTGCCTCGCCGGCCCGATCTCCGCCCGCGCCGCGCAAAGCATCAGCTCGTCCGAGAAGAGAGCGACGTAACGCCACCGCTTGCGCAGCTGGCCGTGGTCGAGCAGCCGCATCGACAGGCGCTTTTGCAAACCATTGGTTGACAAAGTCGCCTGCCTCACGCCGCCATCGCTTCAAGTCGCTCCGCGAGGCGATTCATCCCCCGCTCGCGCGCCGCGGCGGCTGCGCCCGCGTAATCGGTGGGACGGTCGGGCGGACGCGCGATCCCGGCGTCGCGCAGCGTCGCGATGTCCTTGAAGGCGAGGAGGTCCTTCCGTCCCTCGATCAGCGCCCCGCGGAGCGCCGGGCGGCGCTCGCGGATCGCGCCGTCGAGAATCGCCTCCAGCGAGCCGTGCGTTCGCAGCAGCTCCGCCGCCGTCTTCGGCCCGACGCCCCTGGCGCCTGGGAGCCCGTCGGAGGGGTCGCCGCGCAGCGCGATGAAGTCGGGGACCAGCTCCGGGTCGATCCCATAGCGCTCGCGCACCTCCGCCGGGCCCACCTCTTCGGCTCCTTTGCCGCCGCCGGTGCGGACGTAGAGGACGGTTACGTTCTCGGTCGCGCACTGGTACATGTCGCGGTCGCCGGTCAGCAGCAGCGCATAGCCGCCCGCCTCGTCCTCCAGCCGCGCATACGTCCCGAGCAGATCGTCGGCCTCCAGGTCCTCGCTGATCGCGACCGTCCAGCCGAAGGCCTCGAAGAAAGGGCGCGCGTCGGCGAGCTGGTGCGGCAGCTCGGCGGGCATCGCCTCCTCGCGCTCGGCGTGGTAGGCGGAGTAGAGCTCGGTCCGGTAGGCGGCCGCATCGGGCCCGAAGCAGAGCACCACCGTCCGCGGCTCGTAGCGTTCGACCTCGCGCAGGATCAGGTTCGCCGCCCCCAGCAGCGCGTTCACCGGCCGCCCGTCCGGCCCGACGATCTTGCTCGGCAGCGCATAGAACGCCCGGAACAGCATCGACGGCGCATCGACGGCAAGCAGCGGGTGGGGCGTGGTCACGCCCCACTTATACGGGACGTGTCTGACTTGAGGGGCCCCTATAGGGGCTTCAAGTCAGACACCCCCTGCCGGCTGACGCCTGCGGGTCACTAGAGTCGTCGCGGCATGAAAGCCCTCCACATCGACGATCTGCAGAAGCGATACCCGACCGGGGTCGAGGCCCTGCGCGGGGTCTCGCTCGACATCGCCGAGGGCGAGCTCTTCGGCCTGCTCGGCCCCAACGGCGCCGGCAAGTCGACGCTGATCCACTGCACGACCGGGTTGGCGCAGCCGACCGGCGGCTCGATCGAGATCTTCGGCCACGATGCGATCGGCAACTACGCCGACGCCCGGCAGGCGGTCGGCCTCGCCCCGCAGGAGGCGAACCTCGACTGGTTCCTCACCGTCGCCGAGACGCTCGACTACCACGCCGGCTACTTCGGGATGCCGCGCCGCGAACGCCGCGAGCGCACCAGGGAGCTGCTGGAGACCTTCTCGCTGACCGAGAAGCGCGACGAACGCACCCGCACCCTCTCCGGCGGGATGAAACGGCGGCTGATCCTGGCCCGGGCGATGATGCACCGGCCGCGCCTGCTGATCCTCGACGAGCCGACCGCCGGCGTCGACGTCGAGCTCCGCCTCGAGCTCTGGCACTACGTCCAGAAAATCAACCAGGAGGGGACGACGATCCTGCTCACCACGCATTACCTCGAGGAGGCCGAGCAGCTCTGCGACCGGATCGCCTTCATCGCCGAGGGCCAGATCGTCGCCGAGGGGACCAGCGAGGCCCTCGCCGAGCGCTTCGACGTGCCGAATCTCGAGGACGCCTACCTGGCCCTGGTCGGGCGCAAGGAGCTCTCGCGCTCGCACATCGAGCTCGAGGTCGAGGCGTGACGGGCTCGCGGATGAGCGCCGCCCAGATCCGCTTCGCGACGCTCTGGCGCCGCGAGTGCAATCGCTTCCTGAAGATCAAGAAGCAGACGATCGGCGCGCCGATGCTGGAAACCTTCCTCTACATCACCGTCTTCGGCGCGGCGCTCGGCTCGCGGATCAAGCACCTGCACGGGATCGACTACATCCTCTTCGTCATCCCCGGCCTGATCATGATGGCCTTCTCCACCAACGCCTTCTCCAACAACAGCTCCTCGATCCTCCAGCAGAAGTTCCAGGGCGCGATCCAGGACCAGCTCTCCTCGCCCGCCTCGCCGGCCGAGCTGTTGCTCGCCTTCTCGCTCGGCGGCTTCATGCGCGGGCTGACGGTGGCGTTCCTGACCTTCCTCGTCTCGGTGATCCTGGTCGGGCTGCCGGTCGAAAACGTCCTCGTCCTGATCCCCTCGCTCGCCCTCGTCGGCTTCTTCTTCTCCCAGCTCGGGGTGCTGATCGGCGTCCGCGCCGAACAGTTCGACGACGTCGCCTTCGCCCAGACCTTCGTCCTGCAGCCGCTGATCTTCCTCGGCGGCGTCTTCTACTCGGCGGCGTTGTTGCCGCAGCCGTTCGAGACCCTGACCCGCTTCGACCCGATCTTCTACATGATCAACCTGGTCCGCTACGGCTTCGTCGGCTTCACCGAAGTCAGCATCGCCCTCTCGCTGCTGGCGCTGACCGCGGCGACCGCGGCGCTCTTCCTCTTCAACCTGCGCCTCTTCAGCCGCGGCTACCGCCTGCGCGCCTAGCAACACCTGCCTCCGCACTAGGCCGAGACGTTCTCGTCGATCCAGGCGAGGTAGCCGGCTGAGCCGGCGAGGATCGGGATGGCGACGATCTCCGGCTCCTCGTAGGAATGGGCCTCGCGAATCGCAGCCTCGGCCGCCTCGTAGGCCGCCCGGGTCGTCTTCGCCAGGCACTGCCACTCGTGTGCCTCCTCGACCGCGCCCTGCCAGCGGTAGCGGCTCGCAACCGGTCCGACCACCTGCACACAAGCGGCGAGACGCCGCTCCACCAACAACGCAGCAATCCGCCCAGCCTCCTCCTCGGAGCCGGCCGTGGTGAGGATCTGAACGTAGTCAGTCATGGCCGAACTGCATCAAATTCTCCCTCCAGCACGTGGAGAATTTGATGCAGTTCGGCGGGAGTCGGGGACGGGCGACCGGCAGGCCCTCTCCGGACACCGCTC
>DASTTQ010000019.1:0-10322 GCA_035760065.1 Solirubrobacterales bacterium
GAAGGCGGCGGTGCGCACCGCCGCCTGCCGCTCCTTGCGGCGGAACCCGCTTTCCCGGCCGGCGATCGCGAAGCTTGCCGCGAGCCGCTTGACGTCCCACTCCCACGGCGCCGGCAGCGACTCGTCGAAGTCGTTGAGGTCGAAGACGAGCCGGCGGTCGGGCGCGGCGAAGGCGCCGAAGTTGGAAAGGTGGGCATCGCCGCAGGCCTGAACCCTGATGCCGGAGACCGGCGTGCGAGCGAGATCGGCCGCCATCACCGCGGCGGCGCCGCGGAAGAAGGCGAAGGGCGAGGCCGCCATCCGCGCGTGGCGGATCGGGACCAGCTCCGGGACCCGCCCCTCCTCCTGGCGCTCGAGGATCGCGATCGGGTCCTCGCGGCCCTCGCCCGGCTCCCAGCCGGCGTGGCTGGAGCGAGGGATCCTGGAGCGCGCCCCCTTGCCGGCGGCTGCGCGGTCGGCGGCGTCCATGCCGCCACCGTACCTCCGCTGCGACAGCCCTCAAAGCGATCGACGTAACCGAGGCGCAGATCATGCCGGGCGTACCAAGAAGGGCCGCCCCCGGAATCGGGGCGGCTCCGACTTGATGGTCAACTGCCTTGCGACAGCCGCCCGTCTCTACTCGACCGTGAGGCCGGTCGGGCTTGTGACTTCGTATCTGCCTTTCCACCTGGCGTTGGTGATGCCGCAGCCAAAGACCTGGATCGTGGCATTGATGTCCGTTGTCCCGTTGGTCAGACCATGCCCGGCTCCTGTAAGCGTGCCGAGGCTCGTGCCCGTGCCGGTTCTGAGGAAACAGTCTGCGCCGAGGACTGTCGAGAACACTGTGATTTCGGCCCCACTGGAGATCACTGTGCCGTTTGTGGTCCCGGCGATGTGCTGGATTTCCAGCGAGCCCTTTCTTATCACTCTGGTGGGCTCGGTGCATCTTTCAAGGGTCAGTGCCGAGATTAGTCCTGTCGGGTCACCAGACCCTGAGTTGTCTTCGATTTCACCTTCGATGGTCGATTCCGGACATGTGTCGTTTTCAACGCCGGACGGATCGGAAAAGGTCGTTGAAGTGCTAGCCTCGACAGTGGACAAGATTCTCGTCCCGACTCCGAGATTGTCGTTGGCGCTCGGTGTTGTGTTGATCTGGAGCTGGGTCGTCGCCGAGGCGGTGCCGGCTCCGAGGATTGCCATCAGGGCCATCGCCGCGACCGCGGCCAGGCCCAGCATCTTCAGTTGCTTCATCTCTGCTCTCCTGTTCGCCCGGCGAGGCGCCGGGTTTGGGTACACAGAGAGTCCTAGCGCCTGGGGTGCTCTCAGTCAAGAACACTTGAGTACATAAGCCCGGTTGTCGCATAGAGACTGGGTCCCTCGTCTCCTCCCGACCACCGGACATGCGGATCCGCATCAAAGAGCCGCCGGTCTGGGACCGGCGGCTCTGAACGCTTGAGCCAGGCTGCGCGCGGCGGTGACTAGACCGTCGCGGCGGCCTGCTCGGACTGGCTCTGCTCGGAGGCCTGGGCCTTGGCGTCGGGGGCCGGGGCGGTTTCGGCCTGGCGCGGCAGCAGGACTTCTTTGGCGATGACCAGGCGCTGGATCTGGCTGGTGCCCTCGTAGAGCTGCATGATCTTCGCGTCGCGCATCAGTTTCTCGACCGGGTACTCCTTGATGAAGCCGTAGCCGCCGTAGATCTGGACGGCGTCGGTGGTCACCTCCATCGCCGAGTCGGCGGCGAAGCGCTTCGCCATCGAGGAGATCTTCGAGTTGCGGACGCCCTGGTCGAGCAGGAAGGCCGAGTTCCAGACCAGCAGGCGGGCCGCCTCGACCTTGGTCGCCATGTCGGCGATCATGAACTGGATCGCCTGGTGCATCGCGATCGGCACCCCGAACTGGACCCGTTCCTTGGAGTAGTCGGTCGCGTATTCGAGGGCGGCGCGGGCGATGCCGACGGCCATCGCCGAGACTCCGGGGCGGGTCCGGTCGAGCGTCATCATCGCCAGTTTGAAGCCCTTGTTTTCCTCGGCCAGCAGGTTCTCGGCCGGGATCTCGACTTCGTCGAAGGAGATGGTCGCGGTGTTGGAGGCCCGCTGACCCATCTTGTCCTCCTTCTTGTCGAGGGTGACCCCGGGAAGGTCGGCGTCGACGACGAAGGCGCTGATGCCGCGGTGACCGGCCTCCGGGTCGGTCTTGGCGAAGACCGTGAAGTAGTCGGCGTAGGTGCCGTTGGTGATGAAGCACTTGGAGCCGTTGATGACGTACTTGTCGCCCTGCTTGACGGCGCGGGTCTTCATGCCCGAGACGTCGGAGCCGGCGTCCGGCTCGGTGAGCCCGAAGGAGGCGAGCTTGGGGGCTTCGGTCAGCATGCCCAGGTACTTCTTCTTCGTCTCCTCGGAGCCGCCGAGCGTGATCGGGGCCGAGGCGAGGCCGTTGGCCATCAGCGAGGTGCCGATCCCGGAGCAGCCCCAGCCGACCTCCTCCTCGATCAGGCAGCCGGAGAGGTAGTCCAGGCCGGGACCGCCGTAGGCCTCGGGGATGTGGGTGTTCATCAACCCGACCTCCCAGGCCTTGTCGATGATGTCCTGCGGCCAGGTGCCGTCTTTGTCGTACTCCCAGGCGACCTTGCGCATCTCTTTCTCGGCGAAGCTGTGAGCCAGCTCGCGCAGGTCCTTCTGCTCGTCGGTAAGGGTGAAGTCGACCACCGGTCGGCGCTCCTTTTCTTCGCGGTTCTTTGAAGTCTGCGGGAGCGCCGCCGGGAGGCTGGCGTTCCACCGATTGACTCGTCAGTCAACCACAGCAAAGGGTAGCGGACTGGCCGGTGGGCCAGGGCTCTCTACCCTTTGCGCATGGCGCTGCCGCTGGCTCTGACGGCTCTGCAGAAGGGAGGCGCGCTGCTTGTCTTCACCGGCGTCGCGGCGCCGCTCATCGGCCTGCTGCTGAAGCGCGTCGGGGGCGGCTGGGAGACGATGGGCGGCGGGCCGTTCGCGATCCTCGACGAGCGACCACGCACCCGCCCCAGGGGCGGCGCAGCCGGGACGATCGACCCCGCGATCCAGGCGGCCGAGGTGCGCCAGATGCTGGAGGCGAAATCGGAGCGTCGGCGGCGGCGAGGCGAGGCGCCGCTCGACGTCGAGGCCGAGGCCGAGCGACTGCTGGCCGCCGCCGAGCCGAGCCGCGGTGCCGAGGCGATGGACGCCGAGCTGCGGACCGAGGTACGGACCCTCGTCGTCGCCCGCAACGAACGCCGGATGCGCGAAGGGCTGGAGCCGCTCGACGTCGAGGCCGAGACCGAGCGGCAACTTGCCGATCTCATAGGATCGCGCTGATGGCGGCCCCCGAGGAGAGCCTCTACGCGGTCGAGGAGATGCTCAACCAACCGGGGACCTACTTCAACCCCCAGAGCGAGGTCGTGGTGGTCGTCGACGACTCCGCTTCGCTCGACCAGGAGGTCTTCGACAACCTCGAGGGGTACGAAGGCGCCGAGTGGGTCCGCGTTTCCGACGACGTCCCCATCGACGAGGACGGTCGTGACAGCGCCCTGGAGGCGTTCGAGACCCGCAGCCGCTCGGGCTCCCTGGCCGCGGGCGCGCTGGAAGCGAGCGATGACGACCTCGAAGAGACCGAGGAGCGACCGCAGGGGACGCCGCTCGACGAGGACGGGGACGAGAACGCGGGCGAGGATTAGCGGTGCTCGCCGAGGGCGATAACGCGCGGACTTCGACCTGCCCGATCAGAGCGGCAAGCGGGTCAAGCTCTCCGACCTGAGGGGCTGATCGTCGGCGGCGTCGCGGGGCTGAATCGGATCACGGCAGGCCCATCCACTTGCGATCTAGCCGAACTTTATGAGGAGACCGATGAAGGTGAGAAAGGCCGCAACGGGAAACATCGGGAGACAGTTGGGCAATCCTCTGAGATCGACTCAGGGTGCAATAGTCTCGTCGGCGCGGCGCGTCGCCGGCAGGATTTCGAACTCGACGTCAAAGCCCATCTGCAGAGCTTCGGCGACGGCCGCCAACTGACCGATGGTCGGGTTCGCCCGACCGCTCTCCAAGGCTGCTACGACGGGCTGGGAAACCTCCAAGCGCTCCGCGAGCTCTCGCTGCGTCAACCCGACTTCCCTACGAGCCGCACGGATCCGCTGCCCGACGATCTGTGCATGAACTTCAGATCGCCGCGTTCGGGGCACGTCTACTCCGCTGCAAGCGCCTGCCGAGCGGCCAGGCGATCGTCCGCCTGAAGCTCTCGGCTCGCGCCGTCGCCGTAGGCCACCGTCTCGGCCTCAACGATGAGCCCGCCGTTCCGATAGGCGCTCGGCAGGCTCCGCGCCCACTCCTCGCCGTCCGTGTCGAAATCGATCTGACTGCCGTAGATGTCGCTGTAGACGGGCATGCCGAGCTGTACGTAGCGCGCCTCCCCCTCGGTCAACTCGAATGCCTGCCCGCGCACCTCAAACGCCGCAGCCAGGCGCTCCACCAGCTCTCCCTCGGTGCTGATCTCGTTGGTGACGATGCGAACTCGAACCATGTCTTCCTTCTTTCAAAGCATCCTCTATAGCTCAACAGACTATAACAGTCGCTATCCCGATCGTCAAAAATGGTCTGCCGTCCCGCTCAGAACCGCGTTGACGTGGCCGGCCGAGGGGGACCGATGCGGTTCGTATCCCGGCGGCGGGGCATCGAGCATGAAGCGCTCGTCAGGATGGCTCAGAGAAGGCTGCGCGGCGCGCACGCGATCAAGCCGCTGCCGATCTCCCGTGACGAAGTACATCACTGCAACCGTAACGTCTTGTTACGCAATCTGGACTGCCCCGGTTCGGGCGACAGGTCAGGGCTTTGATTCCTGATCCTCTTCTTCTTTATCTATATCCATAGAGATCATCTCGAACTCCCTCGGAGAGAGATAGCGGAGTGTGGAGTGCCTTCTCTCGCGGTTCAAGGGAGCCGTGCTGGACGCCGCGATCAGGACGGTCCGCTCGCTCGATGCGGGCGGCATCACCTGCAGCGTCAGGGTCGAATTCACCATCGGCGAGCGGACGGCACCTGTGGCCAGCGCCTGGCACTACTCAGAGCCCGGTGCAGCGCCACGGTTGGTCACCGCCTATCCCACCGCCTACAATCGGGCATATGGCAGCAACTCGTGAGATCGCAGTCGGCGGCCTGATCGAACTGCGCGAGCCGGTCGAAGGCGCGCCCGCGGGGGCGCGCGGGGGCATCATCGACGACGCGCCCCCGCTAGCAGCCTGTGCTCAAGCCCGGCGATAAGGCCCCCGACTTCGAGCTGTCGGACCAGAACGGGAATCCGGTCACGCTCTCAGATCTCCTCGGAGGTCAAACGGTCGTACTGTATTTTTATCCCCGCGCCGACACCCCCGGCTGCACCACCCAGGCCTGCGGGGTGCGCGACCATCGTGCCGACTACGCCAAAGCTGGGGCGCGGGTGCTCGGCATCTCCCCCGACGAGGTTACGGCGGCGGCGAAGTTCGCGGGCAAGTACGACCTCGACTTCACGCTCCTCTCCGACGCCGACCACTCGGTCGCAGAGAGGTACGGCACCTGGGTCGAGAAGTCGATGTACGGCAAGAAGTACATGGGAGTGCAGCGGGCGACGTTCATCGTCGGTCCCGACGGCAAGATCGCCAAGGTCCTCCCCAAGGTCTCGCCGAAGCAACACGACGATCTGGTCCTGAAGGCCCTCGCTGAACTCGCAGCCGCCTGATCAGGCGCTGGCGAGGACCGCCGCGATAAAGGCTCCGTAGAGGGCGAGCCAGCCGATGACGGCGGGCAGCTTGAAGCGCCGGCCGAGGTGGAGGCTCTCGTAGGCGAGCAGGCCGCCGGCGAGGCCGAGGCCGATCGAGAGCACGGCGTGCCAGTCGAGTTCCCAGTCGGTGAAGATCAAGCCGATCCCGACCGGGATCATCGCTTGGAAGACCATCGCCCCGGTGATGTTGCCGAGCGCCAGCGCGTCCTTGCCTTCGCGCACCCAGAAGAAGCTGTTGACCTTCTCCGGCAGCTCGGTCGCCAGCGGCGCCAGGATCAGCGCCAGGATCAGCGGCTCGACCCCGATGCTCTTGGCGAGGCTGAGCAGCTCCTCGACGAAGAGGTGGGCGCCGCCGACCATCGCCGCCAGCCCGACCAGGAGCTGGAGCACGCAGAGCGCCATCGCCGGGTCTTCGCGCCGCTCGCCGCGCCGCTCGAACATCAGCGGGTTGAGCGACTCTTCGCTCTGCACCTCTCCCCCGCCCTTCAGCGTCAGGACGATGTAGAGGACGTAGGAGCAGAGGAAGCCGACGCCGACGGCGATCCGCAAGGGCGCCGGCGGTCCCCAGGCCAGCGCCCCGGCGATGGCGAAGAGGACGAGGAAGAACATCAGGTCGCGCTCGAGCGTCGGCCGGTGGACGTTCAGCTGCAGCCCCTGGTCGCGGCGGTCCCGGTAGATGTAGGCAAAGAGGCCGACAAGCCCCATCGCCAGAGTCCCGAGCAGGAACGGCGCCCCGACGATCGCCCCCACCGCGACGCCTTCGGAGCCTTCTTCGGCGCCGACCAGGGCGACGATCGCGATCAGCGTCTCCGGCATCGCGGTGCCGACCGCGGCGAGCACGCTGCCCACGGCCCCCACCCCGACCTCGAGCCTGTGACCGATCCACTCGACCGCGTTGGTGAACAGCAGCGCCCCGCAAAGCACCACCGCGAAGCTGAGGAACAGGAGGAGAGCGTCCATCGAGGCAGGCTATCCGCCCGGGCAGGGCCCCTACGCGAAGTAGAAGGCCAGGCCGAAGACGAAGTACAGGGCAAGCAGCTGCACGCCCTCGAACCAGGTCGACTCGCCGTCGGCGGTGACGTGGTTGCCGACCAGGATCGCCAGCAGGATCGCCCCCAGCTCGAAGCCGTTGAAGACCAGCGCCAGGGGGTGCGGCCCGACGAAGAACGAGGTGATCACCAGCACAGGGGCGACGAAGAGGGCGACCTGGGCGCTGGAGCCGACGGCGATGTTGACCGCCAGATCCATCTTGTCCTTCATCGCCACCAGCACCGCCACCCAGTGCTCGGCGGCGTTGCCGACGATGGCGACGACGATCACGCCGATGAAGAATTCAGAAAGGCCGACCGAGTGCGAGGCCTCGGTGATCGAGCCGACCAGGACCTCCGACATCACCCCGACCAGGACGCCGGCGATCGCCAGCACGATCACCGAGGTCCGCGTCGACCAGCCCCAGGTGTCCTCGTCCCCATACTCCGGGTTGAAGAGGTCACGGTGCGTCTTCAGCGAGAAGAAGAGCCCGACCACGTAGGTGACGATGAGGACGATCGCCACCGCCAGCGAGAGGTGCTCGACCGTGCCGCCGTAGTCCACCGACGCGGAACCCGGCTGCGGCAGCCCCTTCCCCTCGACCAGCTCGAAGATCGCCGGCATGATCAGCGCCCCGCCGGCCAGCATCAGCATCGTCGTCTGGATGCTGGCGCCGGCGCGGCTGAAGCGCTGTTTGTCGCGGCCGATCCCGCCCGCCAGCATCGCCGCCCCGAGGACCAGCAGCATGTTGCCGACGATCGAGCCGACGATCGAGGCCTTGACCACCTCCTGCAGTCCCTTCCCGAGGGCGAAGAGGGCGATGATCAGCTCCGGCGCGTTGCCGAAGGTCACGTTGAGGAGGCCGCCGATGCCCGGCCCCGAGCGCGCCGCGAGCTCCTCGGTCGCCCGACCCATCAGCGCCGCCGTCGGGACGATCCCCAGCGCCGAGGCGGCGAAGATCGCCGTCGCCGGCGCCCCCGCCAGGTCCAGCGCGAGGGCGACGGGGATCAGCGGCGCCAGCAGGTAGGGCCAGCCCGTCGGCGTCCTCAAGAAGGACGCTTCGAGGCGAGGCCCTGCCTGGTTCACGGCTGCGCGGCCTGCTCGGCTATTCGAGCAGGCTCGCGCACTTCTGCAGGTCGGCCGGCGTCTTGGCCCCCTGCAGGCACTGCACGTATTCCTTCTGGGCCTTGCTGCCGCCCAGTTCCGAGCTTTCCGAGGAACCGCCGCCGGCCGAACCGCCGGCGCTTCCCCCGGTGATGCCTTCCAGCAGGCCGCCGAGGCCTTCGCCGCCGCCCGCTTCCAGCAGTTCGAGCGGGTTGACGCCGAGCTTCTTGAACAGCGCTTCCAGCGGCTTCGCGTTGGAGGGCGCGGAGAAGCTCTGCTGTTCGTTGACGCCGTTCAACGAGAGCTCCAGTTCGAGCTCGACCTTTTCGCCCTTCGCTTCGGGCGGTTCGATCCCCAGTTCGATCGCGAACCGGCGGACGATGTGGTCGTCGCCGACGTTGATCTCGACGTGCGAGTTCGTGATCGCTTTCGTGAGTTCGCCCTTGGCTTCTTCGAGTTCGTTCAGCGGCAACGGCCCGGCCGCTTCCAGCTGGGACGCACAGGCCGGGTCTTCGGTGAGCTGGATCACCGCGTCGATCGCGCCGGAGACCTTGAGGTCGCCGCTGACCTTGGTCGTCGAGGTGCCGCCGACGTCTTCGGAGCCTTCGTTTTCGAGGTTCTGGACGAACTGGCTGAACTGGAGGCCTTCCGCCGCCTTCTGGCAGGCGGTGACGTCGGCTTCCGATCCGCCCTGCTGCTGAGCCTGTTCGAAGCCCGACTTGAGGAAGCCGAAGGTGGTCGGGTCGACTTCGTACGGAGTGCCTTCGTATTCGACGAAGGCGCGATCGGTGAGGAGGGTCAGCTTGCCTTCGAAGTCGATGTTTTCGCCCTGCGCCGAACCTTCGGCCGACGCCGTGATTTCCGCCTGCGGCAGTTCGTTCTTGGCGCCGGCTTCGAACGGGCCGGAGAGGGAAACGTCGAATTCGCCGCCTTCTTCGACTTCGGCGTTGACGTGCATCGACAGTTCGAGTTCGCCGCTCTTCACGCCTTCGAGACTGGCTTCTTCGACGACCTTCTGGGGATCTTCGTTGCTGTTGTCGCTGCCACCGCCACCGCAGGCGGCGAGCACGCCGGTCAGGGCCAGCATGGTCGCGAACAGCGCGAGAATTCGGATACGGCTCAAGAGATGGGGCTCCTCGTGATCGAAAGAGAACAGGACCAGAGCCGGATTCTAGGTCTTTTCCCGACGGTCATTCGCCCGAGTCCCCGCGGGATTCCTCGATCGGGGGCGGCCTGTGCCGGGTGCTGAGGTTGGCGGCCAGCGGCAGCAGCAGGGCGCCGAGGGCGATCAGGACAACTCCGGCGGCGACCAGCCAGCGGGCGCCCGCGAGGTGGCCGAGGATGCCGAGGGCGAACCCGATCAACATCAGGGCGATGTAGGGGCCGGGGCTGTGCGGGAGCAGCGCGGCGAGGGGGAGGGCGAGATCGGACACGGGGGCGTGATTATCATCGGCCCGTGGACAACGGGTCCGTCGCAGAGGTCAAGCGGTCGCTCGCCGAGGTCGGCTACCTCGCCGACGAGCCGGCGGCGCTGGTCTCCTACCTCGCCCAGAAGCTGGGCAAGCCGGTCCTGGTCGAGGGGCCGGCCGGGGTGGGCAAGACCGAGCTGGCGAAGGCGCTCTCCCGCGCCACCGGTCGCGAGCTGGTGCGGCTGCAGTGCTACGAGGGCCTCGACGAGGCGAAGGCGATGTACGAGTGGAACTACCGCAAGCAGCTGCTGCGGATCCAGGCCGGCGGCGCCCAAGGCGGCTGGGAGGACGTCCAGGACGACATCTTCAGCGCCGACTTCCTGCTCGAGCGGCCGCTGATGCAGGCGATCGCCAGCCCCGAGCCGGTGGTTCTATTGATCGACGAGATCGACAAGACCGACCAGGAGTTCGAGGCGATGCTGCTCGAGCTGCTCTCCGACTTCCAGATCACGATCCCGGAGCTGGGCCGGATCGAGGCGACGACGATGCCGATCGTCGTCCTCACCTCGAACGACTCGCGCGAGCTGACCGAGGCGCTGAAGCGCCGCTGCCTCTACCTCTGGCTCGACTACCCCGAGCTGGAGCGGGAGATGGAGATCGTCCGCCTGCATGCGCCCGACCTGCCGGAGGCGCTGGCGCGCCGGCTGGTCGAGGTGATCCGGATGGTCCGCGACCTAGATCTGAAAAAGCCGCCCTCGATCGCCGAGTCGATCGACTGGGCGCGGACGCTGCTGCTGCTCGGCGCCGAGGACCTCACGCCCGAGGTGTTCCGCCAGACGATGTCGATCATCGTCAAGCACCGCACGGACCTCGACATCGTGGCCGAGCGCGTCGGCGTGAAGCTCGGCATGGCGGCGTGAGCTTCGACGCCCAGCTGCTCGAGCTGGGCGACGCGCTGCGCCGCGAGGGCGTGGCGATCGGCACGTCGGAGCTGATGGACGGCTTCGCGGCGCTGCGCGAGGTCGGCTGGACCGAGCCCGT
>DASTTQ010000020.1:0-16796 GCA_035760065.1 Solirubrobacterales bacterium
GTGCGCACCGCCGCCTTCGCCTATCGCAACGCCATGCGCGGCTTCGCATCCCAGCGCAATCTCGAGGTCTGGTACGCCCGCCTCGACATCGAGAACGCGCTGGCCGAGGTCGAGGCCGAGGATCCGAAGGCGGCCAGGAAGGCGCGCAAGAACATCGAGAAGGCGCGCGGCAAGGACAGCCTGCGGGCACTGGAGAGGCTGACCGAGAGGGTCGACGGCGAGGTCCGCTTCCGCAGCGAACCGCCGCTGCTGGTGCCGGTGGAGGAGATCGCCTCGGGTGCATCCAGTCAGGACGTGGAAGGGGTGCTGACCCGGGTCCTCGCCGCCTATCGCGAGACCCTCGAGCCGGCCAGGCGACGCCTCCTCGACGGCTACCGCTTCCGCCAGATCGCCCGCAAGGTGGTGGGAGTGGGGAGCGTCGGCACCCGCGCCTGGGTGCTCCTGCTGACCGGCGTGGACGACGGCGATCCCCTCTTCCTGCAGGCAAAGGAGGCACAGGTCTCGGTGCTCGAGCCCTACGCCGGCGCCGGTCGCTACCGCAACCACGGGCGCCGAGTCGTCGAAGGCCAGCGGCTGATGCAGGCGGCGAGCGACATCTTCCTCGGCTGGTGCCCGGCGATCGGATTCGACGGCCGGGAGCGCGACTTCTACGTGCGCCAGCTCTGGGACTGGAAGCGCTCGGCCGACGTCGAGCGCCTGACCCCGCGCGGCGTGGAAGTCTATGCCCGCATGTGCGGCTGGACCCTGGCCCGCGCCCATGCCCGCTCCGGCGATCGCATCGCGATCGCCTCCTACCTCGGCGCCGGCGTGGCGTTCGACGAGGCGATCGTCGATTTCTCCGAGGCTTACGCGGACCAGAACGAGCGCGACCACGAAGCACTGCTGGCGGCGATCGACTCCGGCCGCCTGGCTTCGGTCGACGCGTAGGGGTCAGCGCGCGGGCGCTTTGTCGCGCTGCTTCGCGGCCTTCAGGCGCTTGGTCTTGTCCAGCTCGACCTTGCGCAGGCGGATCGCCTCGGGGGTGATTTCGACGCACTCGTCCTCGCGGACGAACTCGATCGCGCCTTCTAGCGAGAGCTCGACTTTGGGCGCCAGGCGCACCAGGATGTCGGCGCTCGCCGCGCGCACGTTGGTCTGGTGCTTGGCCTTGGTCGCGTTCACGTCGAGATCCTCGGAGCGTGAGTTCTCGCCGACGACCATCCCTTCGTAGACCTCCTCGCCGGAGCCGACGAAGAGCTTGCCGCGGTCCTGCAGGCTCATCAGCGAGTAGCTCGCGGTCTGGCCGCGGCGGTCGGCGACCAGCGAGCCGGTCTGCCGGGTGCGCAGCTCGCCCGCCCACGGCTCCCAGCGGTCGAAGACGTGGTGGAGGAGGCCGCTGCCGCGGGTCACGGTGAGGAACTCGGTGCGGAAGCCGATCAGCCCGCGCGCCGGGACCAGGTACTCCATCCGCACCCAGCCGGTCGAGTGGTTGACCATATGCTCCAGCCGCCCCTTTCGGGCGGCGACCATCTGGGTGACGTCGCCGACGTGCTCCTCCGGCACGTCGATCGCCAGCCGCTCGACCGGCTCGTGAGTCTGCCCTTCGATCTCCCGCGTCACCACCTGCGGCTGCCCGGCGGTCAGCTCGTAGCCCTCGCGGCGCATGATCTCCAGCAGCACGACCAGCTGCAGCTCGCCGCGGCCCTGCACCTCCCAGGCGTCCGGCCGCTCGGTGTCGTTGACCCGCAGCGAGACGTTGCCGACCAGCTCGGCGTCGAGACGCGAGCGGAGCTGCCGCGCGGTCAGCTTGTCGCCGCCCTGCGTCCCCGCCAGCGGCGAGGTGTTGATCCCGACGACGACCGAGAGCGACGGCTCGTCGACGGTGATCACCGGCAGCGGTCGCGGGTCGTCGGGGTCGGCGAGGGTCTCGCCGATCGTCACCTCTTCGATCCCGGCAACGGCGATGATTTCGCCCGGGCCGGCCTCCTCGGCCGAGACCCGCTCCAGGCCTTCGGTGACGTAGAGCTCGCTCACCGCCGCTCGCCCGACGCTGCCGTCCGCTTTGCACCAGGCGATCTGCTGCCCGTTGCGGATCGTCCCCTGGTGGACGCGGCAGATCGCCAGTCGTCCGACGTAGGGAGAGGCGTCGAGGTTCGTCACATGGGCCTGCAGCGGCGCCCCCTCCTCGTAGCGCGGCGGCGGGATCTTCTCCAGCATCAGCTCGAGCAGCGGCTTCAGATCCTCGCCCTCGACGCCCTCCTCCAGCGAGGCCCAACCCGCCTTGGCGTTGGTGTAGACGATCGGGAAGTCGATCTGGTCGGAGTCGGCGTCGAGGTCGATGAAGAGCTCGTAGACCTCGTCGACGACCTCGGAGATCCGCGCGTCCGGCCGGTCGACCTTGTTGACGACGAGGACGATCGGCAGCTTCCGCTCCAGCGCCTTGCGCAGGACGAAGCGCGTCTGCGGCAGCGGCCCCTCGGAGGCGTCGACCAGCAGCAGCGCCCCGTCGACCATCGTCAGCGCCCGCTCGACCTCGCCGCCGAAGTCGGCGTGGCCCGGCGTGTCGACGATGTTCAGCTTCACGTCGCCGTAGGTGACGGCGGTGTTCTTGGCGAGGATCGTGATCCCCTTCTCGCGCTCGAGGTCCATCGAGTCCATCACCCGCTCGGCGACCTCCTGGCCCTTGCGGAAGGTGCCCGTCTGCCACAGCATCGCGTCGACCAGCGTCGTCTTCCCGTGGTCGACGTGGGCGATGATCGCGATATTCCTAAGGTTGTCCTGAGTCGTCATTCGAATTGGGAGAGTAGTGACGTCTTCGTATGGCCGAGCATCTCAAGGAGGCAGGGAGCGTGGCGTGCCTTGGCACGCGAGCGACCGAGGACGCCGATATGCGAAGTGCCATACGAAGACGAAGCCCGCCTGGCGGCGGGCTTCGGACAGCTAAGAGCTTTCAGCGAAGCTACTGCTGCTGAACGCTCGCGGCGGCCGGGCCTTTGGGGCCTTCCTCGGACTCGTAGCTCACCTTCGCGCCCTCGGTCAGGGACTTGAAGCCCTCGCCGAGAATCGCGGTGTGATGAACGAAGACGTCCTTAGAGCCGTCGTCGGGCGTGATGAACCCGTAGCCCTTGTCGTCGCTGAACCACTTGACAGTTCCAGTAGGCATGCATTGCCTCCACTTCATGTGCTGCGAACGCGGAGGATGCAAAAAGCAACGACTGCGAGCGCTACGCACAACTTTCGCCGGTATCGACCGGCCCAACGGTGGGCACCGTAGCAGGATCGCGCGGCGGCGAGTCGCGGACACGGTACTCGGGGATCTGCTGGCGCGGTCGATAAGAATGTGGAGATGCCTCACGGCTTGCGCCCCAAACGGCCTTTCGGACGATTGCTGACGCTCGCGGTCACCCTCGCCTGCCTGCTCCCGGCGACGGCGCTCGCGACGGTCGACGCGGGGCACTCCAGCCCGCTCGCGCCATCCCTGGCGACCCTCGCCGACCCGGCGGTAGCCGCGAAGCCGCCGGCGCAGCAGGCGCGGATCCTGGGGCTTCCACCCAGCGGCCCCGGCAGCCTGCTCAGGCACGGCGATCGCCTGGTGGTGCAGGTGCGGTTCGACCACGGCGCGATCGCCAGCCGAGGCGCGGTCGCGGAAGCCGGGGCGACGGTGCTGAACGACAGCCGCCGCTACCAGCTGGCGACGGTGGCGGTGGTGCCCGCCGACCTCCAGTCCCTGGCGGCGGTGCCGACCGTGGCTGCGGTGACGCCCGAACGCACGCCGGTCCTCTACGTCGCAGGCTGCGAAGGGGGCTCGGTGATCTCGGAGGGCGTGACCCAGCTGCGAGTCGACGAAGCCCGCGAAGCGTTCCCGCTGCGCGGCAAGGGCATCACCGTCGGCGTCCTCTCGGACACTTACAACGCCGCGACGGAAGCGGCCACCGGCGGCCCGATTGCCACTCGCGCCCAACAGGACATCGCCGGCAACGACCTGCCGGGACCGGCCTCGACCTGTAGCGACCAGCAGCTGCCGGTCCGCGTTCTGCAGGAGGGGCCCGCGAACGAAGCCACCGACGAGGGCAGGGCGATGCTCCAGATCGTCCACGATCTCGCCCCCCACGCCTCCCTCGCCTTCGCCACCGCCTTCGACGGCGAACTCGGCTTCGCCCAGAACATCGAACGGCTGGCAGCACCGGTCTCCGAAGGCGGGGCGGGGGCCGACGTCATCGTCGACGACGTCTCCTACTTCGAAGAGCCGTTCTTCCAGGACGGCCCGGTCGCCGCGGCGATCAACAAGGTGACCTCGAACGGGATCACCTACCTCACGGCGGCCGGCAACGACAACCTCTTCGACGCGGGGGGGAACGAAATCGCCTCCTGGGAAGCACCGGCCTACCGCGACGCGGGGTCCTGCCCGGCGGAAGTTGCGTCGTTGCCCCTCATCTTCAACCCCTCCCACTGCATGGATTTCAATCCCGGCGGGGGCACCGACACCACCTTCGGGATCAAGGTCGACCCAGGCGAAACGCTGATCGTCGACCTGCAGTGGAATGAACCCTGGAACGGCGTCTCCGATGACCTCGACGCTTTCCTGCTCGCGGAATCCGGGGAACTGCTCGCCGGGTCGATCGAAGACAACGTGGCCGAAACCCAGACGCCGGCCGAGCTCGTCGGCTGGGAAAACACCTCGTCGACGCCGGAAACGCTTCAGCTCGTCGTCAACCGCAGGCTCGGCGCCCTCAACCCGCGGCTCAAGTTCATCCTGATGGAGGACGGGTCGGGACCGGGCGAAACCGAGTACCCCGAAACGAGCGGTGGCGACGTCGTCGGCCCGACGATCTACGGCCACGCCGGTGCGGCGAGCGCGATCTCGGTTGCGGCCATCCCCTTCAACTCGACCACCGAACCGGAGGAATTCTCCTCACGCGGACCGGTGACCCATTACTTCGGACCGGTGGAAGGGAATCTTCCCGCCGCGTCGCTGCTGACGCCGGAAGAACTGACCAAGCCCGACGTCACCGCCAGCGACTGCGTCGCCACCACCTTCTTCGCCTTCAAGGTGGGCGGCGTCTGGCGCTTCTGCGGCACCTCGGCGGCGGCACCCCATGCCGCGGCGGTCGCCGCGCTCCTGCGCCAGGGCGACGCCAACGCGACCGCCCTGCAGGTCCGCGAAAGCCTGGTGGAAACGGCAACCCCGATCGGGGCGTTCCCCGAAACCGCGGTCGGTACCGGCCTGGTCGACGCCAGAGCGGCGATCGAAAGCCTGCCCGAATTCACGGCGACGCCAGACGGGCCGAGCAGCGTCGTGCCGCCGATCGAAGAACCGGTGCCGCCGCCTCCTTCGGCGTCCAACCCCCCGCCTCCGCCATCCCCACCCGCTCAGGTCGCGCCGCAGACCTCCTTCCTCAAGCACCCGCCGAAGGTGGTTCGCACCCGCAGTCGGTTCGCCCGGGTCGTCTTCCGCTTCGGCTCCGATCAGGCGGGGGCGACGTTCCTGTGCAAGGTCGACGGGGGCGCTTTCCGTCCCTGCGGAAGCCGCATCACCCACCGCTTCGCGGTGGGCCGCCACGTGGTCCGGGTCAAGGCGGTCGGCTCAACCGGCCTCGCCGACGCCACCCCCGCGATCTTCCGCTTCCGCGTCGAGCGCGTCTCCTGAGCGGGCGGCATCGCGCCTCCCCTGGCGGCGGGCGACCCGGTGGCCGATCGCGAGCAGGAGCAGGAGCGCCAACGCGCTGCCCCAGACCAGCGGGTCGGTCGCCGAGAGCCCTTCGAGCCTGGTGCCGAAGTAGACCGAGATCGCGGTGATCGGCAGGTAGCCGAGGGCGGTCGTCCAGACGAACCGCCAGGCCGGCACCCGGGCGGCGCCCGCCGCGTAGGAGACGATGCTGAAGGGGAGGATCGGGATCATCCGCATCGCCAGGAGCAGGGAAGGACCGCCGCGCTCGATCGCCCGCTCGGCCCGCTCGAAGCGCTCCTCGCCGAACCAGCGGTCGAGCAGCGGTCGGGCGACGCGGCGGCCGACCGCCCAGCAGAGCAGCCCCGAGAGCACCCAGCCGACCGTCATCAGGGCAAGGGCGGGGAGGAAGCCGTAGGCGAAGCCCGCCGCCGCGTCGACGATCTCGGCCGGGTAGAAGACGACCGCGTGGAGGAGGGTGAGGACGAGGATCAGCAGTGGTCCGGCGGCGCCCAGCCGGTCGATCTGGTGGCGGACCTCGGCGTTGTCGCCGTGGATCACCGCTGAGGCCGCCTGCCGCAACGGGTCGACCGCGAGCACGAGGATCCCGAGGAGGGCGATCCCCGCCAGGGTGATCGCGATCTCTGCCCAGGGGAGCCTGCTCTTCCGCACCCACCCAGGCTAGATGGAGGACCGCAGTCGCTCCGCCAGGCCCGAATGCCGCCCCCCGCTGTCGTCGCGGCGGACCGCGCCGGCGAGCACGGCCTCCTCGCCGACCAGCACGCAACTGTTGCGGGCGCGGGTTATCGCCGTGTAGAGGAGCGGGCGGTTCAGCATCCGCGAGTGGGAGCGGTGGCAGACGCCGACGACGACCGGAACCTCGCATCCCTGCGACTTGTGGACCGAGATCGCGTAGGCGAGGCGCAGGGTCCCGGTCTCGCCGTAGGGGATGACGAGGCTGCCGCCGTCGTCGGTGTCGACGACGATCTGCTCCTCGGCCGGGTCGTCCTCGCGGAGGAAGACGATCGAGCCGTTCATCAGCCCCAGCTCGTGCGAGTTGCGGGTCTGGATCAGGCGATCGCCGATCCGGAAGCGCTTGTCGAGGGCGGGCGCCCCGTCGGGGTTGAGCTCGGCCTGCAGCCGCTCGTTCAGCGCGTCGATCCCGACCGGCCCCCGGTACATCGGCGCCAGCACCTGGACCTCGCGGACCGGGTCGACGGCGAATTTCGCCGGCGCCCGCTCGGCCACCACCTCGACCACGGTCTCCAGCGCCCGCTCCGGGGTGCCGCGCTCGACGAAGAAGAAATCGTGGTCCTGGTCGGGACCGGGCTCGAGGTGGGGGGGCCGGCCCTGGTTGATCTCGTGGGCGGCGGTGGTGATCATCGAGCGCGCCGCCTGGCGGAAGATCTGGGTCAGCCGCACGACCGGCACGGCACCGGAGTAGATCAGGTCCTCGAACGGCTTGCCGGCGCCGATCGGCGGCAGCTGGTCGGCGTCGCCGACGAAGACGACGTGGGTGGTCTCGGCGAGGCCCGCCAACAGCACCTCGGCCAGGCGCAGGTTCAGCATCGAGGACTCGTCGACGATCGCCAGATCGACCGGGAGGGGGCGGCCGGGGCGGAAGGCCGGCTCGCGGCCGGGCATCCACTCGAGCAGGCGGTGGATCGTCTTCGCCTCGTGTCCGGTCGTCTCCTCGAGCCGCCGGGCGGCGCGCCCGGTCGGAGCGCAGAGGGCGATCGTCGCGTTCGCCGCTTCGGCCTCGGTGACGATCTCCCTGGTCGTTTCGGTCTTGCCGACGCCGGGACCGCCGGTGAGGACCGAGACGCGGGCGCCGAAGGCCGCCCGCACCGCCGCCCACTGCTCGTCGGTCAGTTTGCCGCGGGGCTCCTCGCCGGGGTCGTGGTCGATGTGGGGAGGAGCGGCGGCGCGCGTCGCGAGCGTGGCGGCGACTGCCTGCTCGCTGGCCAAGGTCAGCTCGCGGTAGATCCGCCCTTCGTCGTCGACCAGGCCCGGCGCCTCGACCAGCACGTCCGGGTCCGGCGCGATCCCGATCAGCCGCGCCGTCGCCCGTGTCAGCTCCGGCAGCGGCAGGTAGCTGTTGCCCTGTCCCTCGGCCTCGATCAGCGCGTAGAGAGCGGCGGCCTGGGCGCGGCGAGGCGACTCCGGCGGCACGTCGGCGGCGAGGGCGATCTTGTCGGCGCGGGCGAAGCCGACCCCGGGGACCTCGGTCAGCCGGTAGGGGTCCTCGTGCAGGATCGCCATCGCCCGGTCGCCGTAGCGGGCGTGGATCGGCGCCGCCAGATGGGCGAGCCCGTGCGGGGCCAGGTGGACGTGCAGGTCGCGGATCGCCCGGCTCGCGTACCAGGACTGGGCCGCCGCCGCGGCCTGGTCGGCGCTGACCCCGCGCAGGGAGCCGAAGACGCCTTCCGGGTTGGCGGCAATCGCCTGCAGAACCTCGGCGCCGTACTCGTCGCAGAGCTTCTCGGCTCGTTTGAGGCCGATGTGGCGCAGCGAGCTCAAGTAGGCGACCTGGCCGTCGCGATCGGCGGGGTCGAGCGGCAGTGCCCCCTGCGCCCGCAGCTGGCGGCCATAGCGGTTGTGGGTCTGCCACTCGCCGCTGACTTCGGCCCGGGAGCCGGGATCGAGGTGAGCTACCGGGCCGACGAGGGCGAAGCCTTCCCCGGACTCGACCTCCTGCACCTCGAGCACCGCGTAGCCGTCGTCCTCGGCGCGGTAGATCACGCCCAGCACCTCGACCGTGCCGCTGTAGGAGGCCGCGTCTGCGTCGAAGAGGGTTGCCGCTCTGGTCACGCATCAAGGCTAGGACGCGTCAAGGCGGGAAGGGCCCTGCCCGAGCCCGCACTTTGCGGTTGGCCTCTCTTCGATGTTCTAGTTTCGGGCGATGGCGACCTCGCGACCAGCCGCCGGCCTCTGCGACCGCTGCCGCCACCAGCGGCTGGTGCCGAACACGCGCGGCTCGGTCTTCTCGCTCTGCGAGCGCTCGCGGGAGGATCCGGCGTTCCCGCGCTACCCGCGGTTGCCGGTCCTCACCTGCGAGGGCTTCGAGCCTAAGCCGCCATCGGGTCCGGCTCGCCGAGCCGGCTGATCGCCGGCGCCTCGTAGACGCTGCCGGGGATGCCGCCGACGATCACCATCCGGATGCCGTCGGGCCCCGGCCAGACCTTGCGCTTGGTCCCGGCGGCGACCCGGACCATGTGCTCGGGGTCGAGCGGGAAGCGCTCGCCCTCGATCTCGATCTCGCCGCCGCCGCTGAGCGCCATGAAGACCTCCTCCTGGCCGTCTTCGGCGTGGTCGTGCTCGGGGTAGCCGTCGAAGTTCGGCGGCATGTCGATCACCTGCAACCCGAAGGACTCCACCCCCAGCTCGGCCCGCGCCCGCTTGAACGCGCCCAGGTACACCGCCTCCATCTCGTCGATCCGCTTCACCGTGTAGTCGCCCATCTGCGCCTCCTCCTCGATTTCGTTGCCGGCGCCCTCTGCGCCTGCCTCAAACGAACGTTCGTGCTTTTTTATAATGGATGTCTGTGACTCCCGTCACCGAGAAGGGCAGCCAGACTCGCGAGGCGATCCTCGATCGCGCCGTCGACCTCGCCTCGGTCGAGGGGCTGGAGGGGCTGACGATCGGCCGCCTCGCTGCCGAGCTGCGGATGAGCAAGAGCGGCCTGTTCGCCCATTTCGGCTCCAAGCAGGAGCTGCAGCTGGCGACGATCGGGGCCGCGGCCGCGCGGTTCCGGGCGACCGTGGTCGAGCCGGCCCTCGAGCGGCCGGAGGGGGCGGCGCGGCTGCGGGCGCTGGCCGGCCGCTATCTCGACCAGACCGACGCCTACTCGGGCGGCTGCTTCTGGGCAGCGACCTCGGCCGAGTACGACGACCGCCCCGGCCCGGTCCGCGACGCGATCGCCGCCTCGCTCGACGCCTGGCTGGCGGCGCTCGAGGGGGAAGCGCGCACGGCCGGCGTCGAGCACCCGAAGCGCTTCGCATTCGAGATGTACTCGCTGGTGATAGGGGCGAACTCGCGCTACCGGCTGACCGGCGACAGGCGCGTCTTCGGCTACGCCCGGGAGGCGATCGAGCAGCTGCTGAGCGGGCTGGACGGCGAAAAGGGGTAGGTAGCGTTGCCGTAGCCGAAGATTCCGCCGGAAGGAGTTGAGATGGACGTCGCGATCGGCCTCCCCAACGCAGTGCCGGGCGCCACGGGAGAGCAACTGACCGAGTGGGCACGCCGTGCGGAGGCGCGGGGGTTCTCCAGCCTGGGGACGATCGACCGGCTCGCCTATCCCAACGTCGAGATGCTGACCGCGCTGGCGGCCGCAGCGGCGGTGACGGAGCGGATCGGACTGGCGACGACCGTCCTGCTCGGGCCGCTGCGCGGCAACCCGGTCTCGCTGGCGAAGCAGGTGCTGAGCCTGCACGCGATCTCGGGCGAACGGGTGACGCTCGGGATCGGGCTCGGCGGGCGTGAAAGCGACTACGAGCTCGCCGGAGCGAGCATGAAGACGCGCGGCAAGGTCCTCGACGAGATGCTGGAGCGGATGCGCGAGGTATGGGCCGGGGGCGAGATGGGGCCCGAGACCGAGACCGAACCGCAGGTGTTGGTCGGTGGCAGCGTCGAGGCATCTTTCAAACGCGCCGCCGGCTTCGGAGACGGCTGGATCGCCACCGGGGCGCCGCCGGAACAGTTCGCCGGCTGGCGCGAGGAATTCGAGGCTGCCTGGGCTGCGGCCGGGCGCGAGGAGCAGCCGCGCAACGCCGGCCTCGCCTACTTCTCGCTCGGCGACCGCGCCGAGGAGGAGGCCCGCGAGTACCTCACCCACTACTACGCCTGGCTCGGCGAGGAGACCGCCGGCTGGATCGCCGACTCGGCTGCCAAGGACGCGGAGACCGTCCAGCAGCACCTCTCCGCCTTCGAGCAGGCCGGCTGCCAGGAGCTCTTCCTCTTCCCCAGCTCGAGCGACCCGCGACAGGTCGACCTGCTGGCCGACGCCGTAGGGATGTAGCGTCGCTACGCTCGTCGCCGATGGCCGACGAGCTTCCGATCCTCCGCTTCGCCGGGCCCGCCGAGCTCGAGGCGTGGCTGGAGGAGAACCACGGCAGGCAACAGGGCATCTGGCTGCAGATCGCCAAGAAGCGGGCGAAGGAGCCGACCGTCACCTACGACGAGGCGGTCGAGCTGGGGCTCTGCTTCGGCTGGATCGACAGCCAGATGCGCCGCTTCGACGAGGAGCACTACATCCAGCGCTTCACGCCGCGGCGCCCCCGCGGCCGCTGGTCGAGGATCAACCGCGAGAAGGCCGAAGCGATGATCGAGGCGGGGAAGATGCGGCCGGCCGGCCTGGCCGAGGTCGAGGCGGCGAGGGCCGACGGGCGCTGGGCGGCGGCCTACGAGGGCCAGCGCACGGCCAAGGTGCCGCCGGACCTGCAGAAGGAGCTCGACGCAAATCCCGCCGCCGCCGAGTCCTTCGCCTCCCTCGACGGGGCCAATCGCTACGCGATCGTCTACCGCCTCGACGAGGCGAAAAGGCCCGAGACCCGCGAGCGACGCCTGCGCAAGTTCGTCGCCATGCTCGAGCGCGGCGAGAAGATCCACGGCTAGGTCGCGAGTCTGTCTCAGGGTCCGCATAACGGACGCTGAGACAGACTCGCCGATCCCTACACTCGCTTCGTGGACCGCCAGCTGCTCGCATCGACTCTGGCTGAGGCCGGTGAGCCTCCCTACCGCGCCGAACAGGTGTGGGCGTGGGTCGCGCGCGGGGCGCGCTCCTACGGGGAGATGACCAACCTGCCGGCGGCGCTGCGCGAGCGGTTGGCGGCGGAGGTGCGGCTCTCGACGCTGGCGGTCGCGGCCGAGGCGAAGTCCGACGACGGCACCGTCAAGACCCTCTTCCACACCGCTGACGGGCGGCCGATCGAGGCGGTGCTGATGCGCTATCGCGACGGCCGCCGCTCGGTCTGCCTCTCCTCGCAGTCGGGGTGCCCGCTGACCTGCACCTTCTGCGCCACCGGGCAGATGAAGTTCGGCCGCAACCTCACGGTTGACGAGATCCTCGACCAGGCGCTCCACTTCCGCCGGCTCGAAGCGATCGACCACGTCGTCTTCATGGGGATGGGCGAGCCGACGATGAACGTCGACAACGTGCTCGCCGCCTGCGAGCTGCTCCCGGACCTCGGCGTCACCCACCGCCGCACCGCGATCTCCACCGTCGGCTGGGTGCCGGGGATCGAGCGCCTCGCCGAGTGCGAGATGCCGGTCAGCCTCGCCCTTTCGCTGCACGCGCCCAACGACGGCCTGCGCTCGCAGATCATGCCCGTCAACGAGCGCTACCCGATCGCCGAGGTGCTCGCCGCCTGCGAGCGCTACCGCGCCGCCCGCCGCCGCAAGGTCTTCGTCGAGTACGTGATGCTCGACGGGGTCAACGATCTCCCGGAGCACGCGCGCGAGCTGGCGGCGCTGCTCGACCCGCGCGGCTACAAGGTCAACCTCATCCCCTACAACCCGACCGGCGCCTACGACGGCTCCCCGCCGGAGCGGATCGAGCGCTTCCGCGCGATCCTCGCCGAGCACCGCATTCCCGCCACCGTCCGCCTCACCCGTGGCCGCGACATCGACGCCGCCTGCGGCCAGCTTGCCGCCGCCGCCTGAGTCTCGGTTTCGTCACACAGCCGGGGCAGGAATTTGACGATAGCGCCTTGTTTCGTTACAGACTAAAAGTTACGGTACGATCATGACGGTGACGGCAAGGCACGCATGGACCGATGAGCGGCTCGACGACCTCAAGCGCGGGATGGACCAACGCTTCAACGAAGTCGATAAGCGCCTCGATCGGGTCGATGCCGACCTTCGTGAAGTTCGCGGCACGCTCGACTCCGTCCAGCGGACCATGGTCCACGGCTTCATCGCGATGTCGGGAATCATGGCAACCGGCTTCTTGACGCTTGCCGGCCTCCAG
Organism: Solirubrobacterales bacterium; assembly: GCA_035760065.1. Taxonomy (GTDB): domain Bacteria; phylum Actinomycetota; class Thermoleophilia; order Solirubrobacterales; family 70-9; genus VAYN01. The sequence continues at coordinate 12,612 of DASTTQ010000020.1, forward strand.
GTCTTCTAGTCGCACTGGCCGGAGAGAAAACTGGCCAGCTGGCCAGTTAGGATTGCGGGGATGGCGACGGTTGACACCACCGCCCCTGTGGCCCGCCCGCCGGAGATGTCCGGCAACCCGCTGCGGCGGGTCTTCGGCGACCTCTGGGAGGAGCTCCGGGAGCGGGGCAAGTTCCCGCCCGGCCGCACGGATTTCAGCTGGGCGCGCACCCATCAGATCGCCCACGATCCCCTGCCGCTGCTGCTCGCCGCCTACGAAGAGTTCGGCCCGATCTTCAGCCTGCGGCTGCTGCACTCGCGGGTCGTCTTCATGCTCGGCCCGGAGGCCAACCACTTCGTCACCGTCGCCCATCCGGAGAACTTCCACTGGCGCGAGTCGAGCTTCGGCGACCTGATCCCGCTGCTCGGCGACGGCCTGCTGACGGTCGACGATGACTACCACGACCGGGCGCGGGCGATCATGATGCCCGCCTTCCACCGCGAGCAGGTGGCGGTTGCGACCGAGGCGATGGCGACCGAGGCCGACGCGGCGATCGCGGCGCTGCCCCTCGGCGAGGTCGTCGACGTCTACGAGTGGATGCGGAGCCTGGCGATGCGGATCGCGATGCGGGCGCTGCTCGGGCTCGATCCCGACGAGGCCGGCAAGGGCGCGGCCGCCGCCGAGCACTTCGAGCGCGCCCTCGGCTACTACGGCATCGACTTCCACCTGCGGCTGGTGCGCGGCCCCGGCTCGCCCTGGCGCAAGCTGGTCTCCTCGCGCAAGGTCCTCGACGAGATCGTCTTCGGCGAGATCGCCGCCCGCCGCGCCAAGCCGGACTCTGGCCGGCGGGACATCCTCAGCCTGCTGGTCGGCGCCCGCGGCGCTGGCGGCGAGGAATTTACCGACACCGAGATCCGCGACCAGGTGATGACGCTGATGTTCGCCGGCCACGACACCTCGACCTCGACCCTCACCTTCATGCTTTACGAGCTGGCCCGCCACCCCGAGGTGGTGCGACGTCTGCACGAGGAGCAGGACCGGGTGCTGAGCGGCGCGAGCCCGACCGCCGGGCAGCTTGAAAAGGAGATGCCCTACCTCGACATGGTCCTCGACGAGGTCCTGCGGCTCTACCCTCCGGCCTGGATCGGCCCCCGCCGGGCCGTCCGCGAGTTCGAGTTCGGCGGCTGCACGGTCCCCCGCGACGCCTACGTCAACTACTGCTCCTGGGCCAGTCACCGCCTGCCCGAGGTCTTCCCCGAGCCCGAGGCCTTCGTCCCCGAGCGCTTCACCCGCGAGCGCAAGGCGGCCCTTCCGCGCGGCGCCTACGTCCCCTTCGGCGGCGGCTCGCGCATCTGCATCGGCAAGCGCTTCGGCCAGACCGAGGTGAAGCTGGTGGCCACCAAGCTTCTCCAACAGCTGCGTATGGAGGCCCTCCCAGGCCGCACGATGACGATTCGCCAGATGCCGACCCTCTCCCCGAAGGGCGGTCTGAAGATGCGCATTAAGGAGCGGTCGTCATGATCCCGCCCCGTGCTCCCTCTCGCAGCAGCTGAGACCTGGTGGGCCGTCCTAGGCGGCCTGATCCCAATCATCGGCCTAGCCCTAATCGGCTACCTCATCTACCGAGCCGTCAAGGATGAAGACAGCAAGAACGGCAGCGAGTAGCTGATCAAGGTCGGTCCCGGTAGGGGTTGAGCGGCTTGTACTTTTTCGCAGCTCCGCTTCTCGGACCGGCCCAAGCCGATCTCGAAAAAGTTGAGCGACGCCCCTACCGGGACCGACCTCCCTCGCCTACTTGATGAAGAGCATCTCCTCGTACTTAGGCAACGGCCAAAGGTCATCAGCGACGACCTTCTCGAGCTTGTCCGCCGCGTCCCGCACCGAGGCCATCGCCGCGAGCTGCTTGTCGCGAGCGTGGATCGCCATCTCCAGCCCCTCGAGGCCCGGGGCGGCGTTCGCCGCTTCCAGCTCGCCGAGGCCGGCGACGAGCTCGTCGACGAGGTTCCGGACCTCGCCCTCGACCGCGGAGACGCCGGACTCCCCGATCAGCGCCAGGTAGCGCAGCGCCGCCGGCAGGATCATCGTCTTGGCGATCGAGAACGCGGTCTCCGCCTCGATGTTGGCCCGCAGCCAGTACTGCTCGACCCAGACCTCGTAGCGCGACTCCAGCTCCCGCTTCGAGAGCACGTTGTAGCTCTCGAAGGCGGCGACCGTCTGGTCGGAGAGCACTTCGGGCAGCGCGTCCGGCGTCGTCTTCAGGTTCTTGAGCCCCCGGCGCTCGGCCTCCTGGTGCCACTCCTCGGAGTAGTTGTCGCCGCCGAAGCAGACGTCCTTGTTGGCCAGGTAGCTCTCTTTGACGAGCTCCATCACGGCCTTGGGCATCTGCTCGCCGCCGTTCAGCTTCGCCTCCAGCTTGCCGGCGAGCTCGTCGATCGCCTCGGCGGCGATCGTGTTCAGCACCGTGTTGGGGAAGGCGAGCGACATGCTCGATCCCAGCGCCCGGAACTCGAATTTGTTGCCGGTGAAGGCGAACGGCGAGGTCCGGTTGCGGTCGCCGCCGTGCATCGGCAGCGGCGGCAGCACCGTCGCGCCGAGGTCGAGGAAGGAGGCCGGCGTGTTCGGGTCGCCTTCGCCGGTGGCGATCGCCTCGAAGGCTTTCTCCAGCTCGGCGCCGAGGAAGATCGAGATGATCGCCGGCGGCGCCTCGTTGGCCCCGAGGCGGTGGTCCTGGCCGATGTTGGCGACCGAGGCCCGCAGCAGGCCCTGGTGCTTGTTGACCGCCTGGATCACCGCCGCGCAGAAGAAGAGGAAGTGGATGTTGTCGGCCGGCGTCTCGCCCGGGTCGAGCAGGTTGGCGCCGGTGTCGGTTCCCATCGACCAGTTGTTGTGCTTGCCGGAGCCGTTGACGCCGGCGAACGGCTTCTCGTGCAGGAGGCAGACGAGGCCGTAGCGGCGGGCGACCTGTTCCATCGTCTGCATGACCAGCTGCTGGTGGTCGGAGCCGACGTTGGAGTTCTCGAAGATCGGCGCGATCTCGTACTGGTTCGGCGCCACCTCGTTGTGGCGGGTCTTGACCGGGATGCCGAGCTTGCGCATCTCCAGCTCGGACTCGAGCATGAAGGCGAGGATCCGCTCGGGGATCGAGCCGAAGTAGTGGTCGTCGAGCTCGTGGCCCTTCGGCGGCTTGGCGCCGAACAGGGTGCGGCCGGTCGCGATCAGGTCGGGCCGCTCGAAGAAGTACTGCTCGTCGATCAGGAAGTACTCCTGCTCGGGGCCGACGGTGGTGAAGACGCGCTGGGCGTCCTCGTCGCCGAGCAGGCGCAGGGCCTTGATCGCCGAGCGGCTGAGCGCGTCCATCGAGCGCAGCAGCGGGATCTTCGCGTCGAGCGCCTCGCCGGTCCAGGAGGCGAAGGCGGTCGGGATGCAAAGCAGAGCGCCGTTCGGGTTCTCGAGGATGAAGGCGGGGCTGGTCGGGTCCCAGGCGGTGTAGCCGCGGGCCTCGAAGGTGGCTCGGACCCCGCCGGTGGGGAAGGAGGAGGCGTCGGGCTCGCCCTGGATCAGCTCCTTGCCGGAGAAGCCGGCGAGCGCCTGCCCTTCGCCGCCGGGCTCGAAGAAGGAGTCGTGCTTCTCCGCGGTCGAGCCGGTAAGCGGCTGGAACATGTGGGTGTAGTGGGTGGCGCCGTTCTCCAGCGCCCACTCCTTCATCGCCTCGGCGACCGAGTCGGCGAGGCTGGGGTCGAGGGCCCCGCCCCCGGCCAGCGTCGTCTGCAGCTTCTCGAACACGTCCTTCGGCAGCCGTTCCCTCTGGACGGCGACCGAGAAGACGTTCTGGCCGAACGGGTTGTTCTCCGGAAGGGTCAGGTCCTGCGCGCCCAGGGCCGCTCCGTTGGAGCTCCACTGCGCTGCGTTCACGTTGTGCTGGCGGATGCGAGTCATCGGTTCGGGTGTCCCCCCATAGGCGCGCGCCCGGGGCCGCCCCGAGCGCGAAATTGATCGAAAGTCTCAGTCCCTCGAAAAGAGCAGCACAGAGCCTAATGGGGACGCCTCGATCGCGTCTTGTACCACCGTCCAAAGCTGGGGACGAGCGGGTTATCCCTGCTGGCGAGGCTTGTCGGTAGACCGGAGCGCTGTCGCTGGAGGGCTGGGTGTCCCTCTCGCTCCCTGGGATTTTCGCCCCACCCGCTCCTGCGGCAGCCTGACGACGAT
>DASTTQ010000021.1:0-61856 GCA_035760065.1 Solirubrobacterales bacterium
AGCGTTCATACTCTCCGCCCCGTGGAGGACTTCGCCTCACGACGGCCCCCCCGGCGCGAACGCCCTAGCCGCCGACCGGAGCGCCAGCAGATCATGCTCCGGCGCGGCCTTGCCCTGGGCGGGGCGCTGGTCCTGCTGATCCTGATCGTGCTCGGGGTCAAGGGCTGCCTCGACGCGCGCGCCGAATCGGAACTCAGCGACTACGCGCGCAAGGTGACCGAGATCGTCGAAGGGACCGAACAGACCAGCAAGGACTTCTTCGGCAAGCTCGAAAGCCCGGGCAGCGCCTCGGTGACCGAGTTCGTCAACGCGGTCAACGCCGACCGCAGCGCGATGGACTCGCTCCGCTCCCGGGTCGAAGGGCTCGGGGCGCCCGGCGACATGAGCCAGCCGCAGAAGAACCTCGAACTCACCTACGAGCTTCGGGCCGGGGCGATGGACGAAATCGCCGAAAAGATGCCGACCGCGCTCGGCGAGGCGGGCGCCGAGAAGGCGATGGGGGCGATCGCCAAGCAGATGCAGAAGCTGCTCGCCTCCGACGTCGTCTACGAACAGGTGGTGCGGCCGGAAATCGACGGCGTCCTCGCCTCGAACGGGATCTCCGGCGACGACGTGCCGAAGAGCTCGGTCCTGCCGGACGAAAGGTGGCTCGAAGAAAGCGCCGTCAGCGACGCGCTCGGCGGGATCAGCGGCACCGGCGGGGCGGCGACGCCCGGCGTCCACGGGCTCGGCCTGATCGGGGTCAGCGTCAACGGCTCCGAACTGGTCGAAGGCGGCGCCACCACGGTCTCGGGCGAAGAAGGCGTCGAAGTCGAAGTGACGGTGCAGAACCAGGGCGAATCGACCGAGAACGGGGTCACCGTCGCGGTGACCGTCGAAGGCAACACGCTGACCGGCGAAATCGACGAAATCGGCGCCGGCGAAGAAGCGACGGCGACGATCCCGCTGACCCCGGCGCCGAAAGGCGAAGTGGCGCTGGAAGTCGAAGCCGAACCGGTGCCCGGCGAGCAGGTCACGGAAAACAACGAAGCGACTTTCACTCTCCTCGTCGAATAGGGCGACTGGGTTGGGGGGGTTTGGGGTGACCCCTACCGGACGCCTTCGGCTGAGTGTCCGTACGGGGTCACCCCAAACCCTCGCTAACGTCCCCGATTCCCGACGATCCTCGTTCCGTCAGAGCTGGGTCGCGCGAAGCTCTGGTTTGATCTCTGGATGAAGATCGCCTACTTGGGGCCTGCTGGGACGTTTACGGAGGATGCTCTTGGGGAGGCGTTGCCTGAGGGTGGGTACGAGGGGGTGCGGACGGCGACTATTCCCGACGCGATCCTGATGGTCGAGCGGGGCGAAGCCGAGCGGGCGCTGGTCCCGATCGAGAACTCGATCGAGGGGTCGGTCCGGCCGACCCTCGACACCCTCGCCTTCGACGCCGACAAGGTGACGATCGTCGGGGAGCACGACTACCGGGTGCGGGTGCACCTGATCGCCCGCGAGGGGGTGCGGATCGAGGACGTCGAGGCGGTGCTCTCGCACCCGCAGCCGCTCGCGCAGTGCGCCCGCTTCCTGCGCGAGGCGCTGCCGGAGGTCGAACGTCGCAGCGCCAGCAGCACTGCGGCGGCGGTGCGGATGGTGAGCGAGTCGACGCGGCCCTGGGCGGCGCTCGGGGCGCGAGCGGCGGCCGAGCTCTACGGCTGCGAGCTGCTGCTGGAAGGCGTCGAGGACGAGGACGACAACGTCACCCGCTTCGTCTGGATCGCGCCGCAGGGGACCGAGCTGACCGGCGCGGGCCCCTGGAAGACCTCGCTCGTCTTCTCCGAGCTGGGGGCCGACCACCCCGGGGCGCTCGTCGACGCGCTGGGCGAGTTCTCGAGCCGGGGCATCAACCTGACGCGGATCGAGTCGCGGCCGCTGCGCCGCGGGCTGGGGCGCTACATGTTCTTCTGCGACCTCGAGGGCCGGGGGAGCGACGAGGTCGTCGCCGAGGCGATTGCGCAGCTGCGAGTCAAGGCCGACTCGGTGCGGATCCTCGGGTCCTACCCGCTGGCCTGACGCACCGGCCCCGGGGGCGCGAGGGGCACCTTATGCGGCAACAGGCGCCGAGCGCCCTACAATTTCCTCCAACCATGGCCAGGGTGCTGGTACTCAACGCGACGTATGAGCCGATCAACGTCTGCACGTTGAGGCGAGCCGCTGTCCTTCTCCTCAAGGAAAAGGCCGAACTGCTCGAGCAGCGGGCGGGCGCCGCGCTCCACTCCGAGCACATGACGATGGAGCGCCCCGACGTGATCCGCCTCGTCAACTACGTCCGCATCCCGCGCGAGGCCCACCGCCGCAAGATCACCCGCCGCGCCGTCCTCGCCCGCGACTCCTGGACCTGTCAGTACTGCGGCTCGACCAAGGCCGGCCTCACCGTCGACCACGTCATCCCCCGCTCCCGCGGCGGCCAGTCCGTCTGGGAGAACATCGTCGCCGCCTGCCCCCCCTGCAACCGCCGCAAGGGCAACCGCCTCCCCCGCGAGATCGAAATGCACCCCGCCAAGACGCCCAAGGCCCCGCCCCCCACGGTCTTCATCCAGGTCGCCAGCCCGAGGATTCCGACGGCCTGGCAGCAGTACCTGCCGCAGGCGGCTTAGCTCCTCCCGAGTACGCAAGTAGACTTATGGCAATGATTCGGCCAGGCAGGGTCCCCGGTGCCCCCTGCATGCGAAGCGCGCTGGTGCTCTGTCTGCTGCTTGCCTGCCTTGGCTGGGCGCAGGGCGCGGTGGCCGCCAGCGTTCACGTGGGCTCTTCCTCCGCTGAGCGGGCAATGCGTTATTGGACGCCGGCGCGGATGCGGGAAGCCGTCCCGCTTAACGTCGCGCCACCCCGTGCGCCGCGACTTCGGGCGGGGACGAGTGACGCGACCGGAGCGCCGGGATCGGTCCCAGCCGCCCCCGGCGACAGTCCAGAAGGCACGGCGGTGACCTTCGACGAAGTCGACGATCCGACCGTCGAGGGATTCCGGCGCAACGGCGTGATCTTCTTCCTCGTCGGCGGCGAGCCCGCGCGGTGCTCAGGAACCTCGGTGAACGCCCCCGACCGGAGCGTCGTCTTCACCGCCGGCCATTGCGTATTCGGCGATGAGCTGTTCCCCCGCTGGTACGACCGGCTCTGGGTGTTCGTCCCAGGGTTCCGTTTCGGCCAGCGCCCGTTCGGCGTCTTCCCGGCGAGGCGCCTCGACGCGACGAAGCTGTGGGTCTCGAGCGGCAGCGAGGACGGCGACGTCGGCGCCGCGGTCGTCGGGCGCAACGAAAGAGGTCAGCTGCTGGGCGAGGCGGTGGGCGGCGACGGCATCGCCTGGAACCAACCCGCGGGGCAGGTGTTCGATGTCCACGGCTATCCGGCCGCGCCGCCGTTCGACGGCGAAACGCAGCGCCTCTGCTCGCAGTCGCGTTTCCTCGGGCACGACTCCCTCTCCTACCTGATGGACGGGCCGCTGAATCTGGCGGTCTCCTGCGACGTCACCGGCGGCGCCTCGGGCGGCGGCTGGACGATCGACGGGAACACGCTGAACAGCGTCACCGACTACGGGTACCCCCTTGATCCCGCGACCGACTACGGGTCCTACTTCGGGCAGGAAGTGGCGCGGCTGTACGGACGGGTGGCAAGGCTGAAATGAGAGGCATCGCGGTCCGTCTGCTCGGCGTGACTCTTCCAGCCGTCGTCGTTTTGTCTCTGCCCGCCTCTGCTGCGGCACGCGATCCGTTTGCGTCTTCAGGGCCGAGCGCAGATGCCTGGAAGCGAATCGCCCCCCTGATCCGGGAACATGCGGCCAAGCACACCGGCAGCTTCGATTTCCAGCCGGCGTTCGAGATCGAACGCAGCGACGGCTTCAAAGTGAGGGTCGCGGCGTTCGGCGGGACCATCGGGGTGATCGTCGGCAGGACCGGCCCCGCCGGCGGCCGCGCCGTCACCGCCTACCTCGCTCGCGGCACCGCCACCTCTCGGAGGTTGAAGGCCTCCTTCGGCGCCTACGGCGACCTGGACATGCGGTTTCACCCCTCGGCCGAGGCGCCTCGGCGCGGGCGGAGCTGTCATCGCCGCAAGAGGTTCGGCGAGAGGCCGGGGACGTGGACCGGCAGCTTCCGCTTCGTCGGCGAAGGCGGCTACATCTCGATCGACGCGCAGCGGGCAGCGGGCGAGATCCGCCGGCCGCGGCCTGCCTGCTCGCATCTTCCTGCCGGTGGACACCGGAGGCGGCGAGCAACCGCCTCCGGCGATCCTTTCTCGTCCTTCTCTCTGCGCGAATCGTTCGGAGCCGGATGGCACCACGGACTCGAATCCGCCCAGGTGATCGGACTCGAGCGCGACGAACAAACTCTCTACTTCGCACTCGCCCAGCAGGCATTGGGTCGAATCGGAGTCTTGCGACTCGCCGTCGCATCCGGAATGGGCGACACGTTCACGGTCAACGATGCGCTCACTCACGCCGAAGCCTCGCCGCCGCCGCCGTTTCACGGAACCGGGATCTACACCGCAGCGCCCGACGGCACCAGGTCCTGGCTGGGTGACCTCACGGTCAACTTCCCGGGCGCGCCGCGCTTCCCCCTGGCGGGCGAGCAGTTCGAAGCCGAAGTTGAGCGGCCGATCTAGGCGCTGTCCGCTGAGGCGCCGTCCGAGGACGGCTCGACCAGCTGCTCCTGGCCGTCGTTCTCGGCGACCGCCGCGTCTGATTCCTCGGACTCGACCACCAGGGCAACGGCGCTGACGCAGTCGTCGTCCTTGATGTTCATGACCTTGACGCCTTGGGTGGCGCGGCCCATCTGCGAGATGCCGCTTGCGGGGGTGCGCTGGACCATGCCGTTCTGGGAGATGAAGAGGAGGTCCTGGTGCTCGCTGACGATCAGGGCGCCGGTGAGGCCGCCCTTCTTCTCGGTCAGCTTCACGGTCAGCACGCCTTTCGTGCCGCGGCCCTTGACCGGGTACTCGGAGACCGGAGTGCGCTTGCCGTAGCCGTTCTCGGTGACGACGAAGAGTTCGGTCTCGTTGCGGGCGACGTCCATCGCCAGGACCCGGTTGTCCTTGCCGGAGACGTTCATGCCTTTGACGCCGCTGGTGTCGCGGCCCATCTCCCGGACGTGACTCTCGGAGAAGCGGGAGGCGTGGCCGGAGTGGGAGACCATGAGGATGTCGTCTTCGCCCGAGGTCAGCCGCACCTGCACCAGCTCGTCGCCGTCGCGGACCTTGATCGCGATGATCCCGTCGGCGCGGATCGGCGTGTTGTAGGCGAGGAACTTCGTTTTCTTGATCAGGCCCTGGGCGGTGGCGAAGGCCAGGTACCTGTTCTCCTTGAAGTCGCGGGTCGGGATCACCGCCATCACCCGCTCGCCTTCGCGGAGCGGAAGCAGGTTGTTCAGCGAGCTGCCTTTCGAGGTGCGCGAGCCCTCCGGCAGCTCGTAGACCTTGAGCCGGTAGACCTTGCCGCGGTTGGTGAAGAAGAGCAGGAAGTCGTGGGTCGAGCAGATGTGGAGGTGGGCGATGTAGTCGTCCTCTTTCAGGTTCATCCCCATCACCCCGACGCCGCCGCGGCGCTGCTGGCGGTAGGTCGCGAGCGGCAGGCGCTTGACGTAGCCCGAAGCGGTGAGCGAGATCACCATCTGCTGGTCGGCGATCATGTCCTCGATCCCGACGTCGCCCTCGAAGTGGGCGATTTCGGTGCGGCGCTCGTCGCCGTAGGACTCGACGATTTCGGCCAGCTCGTCCTTGACCAGGCCCATCACCTTCGCCTCGTCGCCGAGGATCGCCCGCAGCTCGCCGATCCGCTCGACCAGGTCGGCGTGCTCGGCGCGGACCTTGTCGGCCTCGAGCGCGGTCAGGCGCTGCAGGCGCATGTCGAGGATCGCCTGGGCCTGCTCGCGCGACAGGTCGAATTTCGAGATCAGCCCGTCGCGCGCTTCCTCGGGGTCGCTCGACCCCCGGATCAGCTTGATCACCGCGTCGAGGTTGTCGAGAGCGACGAGCAGGCCCTCGAGGATGTGGGCGCGCGCCTCGGCCCGGCGCAGTTCGTACTGCGTCCGCCGCGTCACCACCTCGCGCTGGTGCTCGACGTAGTGGTGGATCAGCTCGCGCAGGCTGAGCGTCTTCGGGACGCCGTCGACCAGCGCCACCATGTTGGCGCCGAAGGTCGACTGCATCGCGGTTTTCTTGTAGAGGTTGTTGAGGACGACTTTGGCCGGCGGCCCGCCCCGCTTCAGCTCGATCACCAGCCGCATGCCGGAGCGGTCCGACTCGTCGCGCAGGTCGGAGATGCCCTCGAGCTTCTTGTCGCGGACGAGGTCGGCGATCTTGGTGATCAATCCGCCTTCGCCGCCCTTCTTGACCATGAACGGCAGCTCGGTGACGACGATCGCCTCCTTGCCGCCCTTGAGCGGCTCGACGTGAGCGCGGGCGCGCACGCGGATGCTGCCGCGGCCGGAGCGGTAGGCGTCTGCGATCCCCTCGCGGCTCATGATCCCGCCGCCGGGGAAGTCGGGGCCTTTGACGTACTGCATCAGGCCCTCGAGGTCCATCTGCGGCTCGTCGACGTAAGCGGTGATCGCCGCAGCGACCTCGCGCAGGTTGTGCGGCGGGATGTTCGTCGCCATCCCGACCGCGATCCCCGAGGTCCCGTTGACGAGAAGGTTCGGGAAGCGCGCCGGCAGCACCAGCGGTTCGCTCGCCTTCTCGTCGTAGTTGGGGCCGAAGTCGACCGTGTCGGCGTCGATGTCGCGCAGCAGCTCGGTGGCGAGCCGACCGAGCCGGGCCTCGGTGTACCGCATCGCCGCTGCCGGGTCGTCGTCGATCGAGCCGAAGTTGCCCTGACCGTCGACGAGGACGTAGCGCAGCGAGAAGTCCTGCGCCATCCGCACCAGGGTGTCGTAGATCGCCGAGTCGCCGTGCGGGTGGTACTTGCCCATCACCTCGCCGACGATGTAGGCGCACTTGCGGTAGGGCCGCGTGGGTTGCAGGCCGATGTCGTGCATCGCGTAGAGCACGCGCCGGTGCACCGGCTTCAGCCCGTCGCGGACGTCCGGCAGGGCCCGGCCGACGATCACGCTCATCGCGTAGTCGAGGTACGACGAGCGCATCTCCTTCTCGAGCTCGCGCTCTTCGATCCGCCCCGTCAGGGCCTCAAGCGCCATCAGTAGGTCCTTCCTTCGGACGCTGGGCGCGATGCGCCGGTTTGCAGCGTCCAGCTAGACATCAAGGAACCTGACCTCCTTGGCGTGGGCCTCGATGAAGTCGCGCCGCGGGGCGACCTGGTCGCCCATCAGCATCGAAAAGATCTGGTCGGCCGCGGTCGCGTCTTCGAGAGTCACCCGCGCCAGCGTGCGGCTCGCCGGGTCCATCGTCGTCTCCCGCAGCTGGTCGGGGTTCATCTCGCCCAGGCCCTTGAACCGCTGCACGTCGACCCCTTTCCGCGCCAGCTCCAGCACCGCTCCCCGCAGGGCCTGGAAGGAGAGGGCGACGTTGCGCCGCTCGCCCAGCTCGATCTCGAAAGGCGGGCGGCCCACCTGCTTGAGGAGGGCCTCGTGGACCTCGGTGAATTTGCGGTAGTCGTGGTGGCCGAACAGAGCGGCCGGCAGGCGATGCGTGCGGGCGAGGCCGGTCTTCCGCTCGGTCGCCTTGACCACCAGCAGCTCGTCATCGCTGGAGAGCACCTCGGTGTCGAACGGCTCCCCCTCGGGCGCCTTCTCGGCGAGTAGCTTCGCCGCGGCCTGCAGAGTCCTGACCCCTTCGTCCAAGAGGCTCGACTCCGCGAGGAAGCGGACGGCCTCGTGGCCGAACTCCGCCTGCAGCGAGGAGCTCCACCCCTCGTACTCCTTCGAACGCCTGATGTAGGCCTGCCAGCGACTCGAGGTCAGCTTCGTCTTCTTGCCGTTGGCGTCGATCAGCCCGAACTCCTCGAGCTTGTCGCGCAGCAGCACGTCTTCCAGTTCGGAATCGCGCTCGAGATAGGCGATCTGGTTGCCCTGCTTGACCCGGTAGAGAGGGGGTTTGGCGATGTAGACGTAGCCGGCGTCGATCAGGTCCGGCATCTGCCGGTAGAGGAAGGTGAGGACAAGGGTGCGGATGTGGGCGCCGTCGACGTCGGCGTCGGTCGCCATCACGATCTTGTGGTACCGGGCCTCCTCGAGGTTGAACTCGTCGTGGACGCCGGTGCCGATCGCGGTGATCAGCGCCTGGATCTCGTTGTTGGCCAGCACCTTGTCGATGCGGCTCTTCTCCACGTTGATGATCTTGCCGCGGAGCGGCAGCACCGCCTGCGTGTTGCGGTCGCGGGCCTGCTTGGCCGAGCCGCCGGCGGAATCGCCCTCGACCACGAAGATCTCGGCCAGGCTCGGGTCTTTCACCGTGCAGTCGGCGAGCTTGCCCGGCAGCGTCGAGTTCTCCAGCGCCGACTTGCGACGGGTCAGGTCGCGGGCCTTGCGGGCGGCGTCGCGGGCGCGAGAGGCGTCGATCGCCTTGTTGATGACCCGCCGGGCGTCGCCCGGGTTCTCCTCGAAGTACTCGGCGAGCTTGCGGTTGACCGTCTCCTCGACCAGTCCCTTGATCGGCGGGTTGCCGAGTTTGGTCTTGGTCTGGCCCTCGAACTGCGGGTCGTGCAGTTTCACCGAGATCACGGCGGTCAATCCCTCGCGCACGTCCTCGCCGGCGAGATTGTCGTCTTTCTCTTTCAGCAGGCCTTTGCTGCGGGCGTAGGCATTCAGCGTGCGCGTCAGCGCCGCCCGGAAGCCGGAGAGGTGGGTGCCGCCCTCGTGGGTGTTGATGTTGTTGGCGAAGCTGAAGATCGACTCCTGGTAGGAGCTGTTCCACTGCATCGCCAACTCGACTTCGCCGGCCTCCTCTTTGCCCTCGAAGAAGATCACCTTGCGGTGGAGCTCGTCCTTGTTCTCGTTGAGGTGGCGGACGAAGTCCTCGATCCCGCCCTCGTAGCGGAAGGTGACGCTGTTGGTGGCGCCGCGCTCGTCGATCAGCTCGATCTTCAGGCCGCGGGTGAGGAATGCGGTCTCGCGCAGGCGCTCGGCCAGCGTCTGGAAGTCGAACTCGATCTCCTCGAAGATCTCGAGGTCGGGGAGGAAGGTGATCTTCGTCCCGTGGTCCCTGGTCTTCTCGCCTTTCGTCAGGTCGCTCTGCGGTTTGCCGCGCTCGTAGTCCTGCGACCAGACGTTGCCGTCGCGGCTGATCTCGAGGTGCAGCCGCTCGGAAAGGGCGTTGACGACGGAAACGCCGACCCCGTGCAGGCCGCCCGAGACCTTGTAGCCGCCGCCGTCCCCGAACTTGCCGCCGGCGTGGAGAACGGTCAGCACGACCTCGGCAGCCGGCCTCCCCTCCTTCTCCATGGTCTCGACCGGGATCCCCCGGCCGTCGTCCTCGACCGTGCACGAGTTGTCGGGGTGCAGGACAGCCCTGACGCTGTCGCAATGACCGGCGAGGGCCTCGTCGACGGAGTTGTCCACGATCTCGTAGACGAGATGGTGGAGGCCGCGCGGGCCGGTCGAGCCGATGTACATGCCGGGGCGTTTGCGAACCGCTTCGAGCCCCTCGAGGACCGTGATGTCCTTGGCGCCGTAGGAGTCGCCGCTGGCTTTCTTGTCAGGCAAAGAGTCCCTTCCGGTTGACACTCAGACACACAAAGCCCCGACGCCCGGAGACTCGCTCCACGGTTGGTCGGGGCGTAATTACGAGTTGCCATAAGAATATCAGTTCGACCCCGCGGACGAGCCGCCGTGAAAGTTAAATATCCCTGCAAATCGTGGATAAATTGTACCTAAAAGCGCGCTGAGTTGACGCGGAAGCGCAGCGCTTTCGGGGCCTCCTCCCCGAGCGCCTCGCGCAGGCGGCTCAGCAGGGTCTCCTGCATCAGGTCCAACTCCTGGGTCCAGACGGCGTCGGCGCACTCGATCGTCAAGGTTCCGCCCCGTTCGGAGACCGGCGTCGCCACGGCGGCGAGCTGCTCACCGACGGTCGTCGCCCACGCGGCCTGGACGCTCGCCAGGGGGGTCCGCGGAGCGGCCTGCCGCAGCGCGGCCTGAAAGGCGTTCGCGGCCGGCCGGGGAGCGCGGCGCCTGTTCATGCGGCGACGCTCTCTGTCTGCGGCGGTGGCATTCGCACCACGGTCTCGCGAGCCGCCGCCGGCACGGACTCTTCGTCGGCCGCGGTGATCAGGATCTGCCCGCCGTCGCCGAGCCGGGCCACCAGCCGCTCGCGTCGCCCCGGGTCGAGCTCGCTCATTACGTCGTCGAGCAATAGCAGCGGCGTCACCCGTCGCGCCTCGAGCAACGCCCGGCGCTCGGCGAAGATCAACGCGAGGAGGGCGATGCGCTGCTGTCCCTGCGAGCCGTAGCGCCGCAGGGACCTCGCGGCGGCCGTGAGCTTCAGCTCGTCGAGGTGGGGGCCCCAGGAGCTCCGGCCCATGCGGATGTCCTGCTCGCGCCGCTGCTCGAGGCCCGTCCTGATCTCCTCGACCGAGCCCTCGGCCCGGGGCGCGTACTCCAACTCGGCCGCCTCCAGGCCGAGCTCGCCAGCCGCTTCCGCAAACGGTTCCGCCAGCTCCGCAACCGCCTCGGCCCGCGCCTCGATCAACGGCGCCGCCGTGTCGGCAAGGCCCGCGTCCCAGATCCGCAGGTCCTCGGGAGAGCCGTGGCCGGCGCCGAGGCGCGCAAGCAGGGCGTTGCGCTGTGCCACGGCCTGCCCGTAGCGCTTGCGCAGCTGCGCCCGCGCCGGCCAGCGAGCGGCGACGAAGCCGTCGAGATGGGCCCTCCGCTCGGCCGGCGGGCCCTTGACCAGGATCAATCGGTCCGGGGAGAAGACGGCGACCGGGGGGCGGCTGCGGGCCAGGGTCGCGGGGTCGGCCGGGTTGCCGTCGAGCAGGTGGCGGCGGCCTTCGCTGCGGCTGACCGCCGCCAGCAGCCTGTGCTCGATCCCGTCCGCGTCGCGGACGGTCGCCTCGGCCCGCGCCAGGTTGCCGCCGAAGGGGATCAGGTCGCGGCGGTCGGAGGTGCGGAAGGAGCGTCCGGTGAGAGCGAAGTACAGAGCCTCGACCAGGTTGGTCTTGCCGGTTCCGTTGGGGCCGATGACGCTGACGATCCCCGGCGGCAGCTCGACCCGGACGCGATCGAGGCTGCGCAGCGGCTTCGCCTCGATCGCGGTGACGAGCATCGCCGGCTCAGTCAGCGGGCGCTGCCACGACTAGACGTTGAGTCGGATCGGCATTACCAGGTAGCGGAAGTCGTCCCCCTCCACCGGTTCCAGAAGGCCCGGTCGCAGCGGTGAGATCAGCCTCACCAGGACCTCATCGCCCTGCACGCTTTCGATCCCTTCGCGCAGGAACTCCGGGTTGAAGCCGATCTCCAGCGACTCGCCGTCGAAGGCCGCCGGCATCGTCTCCCGGGCGTCGCCGACGTCGGGCGTTTCGGCCGCCACCGTCAGCTCTCCCGACTCGAAGGAGAGGCGCAACGGCGCATTGCGCTGGGCGAGCTGGCTGACCCGGCGGGTGACGTCGAGGAACTCGCCGCGCGGCAGGCGCACGTCGTGCTCGTAGGACTCCGGCAGCAGCTGGCGAAAGTTGGGGAACTGGCCGTCGATCAGCCTGGTCGAGAGGAGGATCGACCCTGCCAGGAAGACCGCCTGGTTCGGCAGCAGCGAGATCGAGGCCTCGCCGGCACCCTCGGAGGAGAGGATCCGCCCCAGCTCCCGCAGCGCGCGGGCCGGGATGTTCGCCTCGAGCTCGCCGCCGAGATCGGCCTCGAGCTCGGTCCGTTTGACCGCCAACCGGTAGGAGTCGGTCGCGACCATCGTCATCTCCTTGCCCGAAGCGGTGACGAAGACGCCGGTGAGCACGGGGCGCATGTCGTCCTTCGAGGCGGCGCGGGCGACCAGCTCAATGCTCTCCTCCAGCGCCGCGGCCGGGATCTCCATCCCGCCGCCCTCCTGAGGCTGCGGCAGTTTGGGGAAGTCCTCGACCGGCAGCACCCGCAGGTGGAAGCTGGAGCCGCCGCTGCGGATCTCGACGTCGCGCTCGGCCTCGCGCGACTCGATCTCGACGGTCGCGTCAGGCAGCGAGCGGGCCACCTCGGCGAACAGCCGGCCGGGGAGAAGGATGGCGCCGGGCTGCTCCACCTCGGCATCGAGCCCGGTCTCCAAGCCCAGGTCGAGGTCGGTCGCCGCGAGCGTCACGCGGCCGTCGGCAGCGTTGAGGAGGACGCCCGAGAGCGCCTGGGTGGCGGCACGGGTGGAAACGGCCCTGGAGACGATCGAGAGCTTCGACACCAGGTCTTCGCGTTTGGTCGTGAGCTTCAAGTTGTTCTGCCTCTGATGATTGCCTTCTTGAGTTGGTTTAGGTCCTGTGGAGAAAGTCGGGATTCGAGCGTTTCGGCCTGGTGATGCGGTTTGCGGGATGTGGAAAGGGCTGTGGGAGGTTGGGGATTCTTACAGCGTGCGCGGCGCTCAGCGCTCGTCGGTAACAGGGTTGTGGATAGCTCCCCGCAACTCGCGGACCTTCTCGGCGAGCTCGGGATCCTCGCCGAGGCGGGCTTCGACCCGGCGCAGGGAGTTGAGCACGGTGGTGTGGTCACGGCCGCCGTAGAGGCGGCCGATCTGGGGGAGGGAGAGGTCGGTGAGGTCGCGGGTGAGGAAGATCGCGACCTGACGCGCCCGCAGCGGCGTCGCGGCGCGGCTCGGCCCGACCAGCTCCCCCCGTGAGACCCCGAAGCCCTCGGCCACGCGCTGCTGGATCTCCTCGACCGACGTCGGTCGTCGCGAGCGGACCCCGGGAACCACCTCGGCGATCAGATCCGTGGTCAGCGGCCGGGCCATCAGCGAGGCGTGGGCGATCACCCTGGTCAGCGCTCCGTGCAGCTGGCGCACGTTGGCGTCGATCCGGTTGGCGAGCTCGGAGAGCGCTCCCTCGTCGGCGATCTCGACGCCCGCCTCCTCGACCAGTCGGCGCAGCACGGTCAGCCGGGTCGCCAGGTTGGGGGGCTCGACCGGCACGGTCAGACCCCACTCGAAGCGGTCGCGCAGGCGCGAGGCGAGGGTCGAGAGCTCACTGGGAAGGCGATCGGCCGAGAGGACGAGCTGGCTGCCCGACTCGTAGAGGGCGTTGAAGGTGTGGAAGAACTCCTCCTCGGTCGCCGGCTTGCCCTGCAGGAACTGGACGTCGTCGATCAGGAGGACGTCGATGTCGCGGTAGCGCGCCTTGAAGCCGTCGCTGCCGGAGGTCTTCAGTGCGGCGACGAACTCGTTGGTGAAGGACTCGGCGGTGGTGTAGCGGACGCTCAGCGCCGGGGCGTTGGCGCGCAGGTAGTTGGCGATCGCCGCAAGCAGATGGGTCTTGCCCAGGCCGGGGGGGCCGTGGAGGAAGAGGGGGTTGTAGGCCTCCGACGGAGCCTCGGCGACCGCGAGGGCGGCGCCGTGCGCCAAGCGGTTGCCCGGGCCGATCACGAAACGATCGAAGGTGTAGTTCGGGTTGAGCTCGGGGTGTCCGGCGATATCCGCTTCCGCCTCAGGGTGCTCGGCGAAGCTGACGCGCTGCAGGGGCGTGTCGACCTCTGCCAGCGCCTCGGCGATCAGATCCGAATAACGGCGCTCGGTCCAGGCCCGGATCCCCTCGGGGGCGGCTAGCAGGAGAATCTCGCCATCGACTCCGACGGCGTTCACCGGCTCGAGCCAGAGGCGGTAGGTGGACTCCGGGACCGACCCCTTCAGTCGATCCTGTACAGCTCGCCAGAGGGCGTCGAGTTCGTTTCTCGGAGAGGCATCGGGCACCGGGCGGCGACCATAGCGCCGTGCCTGGGGGGCCAGTCGGGGTGCCTCGCAAATCCCGCAGAAAAGATTTTGCGCCCCGTCCGTATACTCCGCCGCCATGAAGCGCACCTACCAGCCGAAGAAGCGGAAGCGGGCGAAGACCCACGGCTTCCGCGCACGGATGAGCACCCGCGGCGGGCGCGCCGTTCTCCGACGCCGCCGCCGCAAGGGCCGGAAGCGCCTCACCCCGTAGGCAGGCACGAGATGCACGCGGCCGGCCTGCCGGGCATCTGATGGCATCCAAGCGACGGCGCCTCTCGCGCAGCGGCGAGTTCGACCGCGTCTACCGCGACGGCTCCTCGCACGCGACCCGGTATCTGGTGCTCTACACGTTCCCGCGCAAGGACGAGGATCACGAGGACGTCCGCCTCGGCGTGTCGGTGAGCCGCAAGGTCGGGGGCGCCGTCGACCGCAACCGGGTGAAGCGGATGCTGCGGGAGGCCTTCTGGGGCCTTGCCGAGTCCCTGCCTCCGCGCCACGACTTCGTCATCGTCGCCCGAGCCGAGATCAAGGACCTCGTCGAGAAGGACGGCATGAACGGGGTCAGGCAGAACCTCGAAGAGGCTCTTTCCAAGGGACGTTCCACGTGAAACGTCTGATCCTGATCCCGATCCGCGCCTACCAGCGGTGGATCTCACCGGCCTTTCCGCGCCGTTGCCGGTACGAGCCGACCTGCTCCGCCTACGCCGTCGGGGCGGTCGAACGCTTCGGTCTGACGCGCGGATTCGTGCTCGCCGGATGGAGGCTGCTGCGCTGCAATCCCCTCAGTCACGGCGGCTTCGACCCCGTCCCCGATAGATTCACGCTCCGCGCCGGCCACGTCCACCCGGCCGAGCACCGCCGAACCCACCCATGATCCTCCCTGCCGCCAACATCCTGCAGCCCCTGATCGACGTCGCAAACGGCGTCCTCAAGTTCTTCCACGACAACGTCGGTCTCAGCTGGGGGATGTCGATAATCGCCCTGACGGTCGTCACTCGGGCGGTGCTGATCCCGCTCACCTACAAGCAGCTGAAAGGGATGCGGGCGCTGCAGGCGCTGCAGCCGCAGATCAAGGAGCTGCAGGAGAAGTACAAGAACGACAAACAGCGCATGCAGCAGGAAATGATGCGCTTCTACAAAGAGAACAAAGTCAACCCCTTCGCCTCCTGCATCCCGCTGGTGGCGCAGCTGCCGGTCTTCATCACGCTCTTCTACGTCCTCCGCCACGAGCTGCCGCCGGACATGGGCTGCCCCCAGGCGGGCCACTGTGCCGCCTACGGAGCCGAATTCTTCTTCATCCACGACCTGACGGCGAAGGCGACCGGCGGCGAACTAATCACGTTGCTCATCCTCTACGTCGGCACCCAGCTGATTTCCGGGATGGTCATGTCGCTCTCGGCGGACAAAAGCCAGCGGACGATGATGTTCGTCCTGCCGCTGATCTTCGTCCCCTTCATCATCAACTTCCCGGCCGGGCTGATCCTCTACTGGATCACCACCAACTTCTGGACGATCGGCCAGCAGCTCGCAATCCGGAGGATCATCCCGGTGCCCGTCGTGGCAACCCCCGAGGGCGCGGCTGCGATCCAGGCGGCCAAACCGCCGCCCCCGCCCCCGCGCAAGAAAAAGAAGCGAAGGTAGGCGACAGGGGGTCCGATACCCCTCTTCACTCAACTTGCTCGGGTGAGACGTCGCCGATCATCCGAGATCGCCCCTGACCGAGAAGTACAAGCCGTTCAGAGGGGTATCGGACCCCCTGTCGGGCGCTGGGTGTTCAGCTATCCGCCCTTGGGGCGTTTCTTGGCTATGCCGGGCTTGCGAGGAAGGTTGATCGGCGTCGGACCGGTCTTGCGGATGACGTGGAGGTGGCGATGCCGGGAGCCGGCGCGACTGCCGACGTCGAGGATCGCCTCGGGCTCCATCGCCAGCGCCCCGGAGGCGCGTTCGAGCTGCCGCTCCTCCTCGGCGTCGCGCCTGCCCTTCCAGGCGACGAGCACGCCATTTGGCTTCAAGAGCGGGGATGCGAGCTCGGCAAGCGTCGAGAGCCGCCCGACCGCGCGGGCGGTGACCGCGTCGTAGGCCTCGCGACCGCCGCCGGCCGCCAGCTCCTCCGACCGCGCGTTGCGGACCGCGGCGTTGGCGATCCCGGCCGCCTCGGCCGCCCGGCGCATGAACTCGCACTTGCGGCCGACCGACTCGACCAGGTCCACCTGGGCCTCGGGGAGGGCGACGGCGAGGACCAGGCCGGGAAAGCCCGCTCCCGCGCCGACGTCGGCGATACGACGCGCCGCGAGCAGGTCCGGTACTTCCAGGCCGGTAAGGCTGTCGAGGACGTGCACCTGCCAGGCGCGCTCGTCGACGACGGAGCTGACCGAGGCCCGCTCCTCGGCGAGCAGCGCCAGCACCGTCCCCAGCTTTTCCCGCGCGGCGGCGTCAAGCGCCTCGGCCGGGCCGCGGCTCACTCGGGCAGCAGCGGCGCGACGATCACGCAGCGGCGGGGCTCGTCGCCCTCGCTGTAGGTCTCGACGCCGGAGCGGTCTTTCAGCCGCTCGTGGACGACGCGCCGTTCCTGCGCGCTCATCGGGTCCATCTCGACGACGCGGTTGTTGGCCAACGCCTGCTCGGCGGCCCGGTCGGCGCGGCCCTCGAGGCTCTCGCGCCGCCGCTCGCGGTAGCCGGCAGCATCGACCACGACCCGCTTGCGCTCGCGCATCCCGCGGAAGGCGGCCTGGTAGCAGAGCAGCTGCAGCGCGTCGATCGTCTGCCCGCGCTTGCCGATCAGCAGCCCGTAATCGCCGTCGCCCTCGACGGTGAGCAGGATGCGGTCATCGTCCTCGTCGACCACCACCTCGCCGTCGAGATCGAGCTCGTCCAGGACCCCCTCGACGAGCTCCTGGGCCCGCTCGGCGGGGTTGTCGGGCCAATCGAAGCTCTCGGACACGGCCAGCAGGCTATCCCACCGCCTCCAAACGCGCCGGGAATCGACGCTCTAGGCTGGGGCCGATGGGCAAGGTCTACGCGGTGGCGAACCAGAAGGGCGGTGTCGGGAAGACGACGACGGCCGTCAACCTGGCTTCATGCGCTGCCGCCGAGGGGCGGCAGACGCTCCTCGTCGATCTCGATCCCCAGTGCAACGCGACGGTGGCGCTGGGCGGCGGCCGCGACCTGCATCCCTCTTCCTACGATTGTCTTACCGGCGAGACCTCGGTCGCCGAGGCCGCGCGCCCGGCCGGCCCCGACAACCTCTGGCTCGTCCCCGCCAGCCGCGACCTCGCCGGTGCCGCGGTCGAGCTGCCGCGGATCTCCGGTTCGGAGACGCGCCTGCGCGAGCGCCTCGGCCCGGTGCGCGAGCGCTTCGCCGTCACCTTGCTTGACTGCCCTCCCTCCCTCGGCCCGGTCAGCGTCAACGCGTTGACCGCGGCAGACCGGGTGATCGTGCCGGTCCAGGCCGAGTACCTGGCGCTTGAGGGCCTTGTCCAGTTCCTGGAAACGCTGGGCCTGATCAGGCGCGAGCTGAACCCTCACCTAGAGGTTTCGGGTCTGCTGATCACCATGCACGACGAGCGCACGCGGTTGGCCCAGGACGTCGAGTCGGAGCTGCGCGAGCACTTCGACGGGATGGTCTTCGAAACGGTGATCCCCCGCAGCGTTCGGGTCGCCGAGTCGCCGAGCTATGGTCTCCCCGTGACCGAGCACGCGCCCACCTCGCACGGGGCCGTCGCCTACAGGGCCCTGGCGAAGGAGCTGGCGACCCGTGGCTAGCGCTCGGCGCGGGATCGGCCGCGGCCTGGCGGCGATCCTGCCCGAACTCGAGGCAACCGACGCCGGCGAGCTGCGCGAGCTGCCGGTCTCCCTGATCAAGCCCAATCCCTCGCAGCCGCGGACCAACTTCGATCCCGACGCGCTCGCCGCGCTGGCCGCGTCGATCGAGACCAGCGGCGTCGTCCAGCCGCTCCTGGTCCGTCCCCTGCCCGACGGCAGCTACGAGCTGGTCGCCGGCGAGCGTCGCTGGCGGGCCGCGCAGCAGGCGGGGCTCGAGAAAGTGCCGGCCGTGGTCCGCGACCAGGCCGAAGCCGAGCGGCTGCAGGCGGCGCTGATCGAGAACATGGTTCGCGAGGACCTGAACCCCGTCGAGGAGGCGAAGGCGTGCTCCGCCCTCGTCAGCGATCTGGGGCTGACCAAAGAGGAGCTGGCGAAGAGGGTCGGCCGCAGCCGTCCCGCCGTCTCCAACCTGATCCGCCTGCTCGAGCTGCCCGACGATGCGCTCGCGCTGCTCGAGTCCGGCGATCTCAGTGAGGGCCACGGCAAGGCGCTCCTCGGCGCCCAGGGAAACGACGCCCGCCGCCGCCTCGCCCGCGACGCCGCCCGCGGCGGCTGGTCGGTCCGAGAGACCGAGGAGAGGGTCCGGCTGGCTGGCCAGCCAAGAGCAAGGCCGAGGCGGGCGGCGCCCGATCCCGACGCCCTCGCCGCCCTCCGCGACGTCGCCGATGCGCTCGAGGAGGCGATCGGCCACGAAGTCACCACGCGGGCGAAAGGGGGGGACATCGTCGCCGAGCTCCGCTTCGAGGACGTCCGCGACGCCCACGCCCTTGCCCGCCGCCTGCGCAAGCGCGCGAAATAGATCGTTCGCCGGCGCGCCGCTATCATCGCCATCCCCGGGCGATTAGCTCAGTTGGTTAGAGCGCGTCTCTGATAAGGACGAGGTCCCTGGTTCGAATCCAGGATCGCCCATCGGCGCTTCGGCCAGCGGCCCTTATGAGCGGGTAGATGCCCGACCTATACTTGGCGGTCCAACTACGGTCGGGAGCTTCCCTTGCAGCAGATGCAGATCTACGGCGTCAGCTTCGACATGGTCGGCAAGCAGCCGATCGTGTTGCTGAAGACCGTGGACGGGAACCGCTTCCTGCCGATCTGGATCGGCCATCCGGAGGCGGCGGCGATCCTGATGAAGCTGCAGGGCGCCTCGACGCCGCGGCCGATGACCCACGATCTGCTCTCCGACGTGCTCGAGAACCTCGATGCGAAGTGCGAGCGGGTCGCGGTGACCGAGCTGCGCGACAACACCTTCTACGCCTCGATCACGGTCTCGATCAACGGCTCCGAGGTCGAGATCGACTCGCGTCCCTCCGACGCCCTCGCCCTCGCGGTCCGCGTCGCGGCGCCGATCTTCGCTGCCGAGGAGGTGATCGAGGAGTCGGCGATCGAGTTCGAGCACGAGGTCGAGGACACCGAGGAGGTCGTCGACAAGTTCAAAGAGTTCCTCGACGAAGTGACCCCCGAGGACTTCGCCCAGGGCGATTCCTAGGGCTGCAAAGCGGCGCATCTCGGCGTCCTCGCTCGGTCACGTGCAGTGCACGCTCCCTCACTCCTCCTTGAGCTGCTTGCTTTTCGCTCCTAGGAAACGCCCTGGGGCGTTAGTGCTAGCTCGAGGATCCGCTCCACAAGCTGCTCGAAGGACAGCCCCGCCGCCTCTGCCGCCTGCGGCAGCAGGCTGGTGTCGGTGAGGCCGGGGATCGCGTTGGCCTCCAGCAGCCAGGGGCCGTCGGGGCCGAGGATCAGGTCGATGCGGGCGAAGCCGGTGCAGCCGAGGGCGCGGTATGTGGCGAGGGCGGCCTCGGTGACCGCGCGCTCCTCCTCGGCGCTCAGCTCGGCCGGGCAGACGAAGCGGGTGCGGCCGATCTCGTAGCGCGCCTCGAAGTCGTAGCGGTCGCCCTTCAGCAGGATCGCCTCGACCACCGGCAGCGGCTCGTCGCCGAGGACGCTGACCGCCAGCTCGCGGCCGTCGACGAAGCGCTCGAGCAGGACCCGGTCGTCGTAGCTGAAGGCCGAGACCAGCGCCTGCGGCACCTCGGCGGCCGAGCGGGCGAACCTGACCCCGAGCGAGGAGCCGCCGCTGCTCGGCTTGACGACGAGCGGGAAGCCGAGCGTCTCCTCCAGCCGGCCGAGCGCGTCGGCGGCTCCGAGCTCGCGGAATGCGGTCTGGCTGAAGGCGAACCAGTCAGGCGTTGGGAGGCCGGCGTCGGCGATCGCGTCCTTGGCCTGGACCTTGTCCATGCAGCGGGCGCACGCCGCCGCCCCCGGCCCGGTGAACGGGATGCCGAGGATCTCCAGCAGCTCCTGCACGGTCCCGTCCTCGCCGCCGACCCCGTGCATGGCGACGAAGGCGACGTCGGGGCGCTCGGCGATCAGGCGCTTGACCAGGTCCGGGCCGGCGTCGATCGGCAGCACGTCGTGGCCGAGCCGCTCCAGCGCGTCCTCGACCCGCGCCCCCGAGCGCAGCGAGACGCCGCGCTCCAGCGAGCGGCCGCCCTTGAGGACCGCGACCTTCACGCCTCCTCCGCCTTGCGGAACGGGATCACGTTCGGCTCCGGCTCCTCGGCCGGCTCCGGCAGCCGCTGTTCGCCGGTCAGGGCGCCGTAGAGCTCGACCTGCTCGGCGATCACCTTGCCGATCCGGCGCACCCCCTCGCGGATTTCGTCCTCGGTGACGCCGGAGAAGTTGAGCCGCATCGAATGGGCGCCGCGGCCGTCGACGTAGGCGGCCTGGCCGGGGACGAAGGCGACGTCGGCGCGCAGCGCCTTCGCCAGCAGGTCGCCGGTGTCGATGTAGTCGGGCAGGGTCGCCCAGATGAAGAGCCCGCCCTCGGGCTCCGTCCAGGTCGCCTCCGCCGGGAAGTGGTTGCGCAGCGCCTCGATCATGATGTCGCGCCGGGCGCGGTAGATCTCGACCAGGTCGTCGATGTAGCGCTGCCAGCGCCGTTCGGCGAAGTACTCGCGGACGAAGTACTGGGTGAGAGTCGAGGTGCAGAGGTCGGTCGCCTGCTTGCCGAGGACGATCTTCTCCATCACCGGCGGCGGCGCCACGGTCCAGCCGAGGCGGATGCCGGGGGAGAGGATCTTCGAGAAAGTGCCGATGTAGATGACGAAGTCGCCGCCGTCGAGCTGGTAGAGCGGCGGCATCGGCTCGCCGCCGTAGCGCAGCAGCCCGTAGGGGCTGTCCTCGACGACGAGGATCTCGTTGGCGCGGGCCAGCTCGACCAGGCGCCGGCGCCGCTCCAGAGACATCGTCACCCCGGCCGGATTCTGGAAGCTCGGCACCGAGTAGATGAACTTCGGCCGCCGCCCTTCGGAGCGCAGCTCGCCGAGCAGCTCTTCGAGCACCTCGACCTGCATCCCGTCCTCGTCGCATTCGACCTGGACGACGTCGGCCTGGTAGCTGCAGAAGACCGGCACCGCGCCGGGGTAGGTCGGCGCCTCGCAGATGACGACGTCGCCGGGGTCGACCAGGGTCTTGGTGACGAGGTCGATGCCCTGCTGCCCGCCGGTGGTGACGATGATGTCGTCGGGGTCGGGGAGCATCCCCTCGGCTCCCATCACCTCGAGGATGCAGTCCTTGGTCTCCTCGAAGCCCTCGGTCGGCCCGTACTGAAGCGCCTCGGCCGCCGACTCCTGGGCGATCCGCGTCATCTGTGCGGCGAAGCTCTGCGGCGGGAAGGTCGAGGTGTCGGGCAGGCCGCCGGCGAGGGAGATGACTTCGGGCCGGGCGGTGATCGCCATCAGGTCCCGCATCGCCGAGGAGCGCATCACGCCGGTCCGCTCGGCGAACAGGCCCGCGTAGCGCTCGAGGTCGCGGGTGCCGGCGTGGGATCGCCTGCGGTGGGTCGGCTCGGGCACTTCTGCCATCTGTGAAGTGTGGCGGATCGACGCCCGGCCGCCGCTGCGGTTAGGTTTTCGCACGTGGACATTCTCACCGACCTCGGCATCGGCATCGCGATCGGGATGCTCGCCGGCACCACCGGCACCCACGGCTCCGCCCGTGGGCGGATGACGATCCTCGCCGCCGTGATCGGGCTCGTCGCCGGCTTCCTGATCGACGGCGCGGTCGGGGCGCTGCTCGCCGCGATCGGCGCTGGCCTCGGTTGCATCGTCCTCAGCGACCTCGTCTACGGCGCCGGCCGCCGCGAGGGCAGCGGCAGCGGCGCGCTCGCCTTCCTCGTCGCCCTGGCGGCGCTGGTCGTGATCGCGCTGGCCCTGCTGGTGCCGATCCTGATCGTCGTCGTGGTCGTCGCCGAGCTCTACCTCGGCATCGCCCGCCACCGCCGCGCCCAGCGCAAACACGCGGGCCTGCGCGTCCTCCGTTAGGAAAAGTCCCCAGGCGCCTTTCCCAACCACCGGTTTGGAAAAGCGCCTGCCGCAGCCGGGCATCATTCGTTCCATGGCGGCCGCCCGCAAGAAGCTCGTCCTCACCTACGTCGACTCGCTGCGCACCGACATGCTGGAACGGGCGGTGGCCGAGGACCGCGCGCCGACCTTCGAGGCCCTGCTCGAGCGCGGCGTCCTCGTGCCCGACTGCGTTTCCAGCTTCCCCTCGGTGACCCCGGTCGCCTGCGCCGAGATCGTCACCGGCGTCGGCGCCGACCGCCACTGGATCAGCGGCATGAACTGGTACCACCGGCTCGAGCGCCGCTACGTCGAGTACGGCTCGTCGCTGGAGGCGACCCGGACCTTCGGGGTCTTCCGCGCCCTCTACGACCTCGTCTACAACATGAACCTCGGCCACCTCAGCCCCGAGGTCGAGACCCTGTTCGAGACCCTCGAAGACGGTGGCGCCCGCACCGCCTGCACGCCGTTCCTGATCTACCGTGGCCGCCGCCGCCACGAGGTCTCGCTCGACGGGCTGCTGCGCCGGGCGGTGGACGCGACGCGGCTCAAGTTCCACCACCACACCTGGGGCCCTACCGACCTCTTCTACGGCGACCTCTACGCCAGCCGCGAGGTGCCCTGCCGCTCGACCTCGATCCCCGGCAACCGCGACGGCTACGCCGCCTGCTGCGCGGCCGAGCTGCTGAAGGAGGACCTCTACGACTTCCTCCTGCTTTCGCTGCCCGACAACGACCACTACTCCCACCGGTATGGGCCGGAGGCGAGCGTCGAGTCGATCGCCCGGGCCGACGCCTGTTTCGCCACCTACGTCGAGGAGGCGGGGGGCCTCGACGGGTTCCTCGAGAGCCACGCGGTGATCCTGCTCGCCGACCATGCGCAGACCGACGTCCACCGCGGGCTGCCGCTGGCCGAGCTGCTCGCCTCCGAGTGGTCGGTGCTGCAGCCTTCCGAGGAGCGGCCGGAGCGAGCGCAGCTGGCGGTCAGCCCGACCGGTCGCGCCGCCCACGTCTACCTGCTGCCCGGGGAGGGCGAGCGGGCCGAGCCGGCGGAGGTGGCGGCCCGCCTCGGCGTGATCGAGGGAATCGACTTGGTCTGCCGGCTGGAGGCGGCGGACGGGATGCCGCTGCGGCGCGAGAGCCCGGGGATGCCGTTCGCCGGCGACGAGTGGGCGGCGGTCGCACGCGGGGACAGCGCGCTGCGCTTCCGGCCCGGCGGTGAGGTCGCCGACCTGGGCGGCGACAGCTGGCAGCTGGAGGGCGACCTGGAGGCGCTGGCGGCAACGGTCGAGGACGGGCGCCTGCGCAGCGAGACCTATCCCGACCCGCTGGCGCGGGTCTGGTCGGCGCTGGCCGCGCCGCACTCGGGCGACTTCGTCCTCTCGCTCGCGCCCGGCTTCGAGGCGGTCGACTGGGGCGGCGTCTCCCACGCCGGCGGCGGCAGCCACGGGGCGCTGCACGCCGGCGACTCGCTCGGGCCGCTGCTCTTCGTCGGCTGCGGGCCGGAGTCGGCCGGGGAGCGTGAGCAGTGGACGTTGCGCGACGTGGCGCCGGTGGTGCTTGATCACTTCGGGGTGGGGCGAGAAGGGTGAGGGACGGGGGCTGGTGGCCGGCGGGTCCTGTCGCCGCAGGGGACCCACCCCCTCCTGAACTACCAGGAGGGGGTCCCCCCTACGGCGCCACCCGCCGGAGGAGCCTCCAGTTGCTCCTCTTCGTGCTGCTGGCGATGGTGGCCGCCCCCGTCGGCGCGTCGGCTGATGGGGGGAAGATCGGTTCTTCGGAAGCGATCGAAATCGCGGATCGCGATTCGAAGGTCGAAGCGGAGAAGGAACAGCACCACCAGCTCGGGCCGAGTGCGACCTTCGAAGACGGCCGCTGGGAAGTTGCCTATTTCGAAGGCGGCAAGGAGCTGGCGGTGGTCGTCGTCGATCCCCGCAGCGGCGAGGTGCTCGAGTCGTGGACCGGCTATCAGGTCGCCTGGAAGATGGCGCGCGGCTACTCCGGCGCCTTCGGCCACAAGCTGAACGCGCCCTACGTCTTCCTGCCGCTCTGCGCGGTCTTCCTCCTCGGCCTGGTCGACTGGCGCCGGCTCCGGCGCGTCGCCAACCTCGACCTCCTCGTCCTCCTCGGCTTCGGCGTCTCCCACTTCTTCTTCAACCGCGCCGAGATCGGGGTCTCGGTCCCGCTCGTCTACCCGGTGCTGCTCTACCTGCTCGGGCGCAGCCTGTGGATCGGGCTGCGGGGGAGGGGAGAGGGCCTGCGGCCGGTCTGGCCGACGATGTGGATCGTCGTCGCCGCGCTCTTCCTGATGGGCTTCCGGGTCGGGCTCAACGTCGCCGACTCCGGCGCGATCGACGTCGGCTACGCCGGTGTGGTCGGCGCCGACCGCATCAGCCACGGGGAACCGATCTACGACAACTTCCCCTCCGAGATCTCCCAGGGGGACACCTACGGCCCGGTCAACTACCTGGCCTACGTCCCCTTCGAGCGGATCTGGCCCTGGTCGGGAAGCTGGGACGACCTCCCCGCCGCCCACGCCGCCGCGGTGGTCTTCGACATAGCCGCCTTCATCCTGCTGCTGCTAATCGGCATCCGAATCCGTCCCGGACCCGACGGCCAACGCCTGGCCGCGACCCTCGCCTTCGGCTGGGCGGCCTATCCGTACACGGCGTACGTCCTCGAGTCCAACTCCAACGACACGCTGGTTGCGGCGCTGCTCCTCGCCACGCTCCTGTTGGCCGCGAGACCCTTGGCCCGAGGAGCGATGCTGGCGGCAGCCACCTGGGCGAAGTTCGTTGCTGCTCCGCTCGCCCCGATGTACCTGACCTACCGGGGCGGCCCGAGTCCGGCCGAGGGCGTCCGAGCACGACCCCGCGCGCAGGACACCCTCGGCCGCCCAACGGTTCTGTTCATCCTCGGCTTCCTCCTGGTGTCAGCCGTCGCCCTACTCTGGCCGGCGATCGACCCCGGCCTGAAGACGTTCTACGACCGCACGATCGCCAGCCAGGCCGGCCGCTCCTCCCCCTTCAGCATCTGGGGTCAGGTGCCATCCCTGGAACCACTCCGGATCGCCTTGCTCGCAGCTACCGGCGCTCTAGCCGTTGCCTTCGCCCTCATCCCCAAGCACAAGAGCCCGATCCAGCTGGCCGCCCTCTCATCGGCGCTGCTCATCCTTCTCCAGCTGACCCTCCACCACTGGTTCTACCTCTACATCGTCTGGTGGTTCCCCCTCTTCCTCCTAGCAACCGCCGCGCTCACTCAGGGATCGGATACCCCTCCTCACGGCTTGTACTTCTCGGGCAATCCCTCCACGGACCGACAGCCCACGCCCCACCCGAGCAAGTTGAGTGAGGAGGGGTATCCGATCCCCGTCCGGCGATCGGAGCCCTAGGAAGAAGAAGCTGGAACCATCACCTGCTCGAACGAGTCAGCCAACCCCTGCTGGTTGACGTCGACCACCGCGCCCATCACCCAGACGTTCTCCTCCGCGGTCTCGAACCGGGTCGGCATCTGGGTGATCAGCGCCGCGACCGCCTGCTCGGGCTTGACCCCGAGGACGCTTTCGCGGGAGCCGGTCATGCCGACGTCGGAGATGAAGGCGGTGCCGCCGGGGAGGACGCGGCCGTCGGCGGTGGGGACGTGGGTGTGGGTGCCGAGGACGGCGGCGACGCGGCCGTCGAGGTGCCAGCCCATCGCCACCTTCTCGCTCGTCACCTCGGCGTGGAAGTCGACGATCACCGCGTCGGCCTCGTGGTGATCGAGGATCGAGTCGACGGTGTCGAAGGGGGAGCGGGCGACGCGGAGGCCGACGCCGCCGCTGAGGTTGACGACCCGCACCTTCATCCCGCCGGCCTCGAAGACGCCGTGGCCGCGGCCGGGGTTGGCCTGCGGGTAGTTGGCCGGCCGCAGCACGCGCTCCTCGCGGTCGAGCCACTCGTAGGCCTCGCGGTGGCGGTAGACGTGGTTGCCGCTGGTGATCGCGTCGCAGCCGGCGCCGAAGAGGTCGTTGGCCGTCCGCTCGGTGATCCCCACCCCGCCGGCCGAGTTCTCGCCGTTGACGATCGTCAGGTCCGGCGCGTAGCGCTCGCGCAGCCGCGGCATCGTCTCCCGCAGCCCCTGGCGGCCGGGGCTGCCGACCACGTCGCCGATGAACAGGACCCGCATCGTCAGCTGACCCTATCTGCGGTGCGACTTCCTTTGCCGCGATATCGGTGAGTACTTAGACTCAGTTGCCGTGCCCGCACGTCCCCGCGACCCGATCTTCGTGCTCGACTCGCGCGAGCACTTCCAGCCGATCGCGGTCGAGAGCGTGGAGGCGGTGCCGGCGACGCTGATCGAGCCCGACGGGAAGCGCGACGGCGAGGTCGACCTCGGGGCGCTGCCGAAGGACGGCGGCCGCATGGACTTCCCTGCGAACCCCGAACGGGCGGAGGCGCGGCTGCGGCCGCAGTTCGGCGGCGTCGGCTACCGGCGCGAGCAGGAGGGCGGCGGGCTGACGTGGGTGCAGTACTGGCTCTGGTACCTCTACAACCCGAAGATCTTCGTCGTCACCGGCGATCACGAGGGCGACTGGGAGTTCGTCCAGGTCGGTTACGTCGACGAGACGCCGGTCTGCATGACCCTCTCGCAGCACCACAGCGGCGGTGCCCGCATGTGGTGGAACGTCGAGCGCCGCGACGGCCGCCCGGTCGTCTACGTCGCCCGCGACTCGCACGCCAACTTCTTCCGCCCGATCCACGAAATCCCCGAGTTCGGCGACGAAGCCGACGGGAAGGGCGCGCTGCTCGACGAGCTCGAGTGGCGCGAGTTCGGCGATTGGGCCAGCTGGCCTGGGCGCTGGGGAAACTCCACCGGCGAGGGGCAGTCGCCGCAGTCGCCCGGCTGCCAGGGCGACCGCTGGAAGGCGCCACACCGCTACCACACCAGGGCGGAAATCCAGCTCTGAGCGCTGGGGTCTAGACGGCGCTGAAGCGCCGCAGCGCCAGCCGGGCAATCGCGGCATAGGCGGCGAAGAGGATCGCCAGGTGGATGAGCGGACCGCCGATCCCGGGGCCGGCCTCGTCGAGCGCGGCGGTGATCGCCTGCAGCGCGGGCTTGAAGGGGAAGAGCGCGGTGAAGTAGCGGATCAGGTCGAAGACCGTGGGGCTGACGGTGCCCGAGGGCACCAGCGAGAGGAAGGCGAGCGGCAGGGTGACCATGAAGGCGAGCAGGGAGACCGCGCGCACCTCGCGCGCCGCCGCCCCGAGCGCCGCCCCCGCCGCCCCGAGCGCCGCCCCGGAGAACAGGATCGCGACCAGCCAGAGACCGAACCGGCCCAGTTCGAGCGGCACGAAGGTCTGCATGCCGAACAGCATCAGCAGGGTCACCGCCAGCCCGACCGCGGTCCCGAGAAGGACCTTCTCGCCGAGCAGGCCGCCGGGAGAGACGAGGCCGCGGGTCAGCCGCGGGAACGCGTTCTCCTCCCGCTCCAGCGCCAGCGACCCGGCCACCAGGAGGACGACGACGAAAGCGAGGGTGAGGGTTGCCGCGAACCCGATCGCGAAGATTTCCAGCGGCGGGCTCCCGCCGCCTACCACGACCTTGTCGACCTTGATCGGCTGGGCGAGGCGGGCGATCAGCGGCTTGGCGACGTCGAGGTTGTCGCGCGCCTGGGCGGCGAAGTCGGTTACTTCCTTAAGCGAGGGCTGCAGGCTCTTCGGCAACGCCGGCGTCACCGCTTCGAGGATGCGGGCGCTGGTCCGCAGGCCGAGGATGTGGAAGGTCCCGCCGAGGGCCTTGAAGTCCCCCCCGTTGACGATCAGGTTCAAATAGCGACCGCCTTCGGAGCCGATCCGCCGCGCCACCGCCAGATTGGCCTGCGCAAGCAGGGTCGTGATCCGGTCGTCGACCAGTTCGGCCTTGACCGCGTTTTCCTCGTTGACGAGCACTTCGACTTCCGGCACGCCGGGCGCCAGCGTCGAGAGCGAGTTGATCTTGTTGACGAGGTCAGAGGGGAGGATCAGCGCCGCCAGCGCATCGCCGGACTTCACCTTGCCTTCGGCCTGCTGGCGGTCGGAGACGAAGATGCATTCGACCCGGCTGCAGATCCGGCCTTTCACGTTCGCCTGCGGCAGCTGCGCGCCGCCGACCGTGATCCGCGTCCCCGCGGGGACTTCGTTCAGGAAGGCGACCCGCGGCTTCTCCGGCCCCCGCGAGAGCGCGAAGCCGACCAGGACCGCGATCAGGATCGGGTAGGCGACGAGCAGCGCCGCCTGCAGCGGCGAGCGCCGCAGGATCTGCAGGTCCTTCAGCAGCAGCCAGCGCACGCCCCGCATCAGTGCCCCCGGTGGTGGAGGTAGGCGACGAAGGCGGTCTCGAAGTCGCGGTCGGCGGCCTCGGGGGCCTCGGCCCGGACCGCCTCGCGCAGCCCCTCCGGCGGCCCGTCGAAGAGCGCCTCGCCGTCGGCGAGGACGAGCAGGCGGTCGCCGTAGCGCTCGGCCTCCTGGATGTCGTGGGTGGAGAAGATCACCGTGGTGCCGCCGCCGGCGAGGCCGGAGACGAACTCCCAGAGGCGGGCACGCTGGCGCGGATCGAGGCCGACGCTGGGCTCGTCGAGCAACAGCGCCGCCGGCCGCGCCAGCAGCCCGATCGCGATGTTGATCCGCTGCTGGTTGCCTCCCGAGAGGCGGGCGACGATCTCTCCGCGCCGCTCGCCCAGCCCGGTCAGCTCGAGCATCTCCTCGGTCGAGCCATGCGGGTCCTCGTGCCCCTCCAGGCGCGCGAACAGCAGCAGGTTCTCCTCGACCGTCAGCCGCCGGTAGAGCGCCGCCTGCTGCGGCACCCAGCCGACCTCGCCGTTCGCCGAGCCGACCTCTCCCTCGTCCGGCTTCGAGATGCCCGCGAGGATCGACAGCAGCGTCGTCTTCCCGGCTCCGTTGGGCCCGATCACCGCCACCTGCTCGCCGGGAGCAGCTTCGAAGCTGACACCGCGAAGTGCCTCCCGCTCGCCGTAGCGCTTGACGATGCCGCTCGCCCGCACGGCGGACAAGCTACTGGCCCTTTCGTAAACTCGCCGTTGATGGCCTACCCCGCCACCCGCATGCGGCGACTGCGCCGTACCGACGCCTTGCGAGGGCTGGTCCGCGAGACCGAGCTCTCGCCCGGGCACCTGATCCAGCCCGCGTTCGTGGTGACCGGGGAGGATGTGCGCGAGGACGTTCCGTCGATGCCGGGGATCGAGAGGCATTCGATCTCCCATCTGGTCGAGGAGGCCGAGGAGATCGCCGAGGCGGGGATCGGGGCGCTGATGCTGTTCGGCGTCCCCGGGGTCAAGGACGAGGTCGGCTCCGGCGCCTACGACGACGAGGGGGTCGTGCAGTTGGCGGTCCGGGCACTGAAGGAGGCGCATCCCGACCTGGTCGTCATCACCGACGTCTGCCTCTGCGAGTACACGACGCACGGCCATTGCGGGGTGATGCGCGAAGGCGGCCGGGAGGTCGACAACGACCTCACCGTCGAGCTGCTGGCGAAAACGGCGATCTCCCATGCCGAGGCCGGCGCCGACGTCGTCGCGCCGAGCGACATGATGGACGGCCGGATCGGCTCGATCCGCTACCAGCTCGACGAGGAGGGCCACCCGGACATCCCGATCCTCGCCTACAGCGCCAAGTTCGCCTCCGCCTACTACGGGCCGTTCCGCGACGCCGCCTCCTCGACGCCTGAATTCGGTGACCGCCGCGGCTACCAGATGGACCCCGCCAACGCCGCCGAGGCGGTGCGCGAGGCCGAGCTCGACCTGGACGAGGGCGCCGACATGCTGATGGTCAAGCCGGCGCTCCCCTACCTGGATGTGGTGCGGCGGGTGAAGGAGGCGACCGGCGCCCCGGTTGCCGCCTACCATGTCTCGGGCGAGTACTCGATGCTGAAGGCCGCCGCCGCCAACGGCTGGCTCGACGAGCGCGCCGCCGCGCTCGAGGCGCTGACCTCGATCCGCCGCGCCGGCGCCGACGCGATCGTCACCTACTACGCGAAGGAGGCCGCGGCATGGCTCCGGTGAAAGTCCCGCAGTCGAAGGCGCGCAGCCGCAAGGGCGGCGCCGCGATCCCGCTCGACGAGACCGACAAGCGGTTGATGAACCTGCTGCAGTCGAGCTTCCCGCTCGACCCCGAGCCGTTCGCGCTCGTCGCCTCCGAGGCCGAGCTCCAGCTCGGCGACGTCCTCGCCCGCACCAGGCGCCTCCTCGACGGCCGGATCATCCGCGAGATCACGCCGATCTTCGACACCCGCGCGCTCGGGTACGAGTCGATGCTGGTGGCGGCGAAAGTCGACAGCGAGCACCCGCAGCGGGCGGCGCAGATCGTCAACGCCCACCCCGGCGTTTCCCACAACTACCTGCGCACCCACGAGTTCAACCTCTGGTTCACGATCGCGACCCCGCCCGACTCGAAGCTCGGTCTGAAGGGGACGCTGGAAGCGCTGATGGAGGAGACCGGGGCCGAGTCGATGCGCGAGCTGCCGACGCTGACCCTCTTCAAGATCAACATGAACCTGGAGATGGAGAAGGGAACCGAGACGCTGGCGGCGCCGGTCGAAGCCGTGCCCCCGCGTGAGCTCGAACCTCAGCCCTACGGCGAGGACGACGTCGCCCTGATCCGCGCCCTGCAGGGGCCGATGGAGCCGGTGGAGCGGCCCTACGACGCGGCCGCCGAGGAGCTGGGGATCTCGACCGAGGAGATGCTCGACCGCCTGCGCGACATGGTCGACCGCAAGATCCTGCGCCGGGTGGCGGCGATCCTCTACCACCGCCGCGCCGGCTTCTCCGCCAACGGGATGGGCGTCTGGAAAGTGCCCGAGGACGACGTCCCCGCCGTCGGCTCGAAGATGGCCTCCTTCCGCGGCATCTCCCACTGCTACCAGCGCCCGACCTACGAGGACTGGCCCTACAGCGTCTTCACGATGGCTCACGGCCGCTCGAAGGAGGAGTGCGACGCGATCCTCGACTCGATCGCCGCGGAGTGCGGGATGGGTCCGGACGACCGCGCCACCCTCTACTCGTCGACCGAGTACAAGAAGATCCGCCTCCACTACTTCACCGAGGACTACGCCGCGTGGGAGGCGGCCCACTCGTGAGAGTCAGCTGTTCCTTTTGCCCGGTCAGCAGGTAAAAGGAACAGACAACCGGCGATGACCGACCTGTTCGAGCGGGCGCAGAGGGTTCTCCCCGGCGGGGTCAACTCGCCGGTTCGGGCGCTGCGGCAGATCGGCCGCGACCCGATCTTCGTCGAGCGCGCCGAGGGCGTCTGGCTGTTCGACGTCGAGGGCAACCGCTACCTCGACTGGGTCGGCTCCTGGGGGCCGATGATCCTCGGCCACGCCGAGCCCTCGGTGGTGGCGGCGGTGATCGAAGCGGCGAAGCGGGGGATGAGCTTCGGCGCCGCGACCCTGGCGGAGGTGCGGCTCGCCGAGGAGGTGGCGGCGCGGGTGCCCTCGGTGGAGATGGTGCGGATGACCAGCTCCGGGACCGAGGCGGCGATGAGCGCGGTGCGGCTGGCGCGGGCGATCAGCGGCCGCGAGGTCGCGGTCAAGTTCGCCGGCGCCTACCACGGCCACTCCGACGGCCTGCTCGCCGACGCCGGCTCGGGCCTGGCGACCCTGGCGGTGCCGGGGACGCCTGGGGTGACCACGGCGCAGGCGGCGGGCACGGTCGTCGTGCCGTGGAACGATCGCGAGGCGGTGAGCCGGGCGCTCGCCGAACACGAGGTCGCAGCGCTCCTGGCGGAGCCGATCGCCGCGAACATGGGCGTGGTCCCGCCCGCCGAGGGCTTCCTCGAGTTCCTCCGCGAGGCGACCAGCGAGGCGGGGGCGCTGCTGATCTTCGACGAGGTGATCACCGGGTTCCGCGTCGCCCGCGGCGGCGCCCAGGAGCTGTTCGGCGTCGAACCCGACCTGACCGTGATGGGCAAGGTGCTCGGCGGCGGCCTGCCGGCGGCGGCCTACGGCGGTCGCCGCGAGCACATGGAACGGATCGCTCCCGCCGGCGACGTCTACCAGGCGGGAACGCTGTCGGGGAACCCGCTCGCGGTCGCCGCCGGGCTGGCGACTCTGGAGCAGCTCGACGCCACCGCCTACGAGCGCCTGGAAGCGCTCACCGACCGCCTCGCCCGCGGCTTTGAAAAGCTGGCGGCGGACCGGCCCCTCCAGGTCGCCTCGGCCCCCGGCCTCCTCACCCTCTTCTTCAGCGAGGTTCCGGTCATCGACTTCGCCACCGCCACCGCCTGCGACATCGAAGCCCACGCCGCCTTCTGCCGAGCCCTGCTCGACCGCGGCGTCTACCCGCCCCCGGCTCAGTACGAGGCCTGGTTCGTTTCCCTGGCCCACAACAAGGCGGCGATCGACCAGACCCTCGAAGCCGCCGCCGAGTCCCTCGACGAGGCGTTGCGATGAACGCCCTTCAGGCTCTCGCCGACCAGCTCCGCGCCGAGGACACACCGATCTCCCCCCATGTGATCGACCCTGCCGAGGCGCCAGAGCTGGGCGAGCTGGTCGCGGGCGGTCCGGGGGCGGCCGCCGCGCCCGCCGAGTACGCCCTGGTGATCGAGGCCGTCCGCGAGGGCTATCTCCTCCACTACGAGGAGCCGCGCCTCCTCGCCGGCCACGACACAGACCTCGCCCTCCTCGCCGGCGACTACCTCTACGCGCTGGGCCTCGACCGCCTCGCCGCCCTCGAAGACACCCGCGCCGTCGCCATCCTCTCCGACCTGATCAGCGACTGCGCCCGCCTCCAGGCAGAAGGCCACCCCGACTCGATCCCGGGGCTTTGGCGCCACGCCGCCGAAGAGATCGCTTCCGCTCGGGCAGGGTAGTAGGCCTTACCCGATCTACCTGCGGCGAACGGCCTCCCGCAGGTCTTCGAGGAGCCTGTCGGTCGTCACGGTATGGATAGCTACGAGTCGGTCGAATTCGCACAAACGCGGCCGGCCCAAAGGACACCCCTGTTGTCGACGAAGTCGGGGTTTCGGTTCTCGGGCAGATCGGCGGGATAGACCCTTGCTCAGCAATACGACGGCTATGGCACAGGCTGCCACTAGAACCCACGCCGATCACGACCCTTCCCGCACCACGAAGGCTTCTCAGAGAAGACCAAGGGCGCAGCCCTGTCGAATTCTCCCCCCGCCCCCCCGCTTCTGCCGTGATTTGGCCGTCCGTGACGCAAGTCACAGCCCCTAAGCAATAGACTGCGTCGCTCTACGCGAATCGACCTGTGGCAGACGACGCGAACAAGGTGAACGGGGCCGAGGAGGCGCCCATCAAGGAGCGGGTTAAGCCCGACCCCCCCGGCTATTTCGAGGGGGAGTCGATGACGCGCCGTCATGCCTTCACGGTCGGCGCGCAGGCGCTCGGCGGGCTCGCCGCCGCCGGGATCGTGCTGCCCGCCGTCGGCTTTGCGATCGCGCCGATCTTCCATCGCGGCAAGGAGCGCTGGGAGGCGGTCGGGCCGGTCTCCGACTTCGTCGAAGACACCTACCGCCAGGTCGTATTCACCGAAACCGAGGGGATCGGCGACGCCGGCAAGACCACCGCCTACGTGCGCAAGAGCTCGAAGGAACTGGGCGAAGAACCCGGCCTCTTCGTCGCCGTCTCCAACCGCTGCGCCCACCTCGGCTGCCCGGTCCGCTTCGTCGAGGCGGCGGGCAACTTCATCTGCCCCTGCCACGGCGGCGTCTACGACTTCCAGGGCAAGCGCATCGGCGGCCCGCCGGTGCGGCCGCTCGACCACTTCCAGACCCGCGTCCGCAACGGCCAGGTCGAGCTCGGACCCCGCTACAGCGTCACCAACCAGATGGAACCGGTCCGCGCCCGCGACCCCGGCGAGTTCACCGGCGGGATCTGGGAATACCTCTACCCGCCGCGGCCCTCTACCTTCCCACCGCCCTGATGCCGAAGATCCCGACCCCGAAGATCCCGGACGCCGTCGTCCCGCCGCCGCTGCGCAAGCCCGCCAAGCCGGGTGCCGGCGGCACGCCGAAAGGGCAGGCGCCCGCCGATCTGAAGACGGCGCCGCCGGAGCGGCAGGGCCACGGCGAAAAGCTGCTCGACCGCGGCAAGGAGGCCCCGGTCGACGCGCTCGCCTGGCTCGACCAGCGGCTCGCCGCCAGCGGCTTCCTCACCGGCATGCTCTACCGCAAGGTGCCGAAGGGGACCAACTGGTTCTACACGCTCGGCTCGGCAACCCTCTTCGCCTTCGTCGTCCAGGCGGTGACCGGAGTCTTCCTGGCGATGTTCTACACGCCCTCGGCGACCCAGGCCTACCACTCGATCGCCCACATCAACAACGACGTCCCGCTCGGCCAGTTCGTGCACGGGATGCACAAGTGGGGCTCGAGCGTGATGGTGATCCTGATCTTCCTCCACATGGGCCGCACCTTCTTCTTCGGCGCCTACAAGTACCCGCGCGAGCTCAACTGGGTGATCGGCGTGGTGCTGCTGATCCTGACGATGACGATGGCCTTCACCGGCTACCTGCTGCCCTTCGACCAGCGCTCCTTCTGGGCCTCGGTCGTCGGCATCAACATCAACGGCACCGGCCCGATCGTCGGCCCCTACCTGAGCGACTTCCTCCGCGCCGGCCCCGAGCTCGGCGCGACCACCCTCTCCCGCTTCTACGCGATCCACATGCTGCTCGTGCCCGGCGCGATCATCGCCCTGATCGGCGCCCACCTGTACCTGGTCGTCAAGCTCGGCACCACGGCGCCGCCGTGGGTCAAGGCCGACCGCCCGAAGGGCGCCCTGCCGGTTGCCCAGGTGGACGCCGGCTCGAACGGGGCTCGTCCGTGAAGCCTCAGGACAAGCAGGCCTACCTCGAGGAGTACGAGCTTCTGAAGAAGAAGGGGAAGCCGTTCTTCCCCTACGCGGTGATGAAGGACTCATTGATGGCCTGCATCGTCGTCGCCGTGATCATCGCGATGTCGCTGATCCTCGGCGCCGAGCAGGGGCCGAAGGCGGACCCGACCACGACCACCTACGTGCCGCGCCCCGAGTGGTACTTCTTCTTCCTCTTCGAGCTCCTGCGCGTGATCAAGCCGCCGGAGCTGGTCCCGATCGCGACGATCGGCATCCCGACCGTCTGCATGGTCCTGCTCCTGCTGCTGCCGTTCTACGACCGCAACCCGGAGCGGCGACCGGAGCGGCGACCGATCGCCACCACCGCCGGCTGCCTGACGATCCTCGCGATGGGCTACCTCACCTACCTCGGCGCAACCGGCGGCTCGCCGACCGAGATCGACATGAAGGTCGCGCCGCGATACGAAAAAGGCAAGGAGGTCGTCGCCGGCTCCGGCTGCCTCGCCTGCCACAAGCTCGGCGAGAACGGCAACAACGGCCCTGGGCCGGAACTGACCCACATCGCCTCCCGGATCCCGCGGGCTGCGATCATCCGCTCGGTCGAAATCGGCCCGGGCATCATGCCCTCCTTCCGCGAACTGCCGCCGCAGAAGATCGAACAGCTGGCGAACTTCCTCTCGTCCCTCGACTAGACCGGCGGCCAGGGAGGGGCCCCTGACCCCCGATCCCATGGACACGATCAACGACAACCGCCAATCGCCGGACTTCGCCGGGCAGGTCAACCGGATGTTCGACCGCGTCGCGGGCAAGTACGACGCCCTCAACTCGCTGATGACCGCCGGCCTCCACCACCGCTGGCGCGAGCGGGCGGCGGAGCTGACCGCCCTCGGCCCTGGCGACGCAGCCCTCGACGTCTGCTGCGGCACCGGCGACCTCGCGCTCGAGGTCTCCAAGCGGGTCGCGCCGGGCGGTCACGTCGTCGGCTGCGACTTCTCCGAGCCGATGCTCGACCTCGCCCGCGAGAAGGCGGCTGGGCGCGGCGCCGCCGGCGTCCGCTTCGAGTGGGCCGACGCCCTCGAG
The DNA here is from genome assembly GCA_035760065.1 of Solirubrobacterales bacterium. Classification (GTDB taxonomy): domain Bacteria; phylum Actinomycetota; class Thermoleophilia; order Solirubrobacterales; family 70-9; genus VAYN01. Next base: position 35,864 of record DASTTQ010000021.1, read on the forward strand.
CTGCCCTACGACGGCGAGCGCTTCGACGCCGTCACGGTCGGCTTCGGCGTCCGCAACCTCGCCGACCTCGACCGCGGCCTGCGCGAGATGGCGCGGGTGCTGAAGCCCGGCGGCCGCGCCGTCATCCTCGAGATCACCCAACCGACCCGGCCGCCCCTCTCGCTCTTCTACTCGCTCTGGTTCGACCGGATCGTGCCGCTGCTCGGCGCCTTCTCCAGCAACCGGGAGGCCTACTCCTACCTGCCCGAGTCGGTGCGCAGCTTCCCCGACCCGCGCGGCCTCGCCGCGAAGATGGACGACGCCGGCTTCAGGGCGATCCGCTGCACGGTGCTCGCCGGGGGGATCATCGCGATCCACAGCGGCCTCCGGGCGTGATCGCGGCCACCAACTCCGAAGCAAGGGGGTCAATAGCCCCCCGAATCTCGGAACCGTGACCCGCCCATCCTCGGTTCCGCCGCCGGTGACGGCGGTGCTCGACGCCTCCAGCCGCTGGCTGCCGGCGCGGCTCGGCGACGTCGAGAAGCTGCTCCGCGGGGCGATCTCCGGCCACGGGGAGCTGCTCGGCGAAGACGCGGCAGCGACCCTCGACGCCGGCGGCAAGCGGCTGCGGCCGATGCTGGTCCTGCTCTGCGCCGGACCAGAGCGCAGCGCCGACGCGCTGCGTGCCGCCGCCGCGATCGAGCTGGTCCACATGGCGACCCTGGTCCACGACGACGTCCTCGACGACGCGCCGCTGCGGCGCGGGCTGCCGACCGTCGCCGCAAGCTCCGGCCGCGAGCGAGCGGTCTCGACCGGCGACCTGCTCTTCTCCCGCGCCTTCGCCCTCCTCGCGGAGGCAGGTGACGACCGCGCCGTCGCGCTGCTCGCCGACGCCTCGGTCGCACTCGCCCGCGGCGAGCTCGCCCAGCGCCGCGACGCCTTCGACCTGGAGGTGAGCGAGAAGCGCTACCTCGAGCGCTGCCGGCTGAAGACCGCGCGGCTGTTCGAGTGCGCCTGCCTGCTCGGCAACGAGGACCCGCATCTGCGCGAGTTCGGCGCCGGGGTCGGCCTCGCCTTCCAGCTGCTCGACGACGTTCTCGACGTCAGCGGCCCGCCCGAGCGGACCGGCAAGGCGCGCGGCACCGATCTGCTCGACGGCACCGTGACCCTGCCGCTGGTCGAGGCGGCGAGGAGCGATCCGACGATCCGCCAAGTCGACCTGCAGGCGCTCGACGGCGAGGGCGCGAAGGCCCTCTGCGAACGGATCGCGGCGACCGGTGCCCTCGAGCGGGTGCGGGCACGGGCGCTGGAGATGGTCGGGCAGGCCAAGCGGGCGCTCGACCGGGCTTCGTTCGGGCCCGAACAGCGGCAGCTTCTTGCCCTCGTCGCCGACGGGGTGGTCCAGCGCTACAGCTGAGGTCGGAGGCGGAAGTCCTCGGGACCGATCAGGTCGCTCCAGAGGGCGATCACGAAGGCGTCGGCCATCTCGCTCATGTTCGCGTGTTCCACCGCCCGCAGCTCGTCGGCGAGTTCGTGGGTGCCGAGGTCGAGCTGCTCGTCGTAGGCGTCGATCGCGATCTCGTGGTGGACCCCGTCCCCGGCCCACTCGCACTCCGGGCAGCGGCGCCAGACGCGCCACTGGGAGCGGTTGCCCTCCTGCTCCCAGGAGGTCGGCTGGACCAGCGCGCTGCCGCACTCGGGACAGATGTGGAGCGAGCGCTCCGGGCTTCGCTTGTCGACGTCGGCCATGGCTGCAATATCAAGGCAAAGCGGGTTTCGCAGATCCGTATTCGGCCTCATCGTCCCCTTTGAAAACCCGCAGAAGACGACCCGGAAACACGCTCCGGACGGACTCGGCCGTGGATCGACCGCGTTACCATTGCCGGGATGCCAGGAAACATCGGACTTCCAGAGATCGCGATCGTCCTCATCATCGCCCTGCTGGTCTTCGGGCCCAAGCGCCTGCCGGAGCTGGGCCGCAGCCTCGGCCGCGGGATCCGCGAGTTCAAAGGCTCGATCAGCGGCGAGCACGACGACGACGAGGACGACGACAAGCCGAGGCTCCCTCCCTCCGAGCCCACGAAGGCCCACGGCGACCCGGCCGAGGCGGAGGTCATCCGCAACAAGCCCAGCTGAGGCAGCGCGGGGATGGCCCCTCGCGTCAAGCCGGTCTCGCACGAGGATCGGCTCACCCTGGTCGAGCATCTCGACGAGCTGCGCGCGCGGCTGGTCGTCTGCATCGTCGTCTTCGGCGTCGCCCTGGCGCTTTGCTTCTGGCAGAACCATCTGCTGCTCGAAATCGCCCAGGCCCCCCTTCCCGCAAACCACGACCGGCTGATCACCTTCGGCGTGACCGAGCCGTTCACGACGACGCTGACCGTTTCCGCCTACGCGGCGATCGTGCTGGCGCTGCCGGTCGTCCTCTGGCAGCTCTACGCCTACGTCCTGCCCGCCTTCAGCGCCGAGGAGAGACGGGTGATCCTGCCGATCCTCCTGCTCTTCCCGCTGCTCTTCGGAGCCGGCATCGCCTTCGCCTACTTCGTCGTGATGCCGGCCGCGGTCCACTTCCTGCTCAACTTCAACGACGAACAGTTCAACGTCCAGGTGCGCGCCCGCGACTACTACAGCTTCTTCTCGATGACCGAGATCGCCTGCGGCCTCGTCTTCCAGCTGCCGCTGGCGATCATCGCCCTGACCCGCCTGGGGATCGTCAGCGTCGAGCAGCTGCGCAGCAACCGCCGCTACGCCTACCTGGTGATCTCGATCGTCGCCGCCGCGCTGCCCGGCGTGGACCCGGTTTCGATGCTCCTGGAGATGGTCCCGCTCCTTGCTCTGTATGAGTTGAGTATCGTCCTAGCTCGGGTGGTGGGACGGCCGCGCCGATCCGGCGCGATCGCCGAGCCCTCACCGCAGGAGTAGAGAGAGGGAGAGGATGGCTTCAGGCGGCAAAGGGCACAGGATGGTCTTCGACATCCGGGGGCGGCGGAAAATCGCCGTCAAAGTCGTCTACGCCGTGCTCGCGGTGCTGATGGGCCTCAGCCTCTTCCTCGTCGTCGGCCCGCTCAACATCGGCGAAATCTTCAGCAACAACAGCAGCGGCTCGGGCGAAGCGGCGAAGCCGTTCGAAGAACAGGCCCAACGGCTGGAAGTGAAACTGCGCCGGGAACCGGAAAGCGAAGAGCTGCTGCAGTCGCTGACCAGGGCGCAGATCTCGGCGGGCAACAGCCTGCTCTCGCTCGAACCGAGCGAAGGCGAGCTGGTCAAGGCGCTGCAGTTCTACCAGCAGGCCAGCAACACCTGGTCGGAATACGTGAAGGCGACGAAGGAACCCAGCGCGGGGACGGCGCAGCTCATGGCCCCGGCCCTGGTTGCGCTCGCCGAACGCTCGCGCTCCCTCCAGGAAGCCGACGCGAACATCGAAGCCGCGACCGAAGCCCAGCAGATCGTCGCCAAGCAGCGCCCGTCGTTGAACTCGCTGAGCACCCTCGCCCTCTACACCTACTTCACCGGCGATTTCGCCGCCGCCGAAAGGGCCGAAGCCGAGGCGATCAAGCAGACGAACGCCAAGTTCGAACGCGAAGAACTGAAGAAAAAACTCGGCAAAGTCAAGGAAGGCGCGGCAAAATTCCAGGGCGAACTGAAGAAAGCCGAAGCGGCCGAAAAGGCGGCCGCCAAGGGCAACAAGGGCCGTCCCGAAAGCCTGGAAAACCCGACGAGCCCGCTCAGCGGGGCGTTCGGGGCGGGTGGCCTGGGCGAATAGAAGCCGGTCGCGGCAAGCCTCCACCCGAGCTGCCGAGATTCCTATACTTGCCCGTCCCGGGCCGTTAGCTCAGTTGGTAGAGCAGGAGACTCTTAATCTCAAGGTCGAAGGTTCGAGCCCTTCACGGCCCACTTTTCCCGCTCACCTGCTCCGGCAGTACTTTTCGACCTGACCGGAGATCACGGTGCCGTCTTCGAAGCCGAAGTACCCGTGCGTCTGCAGGATGTTGTCGCTGCAGCGGGCGGCGACGTAGCTGCGCGCCCTGCCCCCGGCGCGGTAGCGGCGGCCGATCTTGACGTCGAGGTGGGTGAGCGCGCCGAGGCCGCCGGCGAGCGGCGGCAGGGCGATCCGCGCCCGGTAGCGGAAGCGGCCGGCGAGCGGTTCGATCGGGACCAGGATCGCGTAGGTCTGGGTGGCGGGGACGGCGAAGCGGGCGTGGAGAACCGCGGTCGGATCGCCTTCCAGCCGCGGGCCGTTGAAGATCGTCAGCGGCGCGCTGGTCCTCACGACCCCGCTCGGGAGCGCAACCGCCACGCCGATATGGCCGGTGCCGACGATCGCGCCCTGGCAGATCCGCCGCGCTTCTTCGCTGCTCGCCTCGGCGACCGCTTCCGGCGCGCAGGTCGGCAGCCCGGCGACGCTGAGGCGGCCGTCGCGGTCGAACTCGATCAGCGCCTGCTGCAGGGGCGAGGGCCTGCCGCCGTCTTTGGCGGCGATGTCGACGTGTCCCTGGAATTCGATCGGCGCGTAGTGCCGCCGGGGCAGCGTCTGGGGCTCGAAGCCGCCGTCGGCGCGCAGGACGATGTCGTCGACTTCCACCAGGGCGCCGTCGCCGAGGGCCGAGGCGGCAGCGATCGCCAGCGTCAGGAGGGCCAGCAGAGCTGCCCGGGCTATCCGGGGGAGTGACATGGCGAGGTCAGCGTGACCGGGAAGGAATCGCCGTTGGTGAAGCGGGCCGTGCCGTGGACCTGCAGCCGGCCTCCCGCGCAGTGGGCGTTGAGGTAGCCGACCGTCCTGCCGCCCCGTTTGCGGGTTGCCCCGATCTTCGCTTCGGCGAGCAGCGGGGCGCCGTATCCGTCGGCGAATTCGGGCATTTCGACGTCCACCCGATACCCGTATCGCCCGCCGGAGATTCGTTCGATCGCGATCGGGACCAGCAGCGTCTTCGGTGCCGGCACCGTCTCGTAGCCGTGCGCGATCAGCGTCGGCGCGCCGTTCGGGCGCGGGCCGTTGAAGAAGGACAGCGGCGAGACGAAGCTGAACGGCGCCCTGCCCGGCATCGTCACCAGGACCTTGGCGGTGCCGGTTCCGACGAGAGCGCCGCCGCAGGCCTTCCGGGCCTGGCCCGGGGTCGTCCCTTCGAGCTTCGCAACCGAGCAGGTCGGCAGCCCCCGGGTGTCGATCGTCCCGTTCCTGTCGAGGACGAACTGGAGGCTCTTCAGGGTCGGCGGCGTCGAGCCGTCATGGGTGCCGACCCGGGTGATGCTGGTGAGGGTGATCGGCACGTTTCCGTGCCCCGGCTTGGGCAGCACGCGCGGCTGCGCCGTTGCCGTGGCGCTGACCCAGACGGGGCCGACTTCGATCGTGATCGCGTAGGCGGTCGCGCAGGTTGCGGCCGCCACCAGGGCGGCGAGGGCCGCGACTCTGCGGATCGGCGCTCTCAATCAGCTCCCCCTGCATGGTTTGAACACGGACCCGTGCAGGGAGGTGCCGTCTTTGAAGAGGAACTCTCCTTTCGCCTGCAGGCGGCCGTCGGGGCAGCCGGCGTTCGCGAAGCTCAGCTTCCTGCCCTTGTAGGTCCAGGTCCGACCGATGCTGAGGCGCGCGTAGAGGGGAATCCCGTAGCCGCCCGCGATCCGTGGGATTTTCGCCACGGTCTTGAATCCGTAGCGGCCGTCGTGGACCTTCTGGATCTCGATCGGGACGATGAAGGTGGTCGGGCCGGGAACGGTTATGTGGGCGTGGGCGAGCACCGCCGGGTTGCCGTCGATCGGCTTCGCGTTGAAGAGGGTGATCGGCGAGGAGGCGGGAATCGGCCCCTGTTCGGGGAAGTCGACCACGGCCTTGCCGAAGCCGGTGCCGACGATCGCGCCCGGGCAGAGCTTGCGGGCCTGCGCGGTCGTCGTCGCCTTCAGTTTGCCGACCGTGCAGGTGGGAAGCCCGCGCGTCTCGACCTTGCCGTGCTTGTCGAACCAGAGCGTCACCGTTTCCAGGATCGGCGGCGGCGACCCGTCTTCGGTCGCGATCTTGCCGTACCCGTGCAACCTGATCGGCGCGAAGCCGTGCTTGGGCAGCGTCGTCGGGCTGAAGCCGCCGTCGGCCGTCACCACCAGATTCGCCGCGTGCAGCGTGATCGCCAGCGCCGATCCGACCGCCACGAGCAGCACCGCGCTCGCCAGCACCTGGGCTCTTAACAAGATCTTCCGCACCATTTCCTCCCTCCCGTCGCTCCTACCGCCAAACTACCAGCCGTGGGAAGGAGGATCGGCAGGGGACGGAGGCGTACTCCGGGCAAGGACCCGAGGCACGAGCAGCCGCTGCTGCTGCGGCACCCGCGCGCGGTGCTGGCCGTCGCCGCCGTTCTCCTCGTCGCCCTCGGCCTGATCGGGACCGGGGTCAACTCCCACCTCGACCCGACCAATCTCGAAGTTCCCGGGACGGAATCGTTCCGCGGGACCAAGCTGCTGCGGGAGCACTTCGGCGACTCGGCCCCGTTCGCGATCCTCCTGCGCGGGCCGGCGGCGGCGATCGACCGCCAGGGCCCGCGACTCGTCCGCGCCCTCCGGCAGGACCCGCGGGTCAAGACGCTCTCGCCCTGGGACAGCGGCGCGGTCGAACGGCTGCGCCCGGCTCCGAACCGGGCCCTGATCCTCGCCGACTTCCACGTCCCGGTCAGAACCGCGGTCAACGAAACCGTGCCGCATCTGAACCGGGTGCTGGAAGAGCAGATCCACCCACCCGTGCGCGCCACCCAGACCGGCTACGCCAGCCTCTCGCGGGCGCTTCAGGACGAAAACCTGAAGGCGAGCGAGCGGGGTGAGCTGATCGCGCTTCCCTTCCTGCTGATCATCCTCCTGCTCGTCTTCCGCTCGCCGATCGCGGCAGCGATCCCGCTCGCCTTCGGCGCCGTCACCGTGATCGCCTCGCGCGGGATCCTCTACTTCTTCACCTCCTGGTTCGACGTCGACGCCTTCGCGATCACGGTCTGCTCGATGATGGGGCTGGCGCTGGGGGTCGACTACGCCCTGCTGATGGTCTCGCGCTTCCGCGAGGAGCTCGCCGCAGGGGCGGAGCCGGTCGACGCGGCACGGATCACCCGCCGCCACGCCGGCCGGACGGTGATGTTCGCCGGCAGCACCCTGCTGCTCTCGATGATCGTCTCGCTGTTCATCGTTCCCGGCTCGCTGCTGGCCTCGCTGGCGGGGACGGTCTGCATGGTGGTCGTGCTGAGCATCACCGTCGCCACCGTCGTCGGACCGGCGATCTTCACCCTGCTCGGCCCGCGGATCGACCTCTGGCGGATCGGCGGCGCCCCGAGGGAGGGGCGCTCGCGCCTGATGGTGATGGTCAGCACGGCGCTGCGCAAGCCGGCGGTCGCGGCGGCGGTGATCGGGGCGGTGCTGCTGACCCTGGCCTCGCCGGCGCTCGGGTTGAAGACCGGCCCACCCAGCCCCGAACAGCTCTCCAAGGACGCGCCCGCGCGCCGGGACGCGGAACTCGTCGACAGCGCCATCGGTCCCGGCTGGGACGCCCCCTTCCAGGTGATCGCGGTCTCCAAGGAAGGCCCGATCACCGACGCCAAGAGCAGCGCCGCGATCGACACCTTCCAGAAGCGGTTGGCGAAGACCCCGGGCGTGCAGGCGGTGATCGGGCCGGGCGAAGCGACGAAGCGGGTCAACCGCCTGCAGGAACTCGGCAACGCCGTCCTCTCCTCGAAGGGCAACTACGGCCCGGTCAAGCGGCTCGGCAAGCTCGGCCGCAGCCTCGCCGTCGCCGCCGGCGGGGTCGGTCAGCTGCGGGAAGGGATCACCGAAGCGGGTAACGGCGCCGGCCTGCTGGCGCTGGGAGCCGGCCGCGCCGGCAGGGGGGCGGAGCTGATCGCCAACGGCCTCGGCCGCGCGACGAGCGGCAGCAAACGCGCGATCCACGCGCTCGACCTGTTCGCCAAGGGCTCGCAGCGGCTGGCCGACGCGCTGGAAACCGCGGCGCTGGGCACGCTCAAGCTGAAACTCGCAACCCAGCCGATGGCGGCGAACATCCGCGCCAATCCGCTGCGGCGCTCGCGGATCGTGGAGAAGTCGCTGAACGAAGAGGCAAACAGGAAGCTGCCGGAGCTGATCGGCCCGGCCGGGGTCGCCGACGAACAGGCGAAGCAGGCGCTGGCGCGGTTGCAGGCGATGACCGTCGGCAAGGGTGATCCCGAATACGCGGCGGCGCTGGAAGCCGTGGAAAAAGCAGCCGCCGCAGCGGCGGGGCTGCCGGCCGAACTCACCGCGCTCGACGAACGCCTGCTCGAAGACCACCACGAAGCCAAGGAAGTCACCTACTGGCTGCTGACCTTCAAGAAGCAGGCGGAAGAACTCTACGCGGGCACCAGCAAGCTGAACGAAGGGCTGGAAAGGCTCCACCGAGCCAGCAAGAAGCTCGCCGCCGGGGCGCAGAAGCTGGCGAGCAAGTCGAAGCAGCTGGGCGGCGGGCTGTCGCGCCTCGCCGGAGGGGCGGCGGCGCTGGTCGGCGGGATCGACCGGCTCGGCGGCGGTGCCGAAGCGCTCGCCGACGGCCTCCTCAACGGGGCCGGCGAAAGCGCGCCGCTGGAAGGCGGGTTGGAACGCGCGAGCGTGCAGGTGCTGGCGGGCAGGTCGCGCCTCCGCCGCCAGGCGGCCCGGGTCGCCGACACGACGCCCGGCCTCTTCAACTCCGGTTACTTCGTCCTCTCCGCCCTCGACGGCACGCCGCCGAGGACCCGGGAAGCCGTGAACGAAGCGATCGACCTCCGCAACGGCGGCCAGGCGGCGACGATCCGGGTCATCACCGACTACAGCTTCAACACGCCCGGTTCGATCCGGCTCAACAGGAAGCTCAACCGGGACGCGGCCGAACTGGGTGAAGAAGCCGACCTGACCACCGGGGTCGCCGGCGGCGCCGCCCAGCTCAACGACTACAGCAGGGTCACCCGCGATCGCATCCCCTGGATCGTCCTCGCGATCACGATCGCCACCTTCCTGGTGCTGACGATCGTGCTGCGGGCGCTGCTGCTGGCGGCGCTCGCGGTGGCCCTCAACCTGCTCACCGTCGGGGTTGCCTTCGGCGTCCTCACGCTGTTCTTCCACATCCCGGCGGATTGGCCGCTCGGTGGCCATCACTACGTCGACGCGGTCGGGGCGACGATGATCTTCGGCCTCGTCTTCGGCCTCTCGATCGACTACGCGGTCTTCCTCCTCAGCCGCATGCGCGAGCACTACGACACGCACGGCTCGAATCCCGCCGCGGTCGAGTTCGGGCTCGAGCGCACCGCCGGCGTCATCACCGGCGCGGCAGCGATCATGATGGCGGTCTTCATCGCCTTCGCCGGGGCCCCGATCGCCACCGTCAGCCAGCTCGGGATCGGCCTTACGATCGCCGTCATCCTCGACGCCACCGTGGTCCGGATCGTCCTCCTGCCGGCGCTGATGCTCCTGCTCGGCGACCGCATCTGGTGGCTGCCGAGGCCGCTGGCGCGGGCGATCCCGAAGCTGAGCGTCTAGAAGGGAGGGACCGCCTCACGCGGTCCCTCCCCGGCGCTTGCCGCAGCTGCGGGTCTAGGGGGACTGCTTGCAGGACTGCTTGGAGAAGGCGGTCAGCGATTCGCCGTCGCGGAAGGTGAACTCGCCGCGCGCCTTCAGCGTCTTCGAGTTCGGGCACTTGGCGGAGATGAAGCTCCGCTGCTGGCCCTTGTAGCGCCACTTCTTGTCGATCGTGACTTCGAATTCCTTCAGCGCGCCGGTGCCGCCGGCGATCAGCGGTATTTCGAGGTCGAGGCGCGGCCCGTAGCCTTCCTTGCCGTAGTTGCTGACGGTTCCGACCAGGACCAGCACGGCCTGCAGCGGCGTCGTCCCGTAGGTGTGGAGGAGGATGACCGGTTTGCCGCCTTTCGGCCGGCCGTTGAAGGCGGTCACGGTCTGGGGCACTTCGTAGACCCGTGACGATTTGAGGTAGGCGAGCGCTTTGCCGCCGCCGATCTTCGCCTTCCCGCAGGCCCGTTCGGCTTCTTCGGTCGATTTGCTCTGCACCTGCGAGGGGTCGCAGGTCGGCAGCCCTCTGGTGAACAGCTTCGCGTTCTTGTCGAAGTCGATAACCGCGTGGATGGCCGGGCTGGGAACGCCGTCCGGCGCGGTGGTCGAGGTGGTCAGGGTCTTGACCCGCAGCGTCGCCGGCGTGAAGCTCGTCTTCGAGAGCTTCTTCGGCCTGATCAGGGAGTCGATCGACTGCGTGTTGCCGTCCGGGCCGACCACCGTGGGCCCGGCGATCGCGGTCGTCGCGCCGACCGCGGCGACGAGCGCGATGCCCGCCACGATAAGAAATGGATGTCTGCGCATTCCACCCTCCTAGGGTCGAAGTTCGGCGGCGCCTCCCCCACTTCCCTAAACCGCTCCCGAGGACCAGAGTAGCGGGCGTTGAATTCGAGTTAAGTACCTGCTCAGCAGCGGCTTGGCAGGGACCCCCTCGGATACGATCTTGCAGCCGTTCTGCCGGGTCGGAGGGGCCGGCGAACCTGAAAGCAAGCGACCACCCGTGGCTGCCAAACCTTTAGGCGAGGAGAAAGGCCCCGCAGCGAGCCGGGGAGCTTCCCCAGCGCGCATTGCCGCGCTCGTCGCCCTGGCCGCAGCCGTGATCGTCCTCGCGGTCGTCCTGCTCAGCGGCGGCGGCGGGCACAAGTACACCTTCGTCTTCCAGAACGCCGGCCAGCTGGTGCCCGACAACCAGGTGCTGATCGGGGGTGCGCCGGCCGGGACCGTCGAAAGCATCGGCCTCACCGACAACAACCTCGCCGCGGTCCACGTCGAAGTCGAACAGGAGCTGCACGAAGGCACCACCGCGGCGATCCGCGCCACCTCCCTCTCCGGCGTCGCCAACCACTACGTCTCGATCAGCCCCGGGCCCAACAGCAACCCGCCGCTCGAAGAAGGCGCCGAACTCGGTCTCTCCTCGACCACGACCCCGGTCGACATCGACCAGTTCTTCAACACCTTCCCGCCGCGGGTCCGCGAAGCGCTCGGCGAATTCATCCGCGGCAACGCGGCGATCTACTCCGGCGAGGGCAAGACGGGCAACGCCAACCGCTCCTACAAGTACTTCGGCACCGCTCTCAACCGCGCCGGGGCCTTCGCCCGCGAACTGAACGCCGACCAGCGCCTGCTCTCGCGCTTCATCGTCAGCTCGGCGCGGCTGACCACCGCCGTCGCCGGCCGCGGCGAACAGCTCTCGAGCGCGATCTCCAACGCGAATACGGCCTTCGGCGCGATCGCGAGCCAGAACCGCGCCTTCGACGCCACCCTGCGCGAGCTGCCGCCGGTGCTGCGGCAGTCGAACACCACCTTCGTCAACCTGCGGGCGGCGCTCGACGACCTCGAACCGCTGGTCGAAACGGCGAAGCCGGCGACCAGGGAACTGGCGCCGTTCCTGGCCGAACTGCGGCCGGTCTTCGAGAAGCTGGTCCCGTTCACCCACAACCTGCGCCTGGTCGTCCACCAGCCGGGCAAGGGCAACGACGCCGGCGACCTGCTGGCGACCCTGCCCTCGGTGCAGGAACTGACGTCGAAGGCGTTCCCGCACTCCGAAGCGGCGATCAAGGCCTTCCAGCCGAACCTCGACTTCATCCGCGCCTACACGCCGGACCTGTTCAACGCCCTCGGCAAGCTCGGCCAGGTGGCGGGCTACTACGACGGCAACGGGCACTACGTGAGGGCGGCGACGGCGGCGCAGAACCTCTTCCGCTACGACGAATCGAACGGCGAGCTCGAACCGATCACGCGGGCTCAGCAGTACGAACCGTTCGGCTCGTCGGCGCCGGTCCGGCGCCGGTGCCCCGGCGGCGCCACCCAGCCTGCCGCCGACGGCTCCAACCCCTGGGTCGGCGGGGGCAGCGTCAGCTCGTCCGAATGCAATCCCGGCGACGTGCCCCCCGGACCATGATCAGGAGGCTCCTACTCGCAGCAGCGGTGGTCGCGGCGATCGTCGTCGTGGTCCTGCTTGTCTCCGGCGGCGCCGAATCGAGCGGCTACCGGGTGCGGGCGATCTTCGACAACGGCGCCTTCATGGTCAGCGGCGAGCAGGTGCGGGTCGCCGGCGCCAACGTCGGCGAAATCGAAGAAGTCGGCGTGACGATGCCGGGCGAAACCGTCGCCTACAAGCACGGCAAGGCGGTCGAAAAGCCGGGCAAGGCGATCATCGTCATGAACATCGCCGACCCCGGCTTCCAGGACTTCCGCAGCGACGCCACCTGTCTGATCCGGCCGCAGTCGCTGATCGGCGAGAAGTTCGTCGACTGCCGGCCGACGCTGCCGCGGGCGCCGGGGACCGAACCGCCGCCGCCGCTCAAGCAGGTCCCCGGCGGCCAGCCGGGGGCGGGGCAGTACCTGCTGCCGCTCGGCAACAACGGCACCAGCGTCGATCCGGACCTGATCAACGACATCAACACGCTGCCCTATGCCCAGCGCTTCCGGCTGATCCTCAACGAACTCGGCGCCGGCCTCGCCGGTCGCGGCGAAGACCTCCAGGTCCTGGTCAAGCGCGCCAACCCGGTCCTCCGCGACGTCGACCGCGCCTTCGGCATCCTCTCCGCCCAGCGCAACCAGCTGGCGCAACTGGCCTCCGACTCGGAAGCAATCCTCGCGCCGCTCTCACGCGAGCGCGCCCACGTCGCCGGCTTCATCGCCAACGCCGGGGCCGCCGCCGAAGCGAGCGCCGAAAAGGGCCCGGAACTGGAAGAAGCGCTGCAGAAGTTCCCCACCTTCCTGCGCGAGTTCCGCCAGACGATGGTCAGCCTCAAGTCGTTCTCCGACGCCGGCACGCCGCTGTTCGAAGACTTCGGCACCGCGGCGCCGTCGCTGACCGACGCGACGCGGACGCTGACCCCCTTCTCCGAATCGCTGACCGTGGCCCTGAAGAGCCTCGGCAACGCGGGCGAAGCCTCCGGGCCGATCTTCGCCGAAGCCGACCCGGTCGTCCGCAAGGCCGCGACCCTCGCCAAGTCCGGGGTGGTGCCGACCGGCGAACTGGCGAACCTGCTGGTCAACATCAAGAAGACGGGCGGCTGGGACGGGCTCGTTCAGCTGATCTACAACTCGTCGGCATCGCTCAACGGCTTCGACAACCACGGTCACTTCGGCCGCACCCGGGTGACGCTCTCCACCTGCCTCGAATACAGCGCGAGGAGCGCCGGCACCGAAGGTGGAGGCTGTGCGGCGCGCTTCCACGGCCCGGGGGTGGCCGAAGGCGAAGCGAGCTCCAGCGCTGCCGATCTCCTTCTCCTTCTCCGGCAGACGATGGAAGAACACAACGGGGGGACTGCCACGGAACCCGGTCCTGCGATCGGCATCGGCCAGGGCAGCAGCGCCGCCGCCAACCGCAACGAAGCCGAAGGTGAAGCGGGCATCTCCGAATCCAAGCGAACCGGCGGGGGCACCGAACCCCTCCTCGACTACCTCCTGGGCCCATGAGGAACCGCGGCGGACTGAGCGGCGTGGCGAGCAGCCCGATCCTGGTCGGGGCGGTGACCGTGCTGGTCGTGATCGTCGCCGTCTTCCTCGCCTACAACGCCAACAACGGGCTGCCGTTCGTCTCCACCTACAACCTCAAGGCGCGCGTCCCCAACGCCGACGCCCTGGTCAAGGGCAACGAGGTGCGGATCGGCGGCGTCCGCGTCGGCATCGTCAAGAAGGTCGTGCCGGTGCAGCTGGCAAACGGCGAATTCGCGGCCGAACTCTCGCTCAGCCTCGACAAGAGCGCCGAACCGCTGCCCGTCGACTCGACGATCACGGTGCGGCCGAAGTCGGCCCTCGGCCTCAAGTTTCTCCAGGTCACCCCGGGCAGCTCGAAACGGGGCTTCAAGGCCGGCGAAACGATCCCGGTCTCCGCCGCCCATCCCGAACCGGTCGACATCGACCAGTTCTTCGACATGTTCGACGAGAAGACCCGGCAGGCGATCCGCCAGAACCTGGCCGGCTTCGGCAACGCGCTCGCCGGCCGCGGGCCGGCGCTGAACGAAGCGATCGGCGCCCTGCGTCGCTTCGCCGTCACCAGCCTGCCGGCGCTGCGGACGATCGTCGAACCGGGCACCGACTTCGCCGGCTTCTGGCGCTCGCTCGAGGCGCTCTCGGCGACGGTGGCTCCGGTCGCCGAGACCCAGGCCACCCTCTTCGTAGCCCTCGACCGCACCTTCGCCGCCTTCGCCCGCGTTTCGCGGCCCTTCATCCAGGAAACGATCGAAAAGAGCCCGGGGACGCTGACCGAGGTCAACGCCGACCTGCCCGCGATCGATCCCTTCCTCCGCGACACCGGCCGCTTCTTCACCGCCCTGCGCCCGGGGGTGAAAGCGCTCGCCGAAACCTCGCCGATCATCGCCGCGTCCCTCCACGCGGGCGTCCCCGTCCTGAAAGCGTCGCCGGTCCTGAACGCGCAGCTGCAGCCGACGGCGGAAGCGCTCGTCGACTTCCAGGAAGCGCCCGGCGTCTTCAACGGGCTCGAACTGCTCACCGACACCAACCGGCTGCTGAAGCCGGCGCTCACCTACATCGCGCCGAGCCAGGCGGTCTGCAACTACTGGTCGCTGACCTTCAAGGAGATCGCGAACGCGGCCAGTCAGGGGAACAGCAACGGCAACTGGCTCCAGTTCATCGCCTTCGCGCCGCCGGAAGGACCGAACAGTGAGAGCACCGTCGCCAGCGCACCGGCCAATGACCCGAAAGATCGCGAAAACCACCTTCACTACAACCCGTATCCGAAGACCGCGGCCCCGGGTCAGGAAAACACCTGCGAAGCCGGAAACGAGAAGTACGTCCCGGGCAGGACCATCATCGGCAACGCACCCGAACTCTGGGGCACGACGACCCGCGGGCAGGTGGAAAAGTGAGCCGCCTGCCGGAGCGAGACAGGCGCGCGGCAGCCGCCAAGGGCGGGCGCTTCAGCTGGCGCCCGAGCAACGCGGCGATCGCGATCATCTTCATCCTCGTCTTCACGGTCGGGCCCTACCTGGCCTTCACCAAACACGTGCCGTTCACCAGCTACGGCTACGAGCTCCACGCCACCTTCTCCAACTCGGCCAACATCGCCACCAACTCGCCGGTGCGGGTCGCCGGCGTCGACGTCGGCAAAGTCATCTCGACCAGCCGCGACGGCGACAACACCACCGTCACCTTCACCGTCGACGGCTCCGGCCGGCCGATCCACGACGACGCCTTCGCCGCGATCCGGCCGCGGATCTTCCTCGAGGGCAACTTCTTCGTCGAACTCGACCCCGGCAGCCCGAGCGCGCCGGAAATGGCGAGCGGCGACACGATCCCGGTCAGCCGCACCTCGATCGCGGTCCAGCTCGACGAAATCCTCACCGCGCTGCAGTCCCCCGTCCGCGCCGACCTCAGCCGCCTGCTGGAGAGCTACGGGACCGCGCTGACCCACGAACCGACCGCTGCCGAAGACGAAACCCAGCTGCCCGAGGTGAAAGGCAAGAGCGGCGCCGAAGCCCTGAACGAAGCGCTCCGCTACGGCGGCGACGCCGGCCGCTACAGCTCGCAGGTGACCAACGCCCTGCTCGGTACCGAACAGCGCGATCTGCAGCGGCTGGTCTCCGGGGCGGGCCGCGCCTTTGGCGCCTTCGCCAGCCGCCAGCGCGACCTGCAGGGCCTGATCGACAACTTCAACGTCTTCACCGGCGCCCTCGCCAACCAGTCGACCAACCTCTCGGCGACGATCGGGCTGCTGGCGCCGACCCTGAAGATCACCCACGCCTCGCTGGTCAGCCTCAACCGCACCCTGCCGCCGCTGCGCACCTACGCGATCGAGCTCGAACCGGCGATCGAAGAGCTGCCGGCGCTGATCGGCTCCTCGAAACCGTTCCTCGCCCAGGTGCGGCCGCTGCTCTCGGCCAAGGAGGCCGGCGGCGTCGCCAAGTTGCTGCGCGAATCGACCCCCGCCCTGGCGGGCGCTGCCCTGGTCAGCAAGCGGAACACCGTCCCGCAGCTGAACCGGCTCGGCGTCTGCACGACCAAAGTCATGGTGCCGACCGGCAACGAGGTGATCAACGACCGCTTCAGCACCGGCGGTCCCAACTACCGGGAGTTCCTCTACAACCTCGTCAACTTCGCCGGGATGGCGCAGAACTTCGACGGCAACGGCCCCTATGCCCGCACGCAGGTCGGGGGCGGGCCGGTGTTGGTCGGGGAACCGAATCCGCACGGGAACCCCGACACGTTCAGCGACCAGATCAACTACGGCCACACGATCGAAGACCCGCTGGGGACGCAGCCGCAGCTCGGCGGGCAGCCGCCGCTGAAGCCCGAAGTTCGCTGCTACACGAACACGCCGCCTGACGTGAACGGACCGCTGGGCCAGGTCGGTCCCGCCTCGCCGTCGGTCGCGGGGGTGAATCCATGACCGAGCCGACGTCGAAGCCGAATCGCCTCCAGCACTACTGGGCCTGGCTCACCCGGCAGGCCCGCGGGCGCCGCAAAGACACGATCGCGATCGTCGTCCTGACGATCGCCGGGATCGTGATGATGCTCGGGATCTTCGTCAACCAGAAAGCCTCGCTGCCCTCCTGGCTGCCGCTGGTCGGCGAAGAATTCGAACATATCTCGGCCCAGTTCTCGACCGCCCAGGCGGTCACCCCCGGGCAGGGGCAGGCGGTCGACATCGCCGGCATCCAGATCGGCAAGGTCACCTCGGTCGACCTCGAAGGTGGCCATGCCGTCGTCGGCATGGACATCGAGCCGAAGTACATGAAGCTGCTCCACCCCGATGCCAGCTTCCTGCTGCGGCCGAAAACGAACCTCAACGACATGATCGTCGAG
Organism: Solirubrobacterales bacterium; assembly: GCA_035760065.1. Taxonomy (GTDB): domain Bacteria; phylum Actinomycetota; class Thermoleophilia; order Solirubrobacterales; family 70-9; genus VAYN01. The sequence continues at coordinate 52,649 of DASTTQ010000021.1, forward strand.
GTCGAACCCGGTCACGAAAGGGGCAAGGTCGAAGACGGCGCCGAATTCACCCTCGCCCAGACCGAACCGAACACCAACCTCGATGCCTTTCTCGCCACTCTCGACGCCGACACCCGTCAGTACCTGCAGTTGCTGCTGGCCGGCGGCGCCCAGGGGATCGGCGGCCGCGGCACGCAGGTCTCCAACGCCTTCCGCCGTTTCGAGCCCTTCGTCCACTACACGGCCAAGCTCAACGAGGCGGTTGCCGCGCGGCGGGTCGCGCTCGCCCGGGTGATCCACGACTTCGGCCTGCTGACGACCGAACTCGGCCGCCACGACGCCGCGATCAAGCGCTTCGTCACCGCCTCGAAGAACTCGCTCGGCAACTTCGCCAACCAGCAGGAATCCCTCCAGGCAGCCTTCGAAGAATTCCCCGCCACCCTGACCGCGGCGCGGGCCGGCCTCGCCAGCTCCAACCGCTTCTCGCAGGCGGCCTACCCGAGCCTGATCAAGCTGATCCCGCAGGCGCAGGCGCTGACCCCGGCCTTCAAGTCGACCGAGAAGCTGTTCCGCGAAACGACCGCCCCGATCCGCGACCAGATCCGCCCCTTCACGCGGGAAATCCGCCCGGTCCTCACCCACGGCGCCGAAGCGGCGAAGCCGTTCGAAGAGACCGTCCGCAACTTCGGCAGCTCGCTCGGCGGCTTCAACTCCTTCCTCAACGAGCTCTCCTACAAGCCCAAAGGCTCGCGGCAGAGCTTCCTCTTCTACCTGCCATGGCTCAACCACGATTTCAACGCGGCGTTCAACCTCCAGGACGCCGGTGGGCCGATCCTGCGAAGCCTCGTGGGGATCTCCTGCACGGGGGCCGACCTCGGTTACGGGTTCGCAGGCGCAAAAACGCTCGAAGGCCACCCCTTCCTGCAGACGCTGATCGAACTCATCTCGCTCCCCCGCGCCACCGAAATCCCCGTCTCGTTCCCGACCGAAGAACCCGGCAACACCTGCCAGTACGTGGAAAAAACCAAATGAGCAAGCGCGCCCCCAGCACCATGCAGCTCCTGGTCATCACCGGCTTCGCCCTGTCCTGCTTCGGGATCCTGCTCTTCCTCTGGGTCACCTTCGGCGGCCCGACGCCCTTCCGCGCCAAGAGCTACGAGCTGAAGGTCCCGTTCAAGGAGGCGACCCAGCTCGCCGAACAGTCCGACGTCCGCATCTCCGGCGTCAACGTCGGCAAAGTCCAGAGCATCGAACTGGCGCCGAACCGCAGGCAGGCCCTGGCGACGGTGGCGATCGACGACCAGTACGCGCCGCTGCCCGAATCGACCCGGGCGATCCTGCGGACGAAGACGTTGCTCGGCGAGACCTACATCGAACTGACCCCGGGCTCGCGCCAGGCGCCCGAGCTCGGCGACGGCGCCACCCTGCCCGAGGCCAACGTGGCCGAATCGGTCCAGCTCGACGAGATCTTCCGCACCTTTAACGCCCAGACCCGCGCCGCCTTCCAGGAATGGATGCAGGAAGCCGCGCTGGCGATCAACGGCCAGGGGCAGAACCTCTCCTACGCGATCGGCGGCCTCGAACCGACCTTCACCGAATTCGACAAGCTCTTCCGCGTCCTCAGCACCCAGAAGCTGGCGGTCTCGCAGCTGTTCCGCAACGGCGCCACCACCTTCAGCGCCCTGCGCGGCCGCGAAGGCCAGCTCGCCGACCTGATCCGCAGCTCCAACGCCGTCTTCCAGACGACGGCCCGGCGCGACAGCGACATCGAAGCCCTCTTCCGCGCCTTCCCCACCTTCCTCGACGAGTCGAGGCTGACCACCAGCCGCCTCAAGACCTTCTCGCTGGAGGCCGACCCGTTGATGCGCCAGCTGGTGCCGGCGGCCGAACAGCTCTCGCCGACGCTGATCGCGCTCTCCAAGCTGGCGCCGGAATCGAAGGCCTTCTTCGAAGGCCTCGGCCCGGTGATCAAGCGAGCGCCGAGCGGCTTCGCCGCGCTCCGCAAGATCTTCGCCGACGAATTCCCGCCGCTGCTGCGGGCGCTCGACCCGTTCGTCCGCAACCTCAACCCGATCCTGGTCGGGCTGAAGCTCTACCGCCCGGAGGTGACCGCTTTCTTCGGCAACCTGGCAGCCACGTTCAGCGGCGAACTTCCACCGCAGTCGGCGGGCGAAACCGGCGAACTGCCCCATTACCTCCGGGTGATCGGCGGGATGAACCCGGAAACGCTGGCGACCTATCCGCAGCGCCTGGCGATCAACCGCAACAGCGCCTACAGCCCACCGAAGTGGGCGGAAGACCTCGTCAACGGAGCGCTGCCGGGCTTCGACACCCGCCAGTGCACGACCGGCATTGTCGCCACCCTCAACCCGGAATCCGGGAAGAGCGAAACGTTCAAAGAACGCGCGGTGAAAACCGAAACGAAATCCGCCGAAGAAAACGCCCAGATCCTCTTCGAACGCGTCAAGCAATACGCATTCGCCGGCAAGAACAGCACCTCGGAAGTCGCCGCCCCGGCCTGCACCCAGCAAGGCCCCTTCGAACCGATCTATGGCACCGGCCCGGCGACGCAGTACCAGCACACTTTCGAACAGCCTTAGTTTAATTCTGGGCAATTACTTTGCTGGGCCCATAACTCGCCATAGCTTTAGCTGGGGAGACATCTTCCGAGATCCTGCCTCTCGGAAGACAAAATCCTTGAAGAGGGAGTAGCCGGAGAAGTAGCGCGAAACAAGCATCTGGACCGGAATGGAGTGCCAAGCTGCCTCCCGTGCGTGCATCAAAACCTCAGGCGATGGCGACAGCACGTTACGGCAGAAGGGGAATCCTGGCGCTCGCCTCATTCGTCTGCACCTCCTTGCTCATCGCTCTCTGGCTCCGGTGGTGGTGACTCGAAGAGGAACAGCCCGTAGGTGCCGAGCATTCCCCCGTCCGGTTCGCCGGCTTCGGCCAGCCGCAGTTTCGAGTCCTTGTAGATGTTGCACATCCTGCGAACCAAGTCGCGCTGAACTTCAACGGCGTCTTCCCAGCCCTGAACATCGAGCCGTCGCTGGAACCAGACCGCCATCCGCTCGTCTTGGGCATCGAACGTCTCGGCATCCATGGCGATTGCGACTGCTTCCAAGAAATCGCTTACGGTCTGGCCGCTTACACCTGCTCGAAGCGACTGCGGTAGTTCATCCCATGGCTTGCCGTCAAACAGGACCCGTTTGGTCGCCCGGTAGAAATGCTCGACGGCACCGCGCACCTGTCGGGTCTCCACCTCTTCGATGCATCCAAGTTTCTGTAGGGCGCGGAAGTGATAGCTGACGTTGGAGAGTTTCTCGTGGAACTTCTTGGCGAACTGGCTCGGGGACATCACTCGCTTGTTCAGCTCGGCCAGGATCTTCACCCGCATGGGGTGGGCCATCGCTCGCGCAACGTCTTCGTTGACGTAGTCGGGACCCTCCCAGGGCTCGCTGTTCTCCTTGCGCTCATCTCCATCGCCGGCGCCCTGTGCCTCCTCCATCGCATCCCGCCTTTCTGTTCAGGGTCTCTTGCGGTAGTGGAAGCGTAGGGACCTAAATCGAGAGAACCTCGCCACGTCGCGCTAAACGCTTAAAGCGTTTTTAGCGATCTTCACCCCTGGACCTACGACACAGGAAAGGGGGTGTAGCGAATGAAGCTCGCGACCTCGCAGGAGATGCTGCCGTTGCTCTCGATGACCAAGAGCAACTAGCGGACTCAAAGGGCGGGGCTGCTCAGCATCTCGGGGCGGCTTCGCCCGTGAAGAAGGCCGGGACATGGATCCCGGTTGCCATGCGCTCTCACACTTCGCTGCGGGCGGCCTTGAGGCTGTTGATGTCGATTTCGTCCTGGGGCCTGCTGGCGGCGCGCTTCATCTTGATCAGGTCCTCGTAGCTGCAGAAGAAGCATTCGTGGCCGACGAAGTTCCGGGTGACAGCGTGGGGAGCGAGCTCGCGCCAGCCGCCGCCATCTTCGCCCAGTCCCTCGATGTGCTGCAGGATGTCGAGTCGACCATGCTTGGTGCGGAGGGTCCAGTTTCCTCCTGCTTGGAGCCCTTCCAAGTCTGGCTTTAGATCGAACTCTCCGGCGACCTCGTCCAGCCCGATCGGCTCGGCTTCGAGCTCGGCGAGCGCATCGGCCAAGCGGCCCAGGTTGGCTGGGTTTGGGTCTGGGCAGATGTCGATGTCCTTCGTCGCCCGCACGTAGCCGTGGGCGACAACCGCGTAGCCGCCCACCACGATGAAGGCAACGTCATGCTCGACGAGGACGGCGAGAAGCGGCTCGGGCCGAAGGGGATACGTCGTCATACCTCTGCTTCTACCGCAAGCTGCGTAGTCACTTCACTCAGATGCGCCGCCTGCGCGAGCCGCTCCTCGGAGCTGAGGCCACGGTAATCCGCACGCAGCTCGGCAATCGTCTGGTTTCCTGCCTTTGGTGCGGGTGCGTTGAGAGCCATCGAGCCGACCGAGAGGGTCTCGCCCATTGCTTCGAGGACGCGGTTGAGGGTCTCGAGGCTCGGGGAGACGAGGTCGCGCTCAAGCCTGCTGATCGCCGGCTGCGCCGTTCCCACTCGCTTTGCCAGCTCGGCCTGATTCAACCCATGGCGCTCCCGAGCTTCACGAATCAGCGCACCGCAGCCGACTGAGAGCCGAGTCTCCATGGCGGGAGATTGTAGAACAAATCTGTTATGTCTTTCTACCCGCGCTCGTAACGCACCAGCGAGATGCCGTCGCCGACGGTCTTCGCCTCGAGCAGCTTCAGGCGGTGCTTGGCTTCGCCCTCGGGGAAGAGGCGCTTTCCCTCGCCGAGGAGGACGGGGAAGACCATCAGGCGGAGCTCGTCGACGAGGTCGTTCTCGATCAGCGACTTGACCAGGGTGGCGCTGCCGGCGACGAGGATGACGCCATCGACCTGTTGCTTCAGGTCGGCGACCGAGTGGGCGGGGTCGCCGCTGAGGATCGTGGTGTTCTGCCAGTCGGCGCGCTCGAGGGTCGAGGAGACGACGTACTTCGGCATCGTGTTCATCTTCTCGGCGAAGCCGGCCTCGTCTTCCATCTTCGGCCAGGCGGCGGCGAAGCCTTCGTAGGTGATGCGGCCGAGCAGCTGGGCCTCGGCCTCCTGCAGCTCCTCCATCTTGAACTCGTCCCCCTCGGCGCCGCGCTCGACCTCGAAGGTCCAGCCGCCGTGGCGGTAGTCCTCCGAGCCGCCGGGGTCCTCGATCACCCCGTCGAGCGAGATGAACTCGGTTACGACGATCCTTCCCATGGTCTTCCTCCTCGGTTCGCGAGCCCGGTCTTTCCGGACCCTTCTACCCGAACGACGAAGGAAGGGGGGAGAAATCGACATGCCTCGGCACTTGACGATGCGTGCCGCGACGAAAGCTCAGGAAAGGCCGGATGCTCTCCGCACGCGAACCAGAATGGGAGCCGCTGCTCAACTTCGCCCCCGACCACGTCGTCGACTTCATGTGGATGTACGCGGTCGAGCTGACCGACGGGACGCGCTTGGAGGTCTACAAGCATTATTGGACGCGGGACCACCTGCACCTCGATGACGAAGGCCGAGCCTTCATATACGCCGGCAACGAGCGCTACGAGGAGGTCAACCCGCCCTGGCTGCTTCGTCGGATTCTCCGAGTAGAGCTGGAGGAGCGCTATAGTGTCAGACAAAATGTTTGGCCAGACGAACCGATCATGTGCTTCGCTCGCTCGGCGACGAAGCACCGCATCTCCAGAGAGCGGTCCCTATACGTCATCGAGCAGTGCGGATTCCAGGTCATCGAGCGTCGCCGGGGCCAGAACCTCAGCGGCGGACCTGACAAGCGGGTGTATTTCTTCGGCGACGACTTGGAGGGAGTCCGACTCGAGGTCGTGGCAGCCCAAACGGGAGAGGAGGAATTCACGGTGATCCATGCGATGAACATCAGAGACAAGTTCCTGAGCCTGTACGAGGAGGCCAAAGAATGGCGAAAGTGAGAAAGACGAAAGCCGGGGACGATGCACCGCTGGGGGTAACTCTCGGCGGCACGGTGATCACGGAGGAGCTCGCCGAAGAATGGGCCGAAGAAATCGAGGAGAATCCGCCTGATCCCTCTGAATTAGAGCGCCGCTACGTCGGCCGCCCATCCCTGAGCACGGCAGGCCGCTCGCCTCGGGTGAGTTGCCGGGTTCCGATGGACCTCTACAAAGCCGCCTGGAAGCGCGCGGACAAAGAGGGGCGCTCGCTCAGCAGCCTCGCCCGCGAGGCGCTCGAGCGCTACCTCGATTCGTAGCGCAGCGGTCAAATCGGCGGTACCGTTCCCCCTATGGAGAGGGACGCGGCGCTTGAGGCTGTGTTCATGCCGGTGCAGCCGGCGAGCACGTTCGAGGAGACGGTCGAGCGCTTGGGCAGCGCGATCCGCTCGGGGCTGCTGGCGCCGGGCAGCAAGCTGCCCCCCGAGCGGGAGCTGGCGAGCCGCTTGCGGATCTCGCGCTCGACCCTTCGGCAGGCGCTCACGGCGCTGGTGCAGAGCGGCCACCTGGTCTCGCAGCGGGGCCGGACCGGGGGGACCTTCGTCACCGAAGAGCCGCCGCTCTGCGAGGACGCGGGCGAGCCGCTCGACCAGAGCGCCTGGGCGGCGCTGGACTACCGGGTCGCGATCGAGACCGGCGTGGTGGTGCTCGCCGCCGAGCGCGGGAGCGAGCAGCAGTTCGACCGGCTCGAGGAGCTGGTCGCGAAGATGGCCGGCGAGCTCGAGGACTTCGGCGAGTTCCGGCGCACCGACATCCGCTTCCACCTCGTGCTCGCCGAGGCCGCCCACTCACCGCGGCTGCTGAGCGCGATGACCGACGTGCAGTCGCAGATGAGCGACCTGATCGCGCTGATCGCCCACCCGCCCGAGGTCCTGACCAGCTCCAACGAGCAGCACGCGCGCCTGGTCAAGGCGCTCCGCAAGGGGGACGCCGCCAAGGCGGTGCGGCAGATGCGCGAGCACACCGAGGCGACCGAGCACATCCTCGCCGGCCTGCTGCCGGCGCCGCTGCGCCTCGAAGCCGCCTAGACACCTTCACCTGACCGTTGACAGGGGTCAAGCGAGCGGTCTAGGCTCGGGTCGACCCTTTAGGTCGGGTCCACACACCTTTATCTCACCAGAGCCCGGGTAGCTCAAGGAAGGGAGAGGTCGATGGAGAGCAGCGTTTCTCGGCCCGCTGGAAGCGACGAACAGCGCCTCGCGGAGCTCGGCTACAAACAGAAACTCGACCGGGCCTGGAGCTCCTTCTCCAACTTCGCGATCTCGTTCACGATCATCTCGGTCCTCGCGGGCTGCTTCACCACCTACTTCATCGCCTGGAACAACGGGGGTCCGATCGCGATCTCCTGGGGCTGGCCGATCATCGTCGGGCTGATCCTGCTGGTCGCCTTCTCGATGTCGGAACTGGTCTCGAAATACCCGACGGCGGGAGGGATCTACTGGTGGTCCTCGACCCTCGGGAACCGCGTCTGGGGCTGGTTCACCGGCTGGTTCAACCTGATCGGCCTGGTCGGGATCATCGCCTCGGTCGTCTACGCCTCGGCCCAGTTCGCCTACGCGCTCTTCAGCCTCTACGGACTGGACCTCGGCTTCATCAACTTCGGCGACGAAAGCCACGTCCTCGCGGAGACCTTCGCGATCTTCGTCTTCTTCCTCGGAATCCACACCGTCATCAACATCTTCCAGTCGCATCTGCTCGCGGTCCTCAACAACATCTCGGTGGGCTGGCACGTGCTCGGCGTGGCGATCATCGTCGGCATCCTCATCCTCGTCCCCGACCACCACCAGAGCGTCAGCTTCGTCTTCGGGCACACGGTCAACAACTCGGGCTTCCACGGCGAAACGACGACGAGCCCCTTCTTCTGGTTCTACATCCTGCCGCTCGGCTTCCTGCTGACGATGTACACGCAGACGGGGTACGACGCTTCCGCCCACATCTCCGAGGAGACGCGCGGAGCGGCGCTCGGCGCGGCCAAGGGCGTCTGGCGCTCGGTCTTCTGGTCGGGCGTGGTCGGCTGGATCGTGCTGCTGGCGATCACCTTCGCCGCGACCGACACCGGCTTCATCAACAACCCCGAAAACGGGATCGGCCTCGGCTCCTCGCTGGCGATCTTCGACAGCGCCCTCGGCTCGGCCGGAGCCAAGGCGGTGATCCTGATCGCCACGATCGGCCAGCTCTTCTGCGGCATGTCCTGCGTCACCGCCGCCTCGCGGATGTGCTTCGCCTTCTCGCGCGACCGGGCGATGCCGGGTTGGCAGCTGTGGTCGCGGATCAGCAAGCGGCACGTGCCCGTCTGGGCGGTGATCTCGATGTCGGTGGCGGCGCTGATCATCACCCTGCCGGCCTTGGTCGGCGACGAAAACAACTACACCTACGCGTTCGCCGCGGTGGTGTCGATCACCGTGATCGGCCTCTACATCGCCTACGTGATCCCCGTGTTCCTGCGCTGGCGGATGGGCGATTCCTTCGAACCGGGGCCGTGGAACCTGGGGCGCAAGTACAAATGGGTCAACCCGGCGGCGATCGTCTGGGTCGCCATCTGCGTGATCGTCTTCAGCCTGCCGCAGGCGCCCACCGGCGTTCCGTGGGAAGAAGGGTTCGACTGGAAGTACGTCAACTACGCGCCGCTGACGGTGATCGCGGTGCTGCTGATAACCGGGATCTGGTGGGTGGTGGACGCCCGCAAGCGGTTCGTCGGGCCGATCCGCGAAGTCCGCGAGGTCGAACCCGAGCGACGTACGGGCCCGGAGCCGGCCCCCGGCGGCGCCTCCGCCGGCCCTTGATCGCTTCGGCGTAACGTTCTGCAGGTGACCGTCGAGGAGCTGAAGCAGGCGGTGGCGGACGGCGCGGTCGACACCGTGCTGCTCGCGATCGCCGACATGGAGGGCCGGCTGCAGGGCAAGCGGCTGACCGCGGCGCACTTCCTCGGCGGCGTGCACGAGCACGGGGCCGAGGGGTGCAACTACCTGCTCGCCGTCGACGTCGACATGGAAACCGTCGGCGGCTACGCGATGAGCTCCTGGGACACCGGCTACGGCGACTTCGAGATGGTGCCCGACCTGGAGACGCTGCGGCTGGTGCCGTGGCTGCCGGCGACGGCGATGGTGATGGCCGACGTCCGGTGGGGCGACGGCCGCGAAGTCGCCGCCTCGCCGCGGCAGATCCTGCGGCGGCAGCTGGCGCGGCTCGAGGAGCGGGGGATGGGTGCCAAC
>DASTTQ010000022.1:0-3542 GCA_035760065.1 Solirubrobacterales bacterium
TGAGGCGGGCACTCTACGCGCCTCGATGTTGAGGCGGACGTAGTCGAGGGTGAGGGGCTCCTCGTGCTCGGCGAGGACCGCTTCGGCGAAGGGGCGGCGCTTCTCCTCCGGGAGCTGGTCGAGGAGCGGGCCGAGCGTGACCGTGGAGATGAACTCGAGCGGCCGCGAGGGCTGGACCGGCTTCGGCTGCAGCCAGCAGCGGATGTCGCTGAAGCCGGCGGCGTTGAGGCGTGGTTCCGTCTCCTCCGGCGAGGCGAAGTTCCAGAGACCTTTGGCCTGGGTCAGGTGCTGCCCGTACTCGGAGTCGGCGGCGACGGCGGCGATCGCCTCGGTGTGCCGAGCGACGTTGCCCTTGCCGCCGCACTGGGCGACGAGGCGGCCACCGGGCCGCAGCCCCAGGCGGATCTGGCGGAAGAGGCGGTCGTGGTCCCCGATCCAGTGGAAGGTCGCGGTCGAGAAGACGAGGTCGACCGGCTCGGGCAGTGTCAGCTCGACCAGGTCGCTGACCAGGTACTCGGCGCGGTCGCCGAGCCGCTCCTTCGCTTTCTCGATCATCGCCTCAGAGCCGTCGACGGCGATCACGCGGCCGTTCGGCAGGCGCCCGGCCAGCTGCTCGGTGACCCGGCCCGAACCGCAACCGGCATCGACGACAGCCTCGTCGCCGCGCAGCTCCAGCCGCTCCAGGACCTCCATTCCCCATTCGAACTGAGGGTCGGAGACCTCGTCGTAGGTCGCGGCATCCCACTCGCGGGCGCCGGTGTCCATCGGCTGCTTGAACTGGTCGGCCATCACGGCCCTCCTTCTCGCCCCTACAGGCTGGTGGTGACCGGCCCCAGCGCGGCGGCCGAACCTTCCTCGAACCGGTCGATCGCGCCCTCGTTTTCAAGCGTGATCCCGATGTCATCCAGGCCGTTGAGGAGCCGGTGCTTGACCTCCGGCTCGATCTGGAACTGGAAGACGCCGGCGGAGCAGTTGACGGTCTCGTCGTCGAGGTCGATGCGGGCCTCGCCGGCCTCGGCGACCGCCATGCAGTGCTCCTCGTCCAGCACCGCCGGCAGCAGCCCGATCTTGGTGCAGTTCGAGTAGAAGATGTCGGCGAAGGAGGGCGCCAGGATCGCTTGGAAGCCGAAGTCCTCTAGCGCCCAGGGCGCGTGCTCGCGGGAGGATCCGCAGCCGAAGTTGGCGCCGGTGACGAGGATCGGGTTCGGCTCCAGCTCGATCTCGCCGTCGCGGATCCAGTCGTAGAAGAGGAACTCGCCGAAGCCGGTTCGCTCGACCCGCTTGAGGAACTGCTTGGGGATGATCTGGTCGGTGTCGACGTCGGCGCGGTCCAGCACCGAGACCTTGCCCTCGATCACGTCTATCGGCCTCATGCTCAGCTCCAATCCCTGATGTCGACGAAGTGACCCTCGACCGCCGCCGCGGCGGCCATCTTCGGGCTGACGAGGTGGGTGCGGCCCCCCTTGCCCTGGCGCCCCTCGAAGTTGCGGTTCGAGGTCGAGGCGCAGCGCTCGCCTTCGGCGAGCGTGTCCGGGTTCATCCCCAGGCACATCGAGCAGCCGGCCACGCGCCAGTCGAAGCCGGCACTGCGGAAGACCTCGTCGAGGCCCTCTTCCTCGGCGGCCTTCTTCACCTGCTGGGAGCCGGGCACGACCATCGCGCTGACGCCGTCGGCGACCTTGCGGCCGTCGACGATCGCGGCGGCCTCCCGCAGATCCTCGATGCGGCTGTTGGTGCAGGAGCCGATGAAGACGCGTTCGGGGGCGATCTCGGTCATCGGCGTGCCGGCGCTCAGGCCCATGTAGGCGAGGGCGCGCTCGGCCGCCTCCCGGTCGGCGGGCGACTCGAGGGCGCCCGGGTCGGGCACGCTGTCGGTGACCTCGACGACCTGGCCGGGGTTGGTGCCCCAGGTGACCATCGGCGAGATACCCGAGGCGTCGACCTCGACCTCGTTGTCGAAGCCGGCGCCCGGCTCGGTCGGCAGCTCGCGCCAGCAGGCGAGGGCGGCCTCGAAGTCGATCGGCGCGCCCGGCCGCCCCTCGACCCACTCGAACGTGGTCTCGTCGGGGGCGATCATCCCGGCGCGGCCGCCGCCCTCGATCGTCATGTTGCAGATCGTCATCCGGCCCGGCATCGAGAGCGCCTCGATCGCGGGGCCGGCGTACTCGACCGCGTAGCCGGTCATGCCGCCGGTGCCGAGGCGGCCGATCGTCGCCAGGATCAGGTCCTTCGGCGTCACCCCGTGGCCGAGTTCGCCGGCGTAGGAGATCCGCATCGTCTTCGGCCGCTTCTGGACCAGGCACTGGGTGGCGAGCACGTGCTCGACCTCGGAGGTGCCGATGCCGAAGGCCAGGGCGCCGAAGGCGCCGTGGGTGGAGGTGTGGCTGTCGCCGCAGACGATCGTCATCCCCGGCTGGGTGACGCCGAGCTCGGGGCCGATCACGTGGACGATGCCCTGCCGGTCGGAGCCCAACGAGTAGACCGGGATGCCGAACTCCTCGCAGTTGCGCTCCAGGGTTTCGACCTGGACGCGCGAGAGCTCGTCGGCTATCAGCCGCGCTGCCATCGTCCCGTCGGTCGGGGTGTTGTGGTCGGCGGTGGCGAGGGTCTTGTCCGGGCGGCGGACCGGCCGGTTGGCCAGACGCAGGCCGTCGAAGGCCTGCGGCGAGGTGACCTCGTGGACCAGGTGCAGATCGATGTAGATCAGCCCCGGCGAGACCTCGTGGGCCTCCCAGATCTTGTCGAACATCGTCTTCGGCATTTGCGTCATGACCTCCTCAGGCCGGCGGCGATCACGGCGAGGAAGCGGGTCGGCTCCTCGCCTTCGTTCTCGAAGTGGTGTGGCAGGTCGGCGTCGAAGGTGACGCTGTCCCCCTCTTGAAGCTCATGGCGGACGCCGTCGACGACCAGCACAAGGGTCCCGGCGAGGACGACCGCGGTCTCGCGGCTGCCCGGCTCGTGCATCGGCGGATCCTCGCGGCCGCCGGTGGTAGCTCCAGGCTCGAGCACGTGCAGCGATACGTCAGCCCGCTGTCCCGGAAGCGGCGGCGTCAGCTCCTCGAAGCGGTGCCCTCCCCGCTCCGAACGGCGACGCCCGGCGGCACGGCTGACCACCACGTGCTGACCCTCGTCGAGGCGCAGCAGCTGCGAGAGCGTCAGCTCCAACCCAGCCGCGATCTTGCCCGCGACGGCGAGCGTCGGGCTGGTCTCCCCGCGCTCGACCTGCGAGAGCATCGGCGCCGAGACGCCCGAGCGCTCGGCGAGGTCGCGGAGGGAGAGCCCCATGGCGTCGCGCAAAGCGCGGATGCGCGGGCCGACGGTGGGAGCGGGCTCTTTGGAGCTTCTCGGACCCGCGGGGGGAGAATCCGACGCGCCCGAGCCTTTGGTCATAGTGGGGGCCACCGGTTGTACGTTATCACAGACGTCTGTATAGGGGCGGCTTGTGTGGCCAAGATGGTGCGGACGAGGCTCGTCTCTCCACGGGACGGGAAGATGCCCTTTTCGGAGCGCCCGGGCCGGGCCACATCACCCTCCGCGATGCA
>DASTTQ010000023.1:0-25346 GCA_035760065.1 Solirubrobacterales bacterium
CGAGGGGATCATCCGCAACAACTCGATCCACGCCGCCGCGGTCGTCATCGCCGACCGGCCCCTGCACGAGATCGTCCCCCTGCAGCTCGCCGAGGACAAGAGCGCTCCCGCCGGCGTCAACGGAAACGGCTCGGGCAAGCCCGAGCGCCAGTACAAGATCGTCACCCAGTACTCGATGGGGCCGATCGAGGAGATCGGGCTGCTGAAGATGGACTTCCTCGGGCTGCGCAACCTCGACGTGATCGAGGACGCGATCGACATCATCGAGCGTTCGCGCGGCGAGCGGATCGACATGGAGCAGATCCCGATCGACGACGCCAAGACCTACGAGATGCTCGCCCGCGGCGACTCGACCGGCGTCTTTCAGTTCGAGTCCGAGGGGATGCGGGACGCGCTGCGCAAGGTGAAGCCGACCGAGTTCGCCGACATCGTCGCCCTCGGCGCCCTCTACCGGCCGGGCGCGATGGCCTACATCCCGGCCTATGCCAAAGGCAAGAAAGACCCCTCCTCGGTCCGGCACCCCGACCCCCGGCTGGAAGCCATCACCAAGGAAACCCACGGTTGCGTCATCTACCAGGAGCAGCTGATGCAGATCGCCCGCCAGATGGCCGGCTTCTCCGGCGCCGAGGCGGACGACCTGCGCAAGGCGATCGGGAAGAAGAAGCGCGACCTGATGGCGACGATGAAGGACAAGTTCGTGGAGGGCCTGGCGAAGTCCGGGACCGACTCACGGGTTGCCCAGGACCTCTGGAAGCTGAACGAAGCTGCCGCCGACTACTCGTTCAACAAGTCCCACGCCGCGTGCTACGGGCTGATCTCCTACCGGACCGCCTATCTCAAGGCCAACTTCCCGGCCGAGTACATGGCGGCGGTGATCTCCTCGGTGATGAACACCAAAGACAAGGTGCCCTTCTTCGTCAACCGCTGCGCGGAGATGGGGATCGACGTCCTGCCGCCCGACGTCAACTCCTCCGATCACTCCTTCGTCGTCTCCGAGAACGCGATCCGCTTCGGCCTCGACGCGGTCAAGAACGTCGGTCACGCTGCGGTCGAGGCGATCCTCCGCGCCCGCGAGGAGAAGCCGATCGAGTCGATCTGGGACTTCTGCGAAAGGGTCGACAGCCGCGCGGTCAACAAACGGGCGATCGAATGCCTGATCAAGTGCGGCGCTCTCGACTCGACCGGCGCCACCCGCAAGGGCATGCTCGAGGCGCTGCCGGCGGCGCAGTCGGCGGGGCAGAAGGCGCAGGAGGACGCGCAGCTGGGGCAGGGCTCGATCTTCGACTTCGGCGACGAAGCCGGGGCGGCGCCCCAGGCGCAGCACAGGCCGCCGATCTCCGCCGCCGAGTTCGACCGCGCCGAGATGCTGGCGATGGAGAAGGAGGTGCTCGGCACCTACCTCTCCTCGCATCCGCTGACCGAAGTCGGTCCGGCGCTGCGGGCGCGGGTCGACTGCAGCCTCGCCCAGCTGGGCAACAAGCCGGACGGCGCCTGGGTAACGGTCGGCGGGATCGTCGTCGGTTGCAAGAAGATCCGCACCAAGAGCGGCACCCAGATGATGTTCGCGACCCTCGACGACGTCGAGGGGCAGGTCGAGATGCTGGTCTTCAAGGCCGACCAGGCGGAGAGCGCCGCGGTGATCCAGCCCGACGCGATCGTCCTCGTCCGCGGCCGGCTCGACCACAAAGACCGTGGCGAGACGAAGCTGGTCGTGCAGGAGGCGCAGCGCTTCGAACCCGACGAGGCCGAGATCGCCGGCGCGGCGAAGAAGGTGACGGCGCTGCCGGCGGGCCCGCTGCAGGTCTCGATCGAGATGGCAAGGTTGAAGCAGACCCCGCGGTTGATGGACGACCTGAAGTCCCTCTTCGAGGACCACGAGGGCGATGCGCATGTCCACCTGGTCGTGCAGACCAGCGAGGGACCGAAGAAGCTGAAGACCGGCGAGGACTACCGCGTCCAGATCTCGCCGCACCTGCGGTACGAGTTGAACCAGCTGTTGGGGCCCGACGCGATCGCCGCTTGAACCGCTTGGTTCCGCGGTCTCCCATCCCTAGACTTTTGCCATGACCGCAACGCGCACGACCGTCGGCGAGTGCCGTCAGTGCCGCTCCTTCTGCGACAAGATGGTCGAGCCGCGTGGATGCATCGAGCTCGGCTGTCGTTTCCTCTACAGCTACCTCGACCGGTTCACCGGCGAGCAGTACGTCGGCTGCATGCAGGAGGTCTACGGGGCCGAGGTCGAGCTGGCGGCGGTGCTCGAGCCGGGCGGTTTCGGGGGAGTGAAGATGACCGGCGAGCCGCTGCCGCACTGCCAGTTCTCGGTCGAGCGCGCCTACGAGGGCGAAGGCGAGCCCTACGGCTGCGTCAACCGCCGCTTCTTCGACTGCACCGACGAGGGCGACGAGGGGCTGCGAGCCTTCGATCTGCGCGACGTCTGAGGCGCGGGTCACCTCGACGGGGTTTGCTGACGCGACATCGTTCTATGTAGAATTTCTGTCGATGGCCGATTCCTCCGTCGCCGACGTCGACGCCAACGCGCTGCTCGACGAGGCCAACTCCACGTCCGAGCCCCAGGGCGAGCCGAAGTTCACCCTCGAGCTGAACCAGGACCAGAAGGACATCCGCGAGTGGGTGCACGGCTTCGCCGAGGGCGTCGTCCGCCCGGCCGCCGAGGAATGGGACGAGCGCGAGGAAACGCCATGGCCCGTCATCGAGGAGGCCGCCGAGATCGGCCTCTACAGCTTCGAAGCCGTCGGCCAGTTCTGGGCCGACGAGACCGGGCTGACGCTGCCGATCGCCAACGAGGAGCTGTTCTGGGGCGACGCCGGCATCGGCATGGCGATCATGGGCACGACGCTCGCCGTCGCAGCGATCTTCGGGCAGGGAACCCCGGAGCAGATGGGGGAGTGGATCCCGCAGTGCTTCGGCACTGCGGACGACGTCAAGCTCGGCGCCTTCTGCGCCTCGGAGCCCGACGCCGGCTCCGACGTCTCCGGCATCCGCACCAGCGCCAAGTACGACGAGGCCAAGGACGAATGGGTGCTGAACGGCCAGAAGGCCTGGGCGACCAACGGCGGCATCGCCAACGTCCACGTCATCATCGCCTCGGTCGACCGCGAGCTCGGCTCGCGCGGCCACGCCGCCTTCGTGATCCCGCCGGGGACGAAGGGCTGCGAGCAGGGCGCCAAGGTCAAGAAGCACGGCCTCCGCGCCTCCCACACCGCCGACGTCCACCTCGACGACTGCCGCGTCCCCGGCTCGTGCCTGCTGGGCGGCAAAGAGAAGCTCGACGAACGGCTGGCGCGCGTACGCGAGGGGAAGAAGGCCAAATCGCAGGCGGCGATGCAGACCTTCGAGGCGAGCCGCCCGACCGTCGGCGCTCAGGCGCTCGGGATCGCGCGGGCGGCCTATGAGTACGCCCTCGAGTACGCCAAAGAGCGGGAACAGTTCGGCAGGAAGATCGTCGAGAACCAGTCGATCGCCTTCGACCTGGCCAACATGAAGCTCGAGATCGACGCCGCCCGGCTGCTCGTCTGGCGGGCCGCCTGGATGGGCCGCCAGGGTCACAAATTCGAAAACGCCGAGGGCTCGATGTCGAAGCTGAAGGCCGGTGAGGTAGCCGTCTGGGTGACCGAGCGGGCGATCCAGATCCTCGGCGGCAACGGCTACACCCGCGAGTTCCCGGTCGAGCGGATGCACCGCGACTCGAAGATCTACACGATCTTCGAGGGCACCTCCGAGATCCAGCGCCTGGTCATCTCGCGCGCGATCTCCGGCTTCCACATCAAATAGAGACTTACGGCGGGAGAGCAAGGGCCGGCGCAGGGGCCGGCCCTTGTCGCCTGCCTGGGTGCTGGTGGCGGGGAGGGGCGGGTACCCCCTCTCCAGACACCGCTCGCTTATGGCTCGCGGTTGAGTGTCTGGAGAGGGGGTACCCGCCCCTCCGACGACGCGTCGGGAGGCGACAAGGGTTGTGCCCCGCCTTCAGAAAGCTGGTTTGGACCGGCGTTTGAGGCCTTCGCGGCGCAGGCGCTTGGCGGCGGTCACTTCGGCTTTGGAGGAGCCTTTCTTTTCCGGGCCGGGGGTCTCGAGGGTGGCGGGGAGGCCCTCGAAGCGGGGCTCGGAGAGGAAGGCGGAGAGGCCGCGCTTGCCCATCTCGCCTTTGCCGATGTTGGCGTGGCGGTCGCGGCAGGAGCCGAGGGGGGCGGCGGCGTCGTTGACGTGGACGGCGCCGAGGCGGTCGAGGCCGACCTTGGCGTCGGCTTCGTCGAGGACGGCGCCGAGGTGGGCCTCGTCGGTGACGTCGTAGCCCTGGACGAAGAGGTGGCAGGAGTCGAGGCAGAGGCCGAGGCGCTCGCCGCCGCCGGCCAGCTCGATCAGCTGCGCGGTCTCGTCGAAGTCGCGGCCGAGGAGCCCTTTGTGGCCGGCGGTCTGCTCGAGCAGGAGCCGGCAGCGGTCGGTCCGGTTCAACGCCTCGGCGATCACCTTGCCGGCGCGTTTCATCGAGGGCCCGTGCGGCTCTCCTTTCTGCGCGCCCGGATGGAGGACGACGCCGGCGGCGCCGATCCCGTCGCCGATCGCCAGCGCGTGAGTCAGCGAGGTCAGCGACTTCTTCCGCAGCTCCTTGTCTTTGGTCGCGCAGTTGATCAGGTAGACCGCGTGGATGATCACCGCTTCGATCGGCGAGTCGTCCATCGCCTCGCGGAAGGCCTCGAAATCGGCCTCGCCGTATTTCGTCGGCCGCCACATGCGCGGGCTCTGGTGAAAGATCTGGATAGATTCGCAGCCGCGTTCCCTGCCGCGCTCGATCGCGTTCGGCAGGCCGCCGCCGGTGGAAACATGCGCTCCGATCAACATGCCAAGCGATAACTCCCGTTTCAGGTTTGCCCCCTCGCCGACCGGTGCGCTGCACATCGGCGGAGCGAGGACGGCACTCTACAACTGGCTGGCGGCCCGGCATGGCGGCGGCGAGCTGGTGCTGCGGATCGAGGACACCGACCGCGAGCGCTCGACCCAGGAGAACTGGGATCAGATCATCGACGCGATGGATTGGCTCGGGCTCGACTGGGACGAGGGGCCGATCTCGCAGGCCGGACGGGCGGATCGCCACGCTGAGGCGCTGGCGAGGCTGCTGGAGTCCGGCCACGCCTACCGCGACCACGCGACCGCCAAGGAGGTCGAGGCCTGGAAGGCCGAGCACGGCACCGGCCGCGGTTACCGCGGCACGCCGACCGACGAGGAGACCGCCGCGATCCGGCTGCGGGTGCCCGACGAGGGGGAGACCGTCGTCCACGACCTCATCCGCGGCCCCGTCGCCTTCCCCAACGCCAGCTACGACGACTTCGTCATCGCCCGAGCCGACGGCTCGGTCCTCTACAACTTCGCGGTCGCGGTCGACGACGCCGAGATGGGGATCACCGAGGTGGTGCGCGGCGACGACCACCTCTCCAACACGCCCAAGCAGCTGCTCGTGCTGGAGGCGCTCGGCTACGAGCCGCCCCGCTACGCCCACTTGCCGCTCCTCCACGGCCCGGACGGCAAGAAGCTCTCCAAGCGCCACGGCGCCGCTTCGGTGCAGGAGCTGCGCGACGCGGGCTACCTGCCAGCCGCCGTCCGCAACTACCTGGCTCTGCTCGGCTGGGGCGCTGGCGACGACACGACGATCATGTCCACCGAGGAGCTGGTCCGCCGTTTCCGGGTCGAAGACGTCGGCAAGGCGGCGGCGATCTTCGACGAGAAGAAGCTGCGCTGGCTGAACGGTCGCTTCATGCGCGAGCTGCCGCTGGACGACTACGTCGAAACGGTGGCGCGCCACCTCGGCCGCCAGGTCGACGGGCAGCTGCGGACCGCCTGCGCGATCGCCCAGGAGAAAGCGCAGACGCTGGCGGAGGTTTGGCCGCTGATCCGCTTCCTCTTCGAGGAGCCGGTAGACGACGAGACTGCCTGGTCCAAGGTGATGAAGGAGGGGAGCGGGGAGGTCCTCACCGCGGTCGCCGATACCCTGGAGGAGCTAGATCCCTTCGAGCCGCGGTCGATCGAGGCGGGGCTCGCTCCCCTGCTGGAGCGTTTCGACCTCAAAGCGGGCAGGCTCTACCAGCCGATCCGGGTCGCGATCACCGGCACCTCGGTCTCTCCCGGCATCTTCGAGTCGCTCGCCGCGCTGGGCAGAGAGCGCGCTCTGCAGCGGATTCGCGCCGCGGCCGGTCGCCTCGCCGCTGCCTGAGAAGCGCCGAGAACGTCCCCAATTTTGGGGTTGGAAAGGACATTTGGGCTAAACCCGCGCGGCCTTATTGCCGATGTGTTGGGCCAATGAGCGTTACCACCGCCCAGAGCAACGGCAAGGTGCCCCTGCACGAGAGCGCCAAAGCCGGATCGCGGTCTGCGCCGGCGCCGGGGAGCCGCCTGGCGGAAGCGTTCGAGGCCGTCGAGCGTTTCCCCGTCCTGGTCGAGTCGCGCGAGCGGGTGATCGTCGCCGCCACCGCCGAGACCGCCCGCATCGGCGACATCGTCGAAGCCGTCGAGAGCGACGTCTCGCTGGCGATCTCGGTCCTGCGCCAGGCCAACCGCGGCGGCCTCCACACCGGCGGCGTCGCCGGCATCCCGGCCGCGGTCGAAGCGCTGAAGCCGGCCGGAGTCCTCGCCCTCGCCGGCACCTCGCCCAGCTTCGACTTCTTCGAGCCGGCCAACGGCTGGGAGCTGAAGCCCGAGCGCTTCCGCGTCCACGCCCTCGCCACCCAGAGCGCCGCCGACCGCATCGGCCGCGCGGTCGGTTGGGCCGAACGCGACGAGCTGGCCGTGGCCGCCCTGCTGCACGACATCGGCCGCCTCGTGATCTCCCGCCTGCACCCCGGCTACAAGGTCTACTTCGACGCCGTCTCCCGCACCCCCGAGCAGCGCCTGCGCGAGGAACGCGAGCAGCTCGGCATCGACCACACGCTGGTGGGCGGCGTCCTCGCCCGGCGCTGGAACCTGCCGCAGCGGATCGCGGTCGCCATCGAGCGCCACCACGCCGACGACGCCGAAGGGCTCGCCGCGATGGTCGCCACCGCCGACATGGTCGCCCACTACTGCAACGGCGAGGCGATCGCGCCGGAGCGCCTGCGCGCCGCCGCCGAGCGCTGCGGCCTCAGCTTCGACGGCCTGCGCGACCTGCTGTACGAGCTGCCCCGGCCGACCAAGGATGCGACCCGCATCAGCGAGCCCTGCCCGCTCTCGGGGCGCGAGCTCGACGTCCTCCGCCACCTCTCCGAGGGCATGGTCTACAAGCAGATCGCAAGCGAAATGCACCTCTCGGTCTCGACCATCCGCACCCACCTCCACAACGTCTACGGCAAGATCGGCGCGGTCGACCGCGCCCAGGCCGTGCTGCTGGCCCGCGACCGCGGCTGGATCTAATCGGCCTCAGTCGATCAGGCACTCGCGCATGGCGATCGCCACGGCGTGAGTGCGGTTCCTGGCCTCGAGGCGAGCGAGCGCGTTCTTGGTGTGGGTCTTCACCGTCTCCTCGCTGAGATCGAGCTCTCGGGCCGCCACGGTCGTCGACTCGCCATTTGCGATCAGCTGCAGGATCTCCCGCTGCCGGCGGGTCAGCTTGCCTCGGCTGCCTTTGGGGGGGACGGCTGGGTCGACGAAGCTCTCCTGCGAGGCGGCTGCGTCGACGGCGCGCCGCAGTTCCTTCGGCCCGGCAGTGCGGGCGACGTAGGCGCTGGCGCCCGCCTGCAGGGCCGCGCTGGCGAGGTGGCGTTCGGGCAGCTCGCCGTGGGCGACGATGCCGAGGCCGGGCGCCGTGCGGCGCATCAGCCGGATCGCGTCGGAGCCGGTGAGCGCGCGCTCCTCGCCGTTGCCGCGCCACCGCATGTCGACGATCGCGACGTCGAAGTCACCGACGTCGCGGACCAGGTCGATCGCCTCCTCGCGGGTAGGGACTTCGTGGACGACGAAGCCGTCGTCGAGGGTCTCCCGGATCCCGATGCGGACGAGGGGGTGACCGTCAATCACAAGACAGTGTGGGCGCTGGGTCAGGGCTGCTTCCGATCACTCGTTTTCAGGGTACGGGCGCGGGATGGCCTCCAAGGCCCATCTCGGCCGATCCTAGCCCAGCCTGGGCGCTCTGCGGTAGAAAGACCGGGTGATCTCCGTCACCTCGAAGTCGAGATACGCGGTAGTTGCGCTCGCCGAGTTGGCCCGGGCCGGCGAGCGGCCGGTGCCGATCAAAGAGCTGGCCGAAAGGAGGGAGATCCCTGAGCAGTTCCTCGAGCAGCTCTTCTCGACCCTCCGTCGCGCCGGCCTGCTGACCAGCCACCGCGGCATGCGCGGCGGCTATACCCTCGCGCGCCCCGCCGAAGAGATCACCGTCCTCGAGGTCGTCCAGGCCCTCGACGGCAGGGTCGGCGACGAGGCCGACGAGGCCGGCGGCATCTGGGCCGAGGGCGTCGCCGCCCTGCGCAAGGTCTTCGCCCAGACGACGATCGCCGAAGTGGCCCGCCGCGAGGCCGAAGAGGCCGGCTCAGGGATGTACTTCATCTAGAGGCTGGCGGAGAGCGGGACTAGACTCCGCGCGATGCGGATCGGAGCTGAGGCTTCCGCGGTCGTCGGCAACACGCCGATGGTGCGGCTCGACCGGATCGGGGAGGGGCTCGGGGGTGAGGTTTGCGCCAAGCTCGAGTACTTCAACCCGGGCGGGTCGGTGAAGGACCGGATCGGAGTGGCGATGATCGACGCCGCCGAAGAGGCGGGGCAGATCAAGGCCGGGCGCTCGGTGGTGGTGGAGCCGACCAGCGGCAACACCGGCATCGCCCTGGCGATGGTCTGCGCGGCTCGTGGCTACGAGCTGATCCTCACCCTGCCGGAGGGGATGAGCCGGGAGCGGGCGAAGCTTCTGCGCGCCTACGGGGCCGAGGTGCGGGAGACGCCGTCGCTGGGAGGGATGAACGAGGCGGTGGCGCTGGCGGAGGAGATCCGCGAGCAGCGCAAGGGCTTCATGCCGATGCAGTTCTCGAACCCCGCCAACCCGGAGGTCCACCGGCGCACCACGGCCGAGGAGATCTGGGCCGTCACCGACGGCCAGGTCGGCGCCTTCGTCGCCGGCGTCGGCACGGGAGGGACGATCACCGGGGTCGGGCGGATGCTGCGCGAACGGGCACCGGAGGCCCGCGTGGTGGCGGTCGAGCCCGCCAGCTCGCCGGTCCTCTCCGGCGGCAAACCGGGCCCGCACAAGATCCAGGGGATCGGCGCCGGCTTCGTCCCCGAGGTCCTCGACCGCGACGTGGTCGACGAGGTGATCTCGGTCGGCGACGAGGACGCGCTCGACACCGCGCGCCGGGTGGCGCAGGAGGAGGGCATCCTCTCGGGCATATCGTCCGGGGCCAACATCCATGCGGCGCTGGAGGTGGCGAGCCGCCCGGAGATGGCGGGCAAGAGGGTGGTGACGATCGTCTGCGACTCGGGCGAGCGCTACATGTCCCTACCCTTCTTCTCACCATGACCCGCTGGAAACGGCTCCTCAAGGAGATTCGCGCGGACCTCGAGGCGGCGCGCGAGCGCGACCCCGCCGCCCAGGGCGTCTCTTCCTTCGAGATCCTCACCAGCTGGGCCGGTGTGCAGGCGCTGCTGGCGCACCGCGCCGCCCACGCGCTGATGGAAGCCGGGGTGCCGCTGCTGCCGCGGTTCATCGCCTACCTGACCCGCGCCGTCACCGGGATCGAGATCCATCCGGCGGCCGTGATCGGCAACGAGTTCTTCATCGACCACGGTTCCGGCGTGGTGATCGGCGAGACCGCGGTGATCGGCAGCTGCGTCACCCTCTACCAGGGCGTCACCCTCGGCGGTACCGGCTTCCAGCGGGGAAAGCGCCACCCCACCCTCGGCGACAACGTCACCGTCGGCTCCGGGGCGAAGCTGCTGGGTCCGATCGCCGTCGGCGACGGGGCGAAGATCGGCGCCAACACGGTGGTCGTCGAGGACGTGCCGCCGGGTGCAACGGTGGTCGGCAATCCCGGCCACCCGGTGAAGCTCGAAGGCAAGCGGGTCGAAGGACCCGACGCCGACTGGATCCACCTGCCGGACCCGATCGCCGACGCGATCAAGGCGCTCAGCGAGCGGATCGCCGAGGTCGAGCAGCGGCTGGCGCGCCTCGACGGGGGCAACGGACCCTCGGCCGAGGTGGCGAAGATCGAGCCCCGCAAGGGCCGCTCCTCCGCCGGCGGCTGAGCTCTGGCGAGTTTGCAAACCACTGGTTTGCAGACTCGCCTTGCGCACCCGGGATCCGGCCTGTCGCTGCGGTACCTTGCGGCGGCCACCCGTCCCTCGTCTCGAAAGGCCCCCCCGTGAGAAAGCTCCACTTCCTGTCCCTGCCCGTGCTTCTGCTTGCCCTCGGCCTTGGTTTGGCCGCCTGCGGCGGCGGTGGCGAAAGCGACGAAGACAAGATCGCCACCACGATCGAAACCGCCGCGACCGGCACCGATCCGTCCGTCTGCGGCGAAACCCAGACGCTGAAGTTCATGGAACAGACGACGGGCGCAAGCGGCAAGCAGGCCGAAAAGAGCTGCGAAAAGGAAGCCGAAGAAGGCGCCAACCAGCCTGACTCGGTCGCTGTCAGCAAGGTCAAGGTGAACGGCGAAAGCGCCTCCGCCGACGCCGAATTCAAGGGCGGGAACTTCAACGAACAGACGCTCGAACTCGCCCTGGTCGAAGAAGGCGGCGAATGGAAGCTCGACGAATTCACCGGCTTTGCCAAGTTCGATCCCGCGCCCTTCATCGCCGTGCTGGGCGAACAGCTCGAAGAAGAAGAATCGATCGACCCGAAGACCGCGAGCTGCATCGTCGAAGGGGTCGAAGAACTCTCTAACCCCGAACTCGAAAGCCTGGTGGTCGAAAGCAACACCGAACCGATCGTCGAAATCGCCGAAGGCTGCGAATAGCCGCCGCCTGACCGGAGGAGCCCGCCGAGCGCCTGGCTATGCTCGGCGGGTGAGCCTCCAGGAGCAGTTCGACCCGGCTGCCGGAGCCGATCCGCAGCAGCCGGCGGCGCCGACCGAGCCGGGAAGCGACCGGGTCGAGCGCCTGCTGGCCGGCCTCAACGGGCCCCAGCGCCAGGCGGTCGAGCACGGCGGCGGCCCGCTGCTGGTTCTGGCCGGGGCCGGCTCCGGCAAGACCCGCGTCCTCACCCACCGGATCGCCTACCTGCTGGCGACCGGGGAGGCGCGGCCTGGCGAGATCCTCGCCATCACCTTCACCAACAAGGCGGCGGCGGAGATGCGCGAGCGGGTCGGCCGGCTGATCGGCCGCTCGGTGCGGGCGATGTGGGTGACGACCTTCCACTCCGCCTGCGCGCGGATGCTGCGCGTCGACGCCGAGCGCCTCGGTTACTCGAAGGGCTTCACGATCTACGACCAGGCGGATTCGCTGCGGATGCTGAAACGGTGCCTGACGGAGTTGGGGATCGACGCCAAACGCTTCTCGCCACGCGGAGTGCAGGCGAGGATCTCCGGCGCCAAGAACCAGCTCGTCGACTCCGATGCATATGCCGAGGGCGTCGACCTGGACCGGGAGGGAATCGAGGCGATAGCTGCCGAGGCCTACCCGCTCTACGAGCGGCGGATGCAGGAGGCCAACGCGATGGACTTCGACGACCTCCTGGTTCGCACCGTCAACGTGATCGAGCTGTTCGAGGACGTCCGCGAGCGCTGGCGCCGCACCTTCCGCCACGTCCTCGTCGACGAGTACCAGGACACCAACCATGCTCAATACCGGCTGCTTCAGCTGCTCGCCTCCGAGCACGGAAACCTGATGGTGGTCGGGGACGAGGATCAGTCGATCTACGGCTTCCGCTATGCCGACGTGTCCAACATCCTGGATTTCGACAAGGATTTCTCCGGCGCCGAGATCGTCAAGCTGGAGCAGAACTACCGGTCGACGCAGACGATCCTTTCGGCGGCCAATGCCGTGGTCGAACGCAATCGAGAACGGCGTCCGAAGGAGCTGTGGAGCGACGGGGAGCACGGGGAGCCGCTGCAGCTCTCCGAGCTGCGCGACGAAGCCGAGGAGGCTCGCTGGATCGCCGCGGAGATCGAACGGCTCGGGGACGAGCAGGGAATCACCCGCGCCGACGTCGCCGTCTTCTATCGCACGAACGCGATGAGCCGCGTCTTGGAGGACACCCTCCAGCGATTCAACATCTCGTACCAGGTCATCGGCGGGACGAAGTTCTACGAGCGGGCCGAGATCAAGGACGCGATCGCCTACCTCAGCCTGCTGGTCAATCCCGCCGACCTTGTGTCCTTCCAGCGGATCGTCAACTCGCCGCGGCGGGGCATCGGCAACACCACCCAGGGAAAGCTTGCCTCGCACGCAAACACGACCGGGCTGCCGATCTGGGAGGTGTTCGAACGGGTTGAGGAGGTTCCCGGGTTGAGCGGCGCCGCGCTCAAGAGGATTTCGGGCTTCTACGAGTCGATGGCTCGCCTGCGCGACCGGGCCGATGAAGAGGGCCCGGTCGCCACTCTGCTGGAAGCGGTGCTGCATGAGAGCGGGTACCTCGACGCCCTTGCCGCGGAGAGAACGGTGGAAGCCGAAGGCCGAGCGGAAAACCTGGAGACCCTGGTCAACGGAGCGGCGGAGTTCGACTTGGAGCGTGAAACGGAGGGGGAGAGCGAGATCGCGCCGCTGGAGGGATACCTGCAGCAGATTGCCCTGAAAAGCGAGCAGGATTCGCTCGACGTCGAGCGCGAGGACCTCGTTACGCTGATGACCCTCCACAACGCCAAGGGCCTCGAGTACGACACCGTTTTCATCCTCGGCTGCGAGGAGGGGGCGTTCCCCCACATGCGCGCGCTGCAGGAGGGGGGCGAAGAAGAGGAGCGGCGCCTCTGTTACGTCGGCATCACCCGTGCCCGCCGCCGCCTCTACATGACTTGGGCGCAGAGCCGGCGCCTGTTCGGCCAGACTGAGCGCAACCTGCCGTCGCGCTTCGTCGACGAGCTGCCCGACGAGCTGACCGAGAAGCACTCCACCGCGGCCCGCAGCCTTACGAGCAGCTGGAGCACGCCGACCATGGGCGAGCCGCCGCCGGAGGCGATCGAGCCAAGGCCCGCATTGGAGCTGCAGACCGGCGACGACATCGTCCATGCCAGCTTCGGCGACGGAGTCGTCACGGGAGTCGAAGGGGACGTGATCGTCGTTCGCTTTGCCCGCGACGGCTCCGAGCGAACGCTCACTCTCGACTACGCACCGATCAGGAAGGTGGGCTGATGAGCGCGCGGGTGATCGACGGCAAAGCCGTGGCCGCCGCGGTGCGGGAGCGGGTCAGGGTCGACGTCGCCGCCTACCGGGAGGAGACCGGTCGCGTGCCGGGGCTGGCGACGGTCCTGGTCGGCGAGGACCCCGCCTCGCAGGTCTACGTGGGGATGAAGCGGCGCAACACCGAGGAGGTCGGGATGCGCTCGATCCACCACGAACCCGACGCCTCGATCCGTCAGGAGGAGCTGCTCGAGCTGGTGCGGGGGCTGAACGAGGACGACGGGGTCGACGGCATCCTCGTCCAGCTGCCGCTGCCCGCCCAGATCGACGAGGACGCGATAGTCGCCGCGATCGACCCGGCCAAGGACGTGGACGGGCTGACGCCGCTCAGCGCCGGCTTGCTCGCGCACGGGTCCCCCGGCCTGGTGCCCTGCACCCCCCGCGGGGTGATGGAGCTGCTCGCCCACGAGGGCGTCGAGCTGGAGGGCGCCGAGGCGGTGGTCGTCGGTCGCTCCAAGCTGGTCGGGGTGCCGGTGGCGCGGCTGCTGCTGGCCGCCGACGCGACCGTGACGACGTGCCACTCGCGGACGCGCGACCTCGACGCCGTCTGCCGCCGCGCCGACGTGCTCGTCGCCGCGGTCGGGGTGCCGCGCCTGCTCGGCGCGGAGGCGGTGAAGCCGGGGGCGGTGGTGATCGACGTCGGCGTCAACCGGCTCGACGAGGGCCTGGTCGGCGACGTCGACTTCGAAGCGGCCGCCGAGGCGGCCTCAGCGATCACGCCGGTCCCCGGCGGGGTGGGTCCGATGACGATCGCGATGCTGCTGTCGAACACCCTACAAGCGGCCAGACAGAGGTTTTCGGGGGTAGGCCGCGTATAAGGTCGGCAGACCCGACCGAGGAGGAGAGAGATGGACGTCGACAGGCTCAGCACGGGGGAGAAGATCGCGGGGGTCTCGGCGATCCTGCTCTTCATCTTCATGTTCTTGGACTGGTTCACGGTCAGCGCTTCCAACGGCTTCGTCAGCGTCAGCGTCGGCGGCAGCGCCTGGGACGCCCTCGACGTGATCCCGATCATCCTCATGGTGGCGATCGTCGCCGCCGTGGGCGTCGCCGTCGTCCGCCTCACCGACGCCGTCTTCGAGCCCTCGATCTCGGCGAACGCCGTCGTCGCGGTGCTCGGGATCGTCTCGGTCCTGCTGATCCTCTACCGGATCATCAGCCCGCCCGACTCCGGCTTCTCCGGCGTCAGCGTCGATCCCGCCGTCGGGATCTTCCTCGGGTTGGTCGCCGCGGCGGGGATCGCCTACGGCGGCTACCGGGCCATGCAGGAAGAAGGGACCAGCTTCGGCGACGTCGGCGACCGCCTCGGCAGCGGCGGTCACGGCGGTGGCGGCCAGCCGCCGCAGCCGCCTTCCTCTACGCCGCCGCCGCCTCCCCCGCCGCAGCAGGGGAGCTGAGGCCCGCTTCGGAAATTCCCCGCGAGACCTGCTTGGCGAAGGCGATGATGGTCATCATCGGGTTGACGCCGGGCGCCGTGGGAAAAAGCGAGGCGTCGGCGACGTAGAGGGCACGGGTGCCCCTGACGGAGCCGTCGGGGGCACAGACGCCCCGGCGCGGATCCGCCGCGATCCGTGCCGTGCCCAGCGGGTGGAAGGCCTCGAGCCGCAGCTCTGAGGACCTGAACCGGGTGGACTCGAAGCGCTGAAGGTCTCCGGGCCTGAGCACTCCGGCGCGGGGAATGTTGGGGTAGACCTCGGTGGCCCCGGCGGCGAAGTGGACTTCGGCCGCGCGGGCGATCCCGAAGGTGATCTGCCGCGCGTCCTCGTCGCTCAGTCTGTAGGTCGCGCGCAGTGCGCCGTCGTTTGCCAGGGCGACCCGCCCCTCCGAGAGATCGCGGAGCTGGACGCCGATCGAGCCGATCCGGCCGAATTCCAGCATCGCGCGCTGGTGCTCCCGGCCGGTGCCGACCAGCCAGGCCCCGCCGAAGGCAAGCGGCGTGAAGGTCGCCTCCAGCAAGACGCGCTGCGAGTCCTCCCACTGGTCGACGTAGAAGCTCTGCATCACCCCGTCCCAGCCGCGGACCTCCTCCTGGTAGCGGGCGCCGACCCAGCAGGCGGGGTGGATGTGGAAGTTGCGGCCGACCTGGGGGCCGCCGAGGCCGGAGCGGAGCAGCAGCTCGGGCGTGCCCAGGGCCCCGCCGGCGGCGATCACGGCGCGGCGGGCGCGGACGGTGAAGAGGCGGGTGCGGCCGCTGGCTTCGCGCGCGGTGCAGGCGACGCCAACCGCGCGCCCGTCCTCGACCAGCACCCGCTGCGCCTCGACGCCCGCCCGGACCCGGGCGCCGGCGGCGACCGCCCGGGGCAGGTAGCTGACGTGCATCCCCTGCTTGGCGTCGATCGCGCAGCCGTAGGGGCAGGAGCTGCACTGGACGCAGCTGCCGGCGTTGCGCGAGATCGGGCCGCCGCTGTAGCCGAGCGCTGCCGCCCCCTCCATTGCCAGCTGGCCGTTGCGCCCCATCCGCTCGGGGTCGAGCCGGGTGACGCGGAGGAACTCCTCTGCCTCGGCGTAGTCCTCGCCGAGGTCGCGCGCCCAGGAAACGCCGAACTCGCTGCGCCAGCTCTCGAGGATCGAGTCGGGAGCCCGGAAGCAGGTGCCGGAGTTGATCACGGTGGTGCCGCCGATCGTCTTCGCCACCGGAACCGGGATCGGCGGCCGGCCTTCGGCGATCGTCAGGCCGGCGTCGCGGTAGAGCTCGGTGATCGCTTCGAGCCGGTCGGCCGGGTAGTTGTCGCGGTTGTAGTGGCTGCCGGCCTCGAGCACGAGGACCTCGAGCCCGGCCTCGGCGAGCGTCGCCGCGGCGACCGCGCCGCCGGCGCCCGAGCCGACGATGACCACGTCGCATTCCTCGGCCTCTCCGCGCGGCTCCAGATCGCCGAGCGAGCCGGCCGGCTCGGGAAGCGAGCCGTCAGCCAGAGCGCAACTCGTGACGGTGCCGACCTTCGCCTCCACCGCCGGCACCACCGCGTAGCCCAGGGTCGAGAAGAGCTTCGCCATCAGCAGCAGGTCGTGGTGAAGGGGGAGGCGCGAGCGCTCGAGCCGGCGCAGGAAGTCGGCGGCTGCCTCGGGGTCCAGGCGGCTGAAGCGCCAGGGGAAGGGCAGCCACTCGAAGGCGCGCAGCCCGAGGCGCAGCCGCAGCAGCACCGGCGGCGGGACCGAGCGCAGGAACCCGGCCACCGGGCCGGCGACGTCGACCTCGCGCTCTGCCGCCGGCAGGCCGTCGATTCCCGGTGCCATCGCTGCGCAGATCGCGCTCAGGGTGCGCTGCTCAGCGGCCGAGAGCCCTGGCGCGCGCCTTCAACCGGGGGCGGCCGGGCGGCCGACTCGCCCCGCCAGCATCCAGAGGTAGAGCGAGAGCAGCGCCAGGAAGCCGTCGACGAGGCAGTTCAGCAGGTAGACGAAGACCTGTCCGTCGAGGATGAAGAAGGCGAGCGAGCCGAGCGAGGAGGCGGTCTTGCCGGCGGCGAGGATCAGCAGCAGCGGCCGGTAGCGGACGACGTCGGCCTGGGCGACCAGGCAGATCCCGGCGATCACCACCATGTAGGCGAAGGCGAGCGCCAGCCAGAGGTCCTCCTGGGTGTGCGGCGCCCGGTTGTGGTTGCCGAACCATTCGCCGACGTCGGAGATGACGTCGAGGACGCCGCTGGGGACGGCGATGAAGAGGATGCCGACTACGGCGAAGGTGAGCGCGAGCAGGCGCAGGTTGAAGACGACGAATCTCTCGGCGCGCGGCCCCTGCATGGGCGGGGACGATACTGGCTGTACAGCCAGTAGGGGTGGAGGGTGTCGGGAGGGGGCATCGCTCAACATTTTTCGAGATTGCCGTGCGCCGGTCCGAGCTTCGCGCCGGCGAAAAAGTACAAGCCGCTCAACCCCCTCCCGACACCCTTACAATCGCCGCCGATGATCGATCGGTCGCAAGTTCTGCACGTGGCAAGGCTCGCCCGGCTTCGGCTTTCTGAGGAGGAAGTCGAGCGGATGGTGGGGGAGCTGTCGGGGATCCTCGAGCACGTGGACCGGATCGGGAACCTCGATCTGGAGGGGGTCGAGCCGACCTTGCACGTGGTCGCGCTGGAGAACGTGCTGCGGGCGGACGAGCCGCGGCCCAGCTGGCCGCGCGACGTCGTGCTCGACCAGGCGCCCGAACCGCAGGACGGGGCTTTTCGCGTCCCTTCCCCGCAGGCCGACTAGATGGCCGATCTGCTCGACCTGACGGCCCTCGAGGCCCATGAGGCGATGGCGGCGGGCGACCTCGGCGGCGACGAGTACTTCCAGGCCTGGGCCGAGGCGGCGGTCGCCGACGAGCTGAACGCCTACCTGTGGCGCGCCCGCCCCGGCGCTCCGGGATGCGCGGGACACGGAGACAGCCCGTTCGCCGGAATGCCGATCGCCGTCAAGGACATCTTCTGCACCGAGGGCATCGAGACCACGGCAGGGTCGCGCATCCTCGAGAGCTACCGGCCGCCCTACACCGCGACGGCGGTGCAGCGTCTTACCGACGCCGGGCTTCGCCTGCTCGGCAAGACCAATATGGACGAGTTCGCGATGGGCTCCTCCAACGAGAACTCCGCCTACGGGCCGGTGCTCAACCCGTGGGACCGCGAGCGCGTCCCCGGCGGCTCCTCCGGCGGCTCGGCCGCGGTCGTCGCCGGGCGCCTGGCGCCGTGGTCGATCGGCACCGACACCGGCGGCTCGATTCGCCAGCCCGCCGCCTTCTGCGGCGTCGTCGGCCTCAAGCCCACCTACGGCGCGATCTCGCGCTACGGGATGATCGCCTTCGCCTCCTCGCTCGACCAGTGCGGGCCGCTGACGCGGACCGTCAGCGACGCGGCGCTGCTGCTGGGGATCCTGCAGGGAAAGGACCCCTGCGACTCGACCTCGGTCGGCCTCGACGGCGGCGTTTCGCTGCCCGACCGCGAGGACCTCTCGGGCCTGCGCTTCGGCGTCCCGGCCGAGCTGGCGCGCGACGCGGTCGACTCGGAAGTGCGCGAGGTCTTCGAGCGGACGCTGCGGAGGATCGAGGAGCTGGGCGGCGAGATCGCCGAGGTCTCGCTCCCAAATGCCGAGCACGGCATCTCCGCCTACTACGTGATCGCCCCGGCCGAGGCTTCCTCCAACCTCGCCCGCTATGACGGGGTCCGCTACGGGATGCGGCGCGGCGGCGGCGGCGACCTGATCGAGATGTACGAGACGACCCGCTCGGAGGGCTTCGGCGCCGAGGTGAAGCGGCGGATCATGCTCGGCACCTACGCGCTCTCCTCCGGCTACTACGAGGCTTACTACGGCCAGGCCCAGAAGGTGCGGACGCGGATCGCCCAGGACTTCGACGGCGCTTTCGCCGAGGTCGACTTCGTCGTCACCCCGACCGCCCCTTCGGTCGCCTTCAAGCTGGGGGAGAAGACCGACGACCCGCTGGCGATGTACCTGAACGACTTCTTCACCGTGCCGATGAGCCTCGCCGGCATCCCGGCGATCTCGATCCCCGCCGGCCTCGCCGAACCCGAGGGGGGCGGGCCGAAGTTGCCGGTCGGCTTCCAGATCGCCGCACCGGCCTTCGCCGAGCAGCGCCTGCTTGACGCCGCCTACGCACTGGAGCAGGGGATCGGCTTCGACGCCAAGCCTTCCGGTGTGCCTTATCCCCCTGTAGCGGGGAAAAGGAACACCGGAAGCGGAGGCACGAACGGTGCCTGAGCTCGAGGCGGTCATCGGCCTGGAGATCCACGTCCAGCTGGCGACCAGGACGAAGATGTTCTGCGGCTGCGAGCTCTCCTTCGGCGACGAGCCGAACGTCCACACCTGCCCGGTCTGCCTCGCCCACCCGGGCGTGCTGCCGGTCCCGAACGAGCAGGCGATCCGCTACGCGCTGCAGATCGGCCTGGCGCTCGGGTGCGAGATCGCCCCGCGCTCGATCTTCCACCGCAAGAACTACTTCTATCCCGACAGTCCCAAGGCCTACCAGATCAGCCAGTACGACATTCCGATCTGCGGCGCCGGCCGGCTCGGCGAGGTCCGCATCCACCGCGCCCACCTCGAGGAGGACGCGGCGAAGATGGTGCACGTCGGCTCCTCGGGCCGGATCCACGGCTCCGGCGCCTCGCTGGTCGACTTCAACCGCGGCGGCACGCCGCTGGTCGAGATCGTCACCGAGCCCGACCTGCGCGGTGCCGCCGAAGCGGCCGAGTGGGCGCGCCTCCTGCGCGAAACGGTGCGCCAGCTCGGCGTCTCCGACGTCAACATGGAGGAGGGGAGCCTGCGCGTCGACGCCAACGTCTCGGTGCGGCCGGCGGGGAGCGAGGGGCTCGGGACCAAGACCGAGCTGAAGAACATGAACAGCTTCCGCTTCCTGCAGCGCGGGATCGAAGCCGAGCTGCAGCGCCAGCGCGAGGTGATCGAGGCGGGGGGGAGGATCGAGCAGGAGACGCTCCACTTCGACCCCCGGACCGGCGACCTGACCCCGCTGCGCTCGAAGGAGGAGGCGCACGACTACCGCTATTTCCCCGAGCCCGACCTGGTGCCCCTGGCCCCGACCGAGGGGATGCTGCGCGAGGCCCGCGAGTCGCTGCCCGAGCTGCCGGCGGTGAGGATCGAGCGCTACGTGAGCGAGTTGGGACTGGCCCATGACGTGGCTCTGACCCTGGCGACCGACCCGGAGACCGCCGGCTATTTCGAGCAGACGCTGGCCGCGGCCGACGGCGCTGAGGCGAAGATCGTCGCCAACTGGGTGACCGGCGAGCTGGCCGCGGCGCTGCGCCAGGCCGAGGTCGAGGGCGGCGCCAGGAAGTCGCAGGTCACGCCCGAGTCCCTCGCCTCCCTGATCGGTCTGGTCCAAGAGAAGAAGGTCTCCCACGGCAGCGGCAAGACAGTCCTCGCGGCCCTGGTCGCCGAGGGCGGCGATCCCGCCGAGATCGTCGAGCGCGAGGGCCTCGCCCAGATGTCCGACACCGGCGAGCTAGAGGCGATCGTCGAGAACGCGATGGCCGACAACGCCGCCGCAGTCGAGCAGATCCGCAGCGGCAACCAGAAGGCGATAGGCGCCATAGTCGGCGCCGTCATGCGAGAGACCAAAGGCCGCGCCGACGGCGGCGAGGTCAACCGCCTAATCCGCGAGCGGCTTTAAGGGCCCCCCGATAGGCTCCGCCCGGTGGGCGGGCATTTCTCGACGGAACGACCGCTGGATGAGATCACCGGCCAGTACGACCGGGTTGCCCGCTTCTACAAAGTCTTCGAGCCCCTGTACCTGATCTTCCCGATCGCTCGCCGCAGGGGCGCGTCGGCCGGGATGCTACGGGAGGCCCGCAAGCTGGTGGAGCGCCACAGCTGGTCGAACGTGTCGCTGCTACGGCAAGACGCTGCCCAGCTCCAACTCGACCAGGACGTCGACGCCGTCCTTTTCAGTCTCAGCTACTCAGCCATGCCAGAGCCGAAAGCGGCGCTGGCTCTAGCCTGGGAGCGGCTGCGGCCGGGTGCTCGCCTGGCGGTGATGGACGCGGGGCTCACCGAGACGCGGCTTCGATCTCTGCTCGATCCAATCGCACGTGTGCTGATTCGACTTGGGCCGGGCAATCCGTATTCGCGGCCCTGGGACGACTTGGCCGAGTACGGGCGGGTCGCCATCGAACGATTCATGTTCATCTACTACGTCTGCACGGTCATCAAAGACGACTCCTAGTTCCGTTGTTCCTTTTGCGCCACATACGTGCAAAAGGAACAACGGAATTCGGAAGAAAGTGCCAGTAAGCACTTTGTAACAACGTGTTACAAGCGTGCTAGGTTGGGGTCATGGCCTGGAACGTGGTGATCGCCGGCGGTGGCTTCGGAGGTGCGGCGGCGGCGCGGGAGCTGGAGCGGGTGATGCCGAAGCAGTCGGCGCGGCTGACGGTGGTCAACGAAACGAACTTCGCGCTGTACACGCCGTTCCTGCCGGAGGCGGCGGCCGGGACCCTGGAGCCGCGGCACGTGGTGACGCCGCTGCGGGAGATCTTGAAGCGGACGTACCTGCGGCTCGGGGCGATCGTCGCGCACGACCCCGAGTGCAGGACGGTGACGCTGCGGGCCAAGTACGGCGAAACCGAGACGCTGCCCTACGACCAGCTTCTGCTGGCGCTCGGCTCGGTCTCGCGGGTGCTGCCGGTCCCGGGGTTGGCTGAACATGCGGTCGGCTTCAAGAGCCTGGCCGACGCGATCTACCTGCGCAACCACGTGATCGAGACGCTGGAGGAAGCCAACGCGACCGACGACCCGGCGCGGCGCGAAGAACTGCTCACCTACGTCTTCGTCGGCGGCGGCTACGCGGGCCTCGAGGCGCTGGCCGAGCTGCAGGACTTCGCCGCCGACGCGATGGAGGCTTACCCGCGCGCCCGCCTGCACGGCATGCGCTGGGTCCTGGTCGAGGCAGCCGACCGGGTGCTGCCGGAGATCGATCGCGAGCTTGCCGACTACGCGCTGCGGGAGCTGCGCGGTCGCGGCATCGACATCCGCCTGCAGACGACGCTGGAGGAGGTCGGCGCCGACAGCGCCCGCCTCTCCAGCGGCGAGGTGCTGCCGACCCGGACCGTCGTCTGGACCGCCGGCGTCGCCCCGCAACCGATCCTCGAGGAGCTGAGCCTGCCGCTGGACGAGCGCGGTCGGGTCCCGGTCGACTCCTTCCTGCGGGTGCAGGGGATGGACTCGGTCTGGGCGGTCGGCGATTGTGCCGCCGCTCCCGATCCTCGCGGCGGCCTCTGCCCGCCGACCGCCCAGCACGCGGTGCGGCAGGGACCCGTCGCGGCCCGCAACATCGCCGCCGAGCTCGGGATCGGCTCGCCACGCCCCTTCGAGTACCGCAGTGAAGCGGCCTTCGTCAACCTCGGCCGCTACAAGGCGGTCGGCCGGATCGGCGACCGGACCTTCCGCGGCTTCCCCGCCTGGTGGATGGCGCGGACGTACCACATGAGCCAGATCCCGGGCACCGCCCGCAAGGTCCGCGCCGTCCTCGACTGGACCGCCGGCCTGCCCTTCAGCCGCGACACCGCCGAGGTCGGCACGATCGGCCACCCGAAGCCGCTGGTTTGACGAGTCTGTCTCAGGGTCCGCATATCGGACACGGAAACGGACTCGGTGCCGGGCGCGCCACAATGACTACGTGGAGTACCTCGTCATCGCCTTCTTCTTCGGCCTTGCCACCGGCATCATCGGCCGCGCCAAGGGCAGCTCGTTCTTCATCTGGTTCCTGATCGGCGCCGTGCTGCCGCTGCTCGGCCTCGTTGCGGTGATCCTCTACCGCTTCGACAAGGACGAACCCGAACGCCAGTGCCCCAGGTGCGGCAAGGCGCTGAAGCTCTACGTCCAGGTCTGCCCCAGGTGCGGGACTGACCTCTACCTCCCAGACCCCTCAGCTGTAAGACACCCCGGCGTGCAGTAGGGAAGACGGGTACCCCTCTGACGGAGGCTTTGGGTCAAGCTGCCTACAAGCTTGGTCCCTCGCCGGACGTACGGTCTCCGGCAGAGGGGTACCCGTCTTCCTAGCGCAACCAGGTCCTGACGATCGCGTTGGCGAAGCCGGCGCCGTAGCGGAAGGCGGCGGGCTTCTTCGAGTGGCCGTGGAGGCGCTGCTCGACCGTGACCGGCACCTCCCTGGCGGGGATGCCGCGCTTGATCGCCTCGATCATGAACTCGGAGGTGTGGAACTGCTCCTGGCGCAGGACGAGCTGGGGGAGGACCGTGGTGCGGACGGCGCGGTAGCCGTTGGAGCAGTCGGTCACGTGGGTGCGGGTGATGAAGGAGACGAGGCGGTTGAAGAAGACGATGCCGAGCTCGCGGGCGAAGTGGTTGCGGTCGGCGTGGCCGAGGACGCGGGAGCCGTGGGCCATGTCGACCTCGCCGTCGAGGATCGGCTTGACCAAGCGCTCCATCTCGTCGGGACGGTGCTGGCCGTCGGCGTCGAGGGTGACGACGATCAGGGCACCCGATTCGACCATCAGCCGGTAGCCGGTGCGCAATGCCGCGCCGCCGCCGCGGTTGGTGACGTGGCGGGCGACCAGCGCCCCGTGCTCGGCGGCGACGTCGCCGGTGCCGTCGCGGGAGCCGTCGTCGACGACCAGGACCTCGGTGCGGACGCCGCAGACCGCGGGCGGCATCTGGTCTAGGACGACCCCGATGTTGTCGGCCTCGTTGTAGGCGGGGATCAGGATCGCGATCTTCTCGCGAAAGCGGTCGGGCAGGCCGGCCTGGCGGAACTCCTCCCAGGCCAGGCCCTCGAGCGCCGCCGAGAGCTGCCGCGAATTGCGCGCCGCCTGTGAGAGCGCCCGCAGGGTGAGGACGAAGAGGACGAAGATCGCGAAGACGGCGAGGCCGAGGATGCGACCGCCGTTGCCCTTTTCGAAGGAGAAGGCGGAGAGCAGGCCGTTGACGATTTCGGTCCCGGCGACGATGGCCAGGCCGGCGCCGGAGAGGATCAGGATCAGGACGTCGGCGTTGCGCAGCGAGTGGCGGCGCAGCGCCGCGTAGGCGATCATCGCCACCGCGATCAGCACCCCGACCGCGCGCAGCGCGGTCAGTTCGGCTGGGAAGATGCCCGCAATCGGGACCATTTGCGCCCGGAGGATATGCCCGCGAGGGCCGAAGAGAGGGCCAGGCCGGCAAGTGGAAAGACAAGCGCCATCAGGACCTCGTTGCGGCGTGGGGCGGCTAGGGAGATCGCGCCGACCAGGGTGACGAGGACGATCGGCGTCGCCAGCCCAACCAGCTCCCACCAGCGCCGCCGCAGCCCCAGCAGGACGAAACCGGCGAGGCCGAGGAAGACGAGCAGGATCTGGACCACGCGGCCGGCGGTGGCGTCCATCGCTTCCCCGACGCCGCTGCTCCACATGCGGCCGACCTTGCGGGCGGTCATCGCCAGGTAGCCGATCGGGTCTTCGCCGAAGTACTGGGAGAAGTTGTCCTTGCCGACCTTGCCGAGAGCCTGGTCGCGACTCAGCCCCGGGTGTCGGCTGGTCTCTTCTTCGGCGACCTTGTCGAAGAGCGGCGTGGGGTCGACCTTGTTCAGCGCTTCGGAGCCCGGCGCCAGGTTCCGGTGTTCGTAGCGTTTGACGAGGATCGCCTTCACCCGCTGGTATTCGCCGTCGGCTGGCAGGTAGGTGCCGACGTAGAGCGCCTTGCCGCCGCCGGTCGAGATCGGGACGACGCGGTCGAGGACGACGAGGTTGCGGATCGTCCAGGGGAGGATGGGGAGGACGAGAGCAGTCAGGAGGACGGCGGCGCCGGCGAGGCCGAGGCGCCAGCCGCTCGCGCGCCAGACACGGATCAGGGCGAGGACGACGAAGGCGGCGCCGACCAGCAGGTACTCGGGACGGAACATCGCGGTCAGGCCGAAGAGCACGCCGGGCACGAGCCACGGCCAGACCGAACGCACTTGTCCCCGCATACCGGGAAGAGCTGCGTTCGGTCTACCTTGAGCTTTCGCCGCGTACGCCCTGCCTTGCCGATCCGAGGCCCAGAGGAAGGCGAGGACCGCGGCCGGCAGCGTCAGCATCGCCGGCGGCTCGCTCATCAGCTCGCCGGTGGTGTGGATGAAGGGGGGATAGACGGCGACGGCGAAGGCGGCGAAGAGGCCGACCCAGCGCCCGAGCTCGCGCCCGCCCAGCCGCCATCCCAGGGCGAAGACGACGAGGATCGTCGCCACGCCGAGCAGCGCCTCGACGATCCGCGCCGTCCCTTCCCGGGCGCCGCCGGTGGCGTAGAAGGCGGCCGCGTAGAGGAACGGCGCCCCCGGCGACCAGTCGCTCGAGTCGCGGAATTCCGGCCCGCCGAAGCTTCCTTCTTCGTACAGGGCCTTGGAGATCGCGTAGTAGGCGTGGGAGTCGTCCGCCGGATCGGCGACCGGGTTGACGACCACATAAGCGCGCACCACGAGCCCGAGCAGCGCGATCAGCCCGAGCGCGATCAGCGTGCGCCTGCCGTAGCGCTGGGTCAGCACGCGAATCCGGTCGGCGAAGGCGGTCAAGGCCGGCTCAGGCTACTCGGGCGCTCGGGTGCGGTTGGCGACTTGTGGCGGCTATTGCCGCCACAAGTCGCCA
>DASTTQ010000024.1:0-19504 GCA_035760065.1 Solirubrobacterales bacterium
GTTCGTCCTTTGCACTTCGTATGGGGGGCAAAGGACGAACGCCGGCTTACAGCGGGATCGGGTCGGCGGCGCCGGTGCCGAAGCGGAGGTTCGCGGCCTCGAGCAGTGGGCCGAGCGCCGGGTCGGAAAGAGAGCCGTGGCGGCGCAGCAGCGTCAGGACCTCGCGCCGGGCTTCCGCCAGCAGCGGGCCGTCCTCGGGCAGCTTGGCGACGGCGAAGCGGGGCAGGCCGCTCTGGCGGGTGCCGAGGATCTCCCCCTCGCCGCGCAGCTCGAGGTCGATCTCGGCGAGCTCGAAGCCGTCGCTCTTCTCGACTACGGCCTGCAGGCGCCTGCGCGCCAGCTCGCCGGCGTCTTCGGCGAAGAGCAGGCACTGGCTCGGGTGCTCGCCGCGACCGACCCGGCCGCGCAGCTGGTGCAGCTGCGAAACGCCGAAGCGCTCGGCCCCCTCGATGATCATCACGGTCGCGTTGGCGACGTCGATGCCGACCTCGATCACCGTGGTCGAGACCAGCACGTCGGTCTCGTGGGCGGCGAAGGCGCGCATCGCCTCGGCCTTCTCGGCCGAGCGCATCTGGCCGTGCAGGAGGCCGACGCGGAAGTCGCGCAGCTCGCCCGCCCGCAGCCGCGCGGCCTCGACCTCGGCGGCTTTGCCGGCGACTTTCTCCGACTCGCTCGCCAGCGGGCAGACGACGTAGGCTTGCCGGCCCTCGCGCAGCTGCCGCCGCAGGAACTCGAAGGCTTCGCCCCGCTGCTCTTCGGCTACCAGGTGCGTGGTCACCGGCTGCCGCCCAGCCGGCAGCTCGTGCAGCGCCGTGGTGTCGAGGTCGCCGTAGGCGGTGAGCGAGAGCGTGCGCGGGATCGGCGTCGCGGTCATGTGGAGGACGTGGGGCGCCATCCCCTCAACCCCCTTCTCGTCGAGGGCGCGGCGCTGGCCGACGCCGAAGCGGTGCTGCTCGTCGACGACGCAGAGGCCGAGGCGGGCGAAGCGAACCGTGGGCTCGATCAGCGCATGCGTTCCCACGATCAGCCCCAGCTCGCCGCTGGCGAGCTGGTCCAGGGCCTGCCGCCGGATCGGCGCCGCGGTTGCCCCGGTGAGGAGGGCGAAGGGAATCGCCTCTTCGGCGAGCAGCCTGCCGAGGGTGATCGCGTGCTGCTCGGCGAGCGTCTCGGTCGGCGCCATCAGCACCGCCTGGAAGCCCGCTTCCAGCGCCCGCAGCATCGAGTACACGGCGACGACGGTCTTGCCCGAGCCGACCTCGCCCATCAGCAGCCGCTGCATCGGCTCGCCCGAGTCGAGGTCGCCCTCGATCTCGTCGAAGGCCTTCAGCTGGTCGGCGGTCGGCTCGAACGGCAGCGAGTCGAGCCAGCGGGCGACGAGCTCGCCGGGCCTGCCGAAGCGGGGGGCGGGGCGCGCCATGCGGTGGGTGCGCTTGCGGGTGGCGAGCAGGGCTTGGTGGAGGAATAGCTCTTCGAAGCCGAGGCGCTTGCAAGCCTCGTCCACTTCAGTCGAGTCCTTCGGGAAGTGGACCGCGCGTAGGGCGTCCCCCACTCCGGCAAGCTGCCGACGGGCGCGCATCTCGCTCGGCAAACCCTCGATCGCGTTCGGCGCCCATGCGATCGCCTGCTCGACCCAGTCGCGGATCTGGTGGGCGCGGATCGCTTCGGTGGCTCCGTGTACAGGGACCAGGGTTTCTGGCTGCGGGTCCTGTCGAGGGCTGTTCGGGGACCCCTGCGCAGGATGCTCGGGGTCCCCGGCGCCCTCGCCACCCGCAGAAGGGGCGCTGGTTAGGAGCTCCCATTCGCGGACGGCGAAGCCCCGGCCGCTGTATTTGCCGGTGAGAAGAAGGGCGGCCCCAGGGGTGAGCTTCGACGCTACCCAGGGCTGGTTGAACCAGGTGGCGCGGACGTGGCCCGATTCGTCGCCGACCTTGACGCTGACCATCCGTAAGCGTCCTTTGCGGAAGGGGCGGGGCTGGGCGCCCTGGACCTCGACCTGGATAGTTGCCGTTTCTCCCGGGGAGAGATCAGCCAATTGGCGGATGCGGAGGTCGCGGTGGCGGCGGGGGATGTGGAAGAGGAGGTCGGCGATAGTTCGGAGGCCGGCTTCAGCGGCATTTTGGGCCGTTTTCGGGCCGACTCCGTTCAGCGCCCCCAGGCCCTGCTCGAGGACGCTCGGGCGGGGCCAGTGGACGGGCGCGGAGAGCAGGGCGCCGCGGTCGAGCTCGCGGGCGCCGGCGAAGGAGCGGATTACTGGGCGGCCAGAAGCCACCACCAGCTCGGCTGACCCCCCTCGTGGATCTCGACCTCGACGCCGTCGGGGACGTGGACCTCGATCTCCCCGGGGGCGATCGGCGCCCCCTCGCCGGCGATGATCGTGACGATCTCCGCCTCCGCGGCGAGGTGCTGAAGGGTCTCCTCCAGGGTCGAGCCGGCACCGCCGAAGGCGACGATCTCGCCGGCGGCGAAGCCGACCGCGTCGCCCTTCCTGAACCTCCCCTGGGCGTCGTCGCGGGCGGCCGGGGCGACGCCGCCGATCGCGACGTCCTCGATCGCCCCACCGAGCCGCTCGGCGTTCTGCTCCAGGGGTGCCTCCGGGTCGAGCTCGACCAGCGCCAGCAGGCTCGCCTGCTGCGAGGTCGCCGCCACCACCCGCGCCGGCTTGTCGGAGAGCTCGCAGGCGCGCTCGGCGGCCATGACCACGTTCGAGGAGCTGGGCAGGACGAGGACTTCGTCGCTGGGGACGCTGTGAATCCCGGCGAGCAGCTCGTAGGTCGAGGGGTTGAGCGTCTCGCCGCCGGGGACGACGTGGGCTCCGAGCTCGCCGAACAGGCGCTGCAGCCCGTCACCGGCCGCGACCGCGACGACGCCGGTGCGGCCGACGGCGCCGAGGCGGGCGTCGCGTGCGGCCATCTGCTCGCGCATGTCTGCGACGTCGAGGTTGGTCACCTCGCCGACCCCGTCGAAGACCGCGACCGCGGCCTCCGGCTCGTCGGTGTGGACGTGGACCTTGAGGGTGACGTCGTCGCCGACGACGAGAACCGAGTCGCCGAGCCGCTCCAGCCGCGGCAGGTACTGGCGGTTTTCCAGCCCCCTGCCGGAGACGATGAAGTTGGTGCAGTAGCGGTAGCGGCTGTCCTCGTGGTGGGGCAGGCTGCGGCGCGGCGGCTCGTGGTGCGGGACCTCGTGGACCTCGCCGTCCCCGCGCAGGCCGGCGACGACCCCGGCGAGGATCAGGACGAGGCCGTGGCCGCCGGCGTCGACGACGCCCGACTCGCGCAGGACCTCGAGCTGCTCGGGGGTGCGGGCGACGGCGCGCTCGCCGTCTTCGATCGCCCTCTCGAGCACCTCGGCGAGGACCGCGTCCTGCTCGGACTCGCTGACGTCGCGGTCGAGTCGCTGCCGGTCGCGCTCGAGGTGGGCGAGCTGGCGCGAGAGCGAGTGGGCCATCTCGCGGAAGACGGTCAGCATCGTCCCCTCGGCGGGCTCGCGGACCGAGTCGTAGGCGGCATCGGCGGCCTTGGCGAAGGCGGCTGCGACCAGGGTCGGGTCGACCAGCTCGCCGGGGCGGCTGGCGAGCTCCTCGGCGGCGCCCCGGACGATCTGGCTGAGGATCACGCCGGAGTTGCCGCGGGCGCCCATCAGCGCCGCCCGCGCCAGCGCCTGGACCAGCTCGGCGCGGCCGACCTCGTCGACCGACTGGCCGTCGAGGCGGTCGAGCTCTTCCATCACCGCGCGCAGCGTCATCGCCCTGTTGTCGCCGGTGTCGCCGTCGGCGACAGGGAACACGTTGAGGTCGTTGACCTCCTGGCGGCGCGCCTCCAGGGAGGCGTAGGCAGAGGTGATGACCCGGCGGAAGCGGGCGATCGAGGGGTCGGGCATCTCCCTGGAATCTAGTCCCCGGCCGCGACGTGGGCCTGTTCACACCCTGGCGCCTGCGCTATTGGTACGGTCCGCAGCCCAATGCGTGGTTTCGCCAGTTGGATCACCAGCCACCGCAAGACCGTCATCTTCGGCTGGCTCGTCGCCCTCGTCGCGATCGGGACGATCGCCCGCTCGGCGGGGTCCGATTTCACCGAAGAATTCAGCCTCCCGAGCTCCGACTCAAAGGACGCGCTCGACCTGCTCGAAAACCGCTTCCCCGCGCAGGCGGGCGACACGGTGCAGATCGTCTACAAGTCCGAAGCGGGGGTCGATTCCCCGGCTGTGAGGCGCAAGATGGAGGGCGTCTTCAAGCAGGTCGTGGCGCTGCCCCACGTCAGCGAAGTCGCCAGCCCATACGAAAAGGGCGGTGCGGGCGCCGTCAGCGAGGACGGCAAGATCGCCTACGCGACCGCGCAGTTCAACGTCACCACCGACAAGCTCAACGACGGCGAAGTCAAGAAGATCATGGACACCGCCCGGGCCGCCGGCGGCGACGGGCTCCAGGTCGAGGTCGGGGGCTCCCCGGCCGAGGAAGTCCGGGGCGAAGAAGAAGAAAGCTCCTCGGAGATGATCGGGGTGCTGGCGGCGATCGTCGTGCTGCTGATCAGCTTCGGCTCGGTCGTGGCGATGGGGCTGCCGATCCTGACCGCGCTGTTCGCCCTCGGCGTCGGGATCAGCCTCATCACCCTCTTCACCCACGTCTTCGACACCGCCGATTTCGCCCCGCAGCTCGCGTTCATGATCGGTCTCGGCGTCGGCGTCGACTACGCCCTCTTCATCCTCTCCCGCTTCCGCAACGGGCTCGACGAGGGGCTCGACAGGCGCGCGGCGGCGATCGCCGCCGTCGACACCGCCGGGCGCGCCGTGCTGTTCGCGGGGATCACGGTGATCATCTCGCTGCTGGGGATGCTGCTTTTGGGACTGCCCTTCCTCTACGGGGTGGCGACCGCGGCGGCGATCGCGGTGCTGTGCACGATGATCGCGGCGCTGACCCTGCTGCCGGCGCTGCTCTCGCTGATCGGCAGCTGGATCAACCGGCTGCGTCTGCCGTTCTTCGGCAAGGGCGTCCGTAGCATCGACGAAAACAGCTGGTGGTTTCGCTGGAGCGGCCGCATCCAGCACCGGCCGTGGCTCGCGGCGCTCGCCTCCGGAGCGCTGCTGATCGCCCTCTGCATCCCGACGCTGTCGCTGCGGCTCGGCACCAACGACGCCGGCACCGACCCGGCCGGGGCCACCACGCGCGAGGCCTACGACCTGCTCGCCGAAGGCTTCGGGCCCGGGTTCAACGGGCCGTTCGTGATCGCCGCCGAACTGCCGGAAAAGGGCAACGACGAAGCGCTGCAGGACCTGCGCTCCCAGCTGCGGGGCGAAGAAGGCGTCGAAGAAGTCACCGACGTCACCCTCAACCCGGACAAGACGGTGGGCGTCTTCAAGCTCTACCCGACGACGTCACCGCAAAGCCAGGCGACCACGGACCTCCTCGACCACATCCGCGGCGACGTGATCCCGCCGGTCGAGGAAGCCACCGGCGCCCAGGTCCACGTCGGCGGCATCAATGCGATCTTCGAGGACTTCGGCAACGCGATCGCCGACAAGCTGCCCCTCTTCATCGGCGTCGTCGTCCTGCTCTCGGCGCTGCTGCTGACGATCGTCTTCCGCTCGCTGCTGGTGCCGCTGAAGGCGGTGCTGATGAACCTGCTCTCGATCGGCGCCGCCTTCGGCCTGATCGTCGCCGTCTTCCAGTGGGGCTGGGGCGCGAGCTTGATCGGCGTCGACGCCACCGGCCCGATCGTCTCGTTCTTCCCGATCTTCCTCTTCGCGATCGTGTTCGGGCTCTCGATGGACTACGAGGTCTTCCTGATGTCCCGGATCCACGAGGAGTGGGAGCACCGCAAGGATGCGAGCGAAGCGGTCCATCGCGGCCTCGCCCTCACCGGCCGCGTGATCACCGCCGCGGCGGCGATCATGGTCACCGTCTTCGCCTCGTTCATGCTGGGCCAAGACCGGATCATCAAGCTCTTCGGCCTCGGCCTCGCCTCCGCGGTCTTCATCGACGCCGTGATCATCCGCTCGGTCCTGGTCCCGGCGATCATGCAGCTACTGGGCAAGCGCGCCTGGTACTTCCCGGCGGGCCTGGACCGCCTGCTCCCGCGCCTGCACGTAGAGCCGGCCGAGGGCGACCCCTCGCCTACGGGCGAGCACCCGGTCGTCGCGGCGGCTGCGGCCGACTCGGACGGTTAGGGCGCCAGGGTCGCGGCGACGTCCGCGGCGATGCGCTCCGGTTCGTCTTCGAGCTGCCGTTCCGAGTAGCGAAGGACGGTGAAGCCGAGCTGGCGAAGGTCCAGATCGCGCGCGTGGTCGTCGTGGAAGGCGACCGAGCCGTGGTGGTAGAGGAAGGAGTCGATTTCGACGACGAGGCGATGCGAGCGCCAGAGGAAGTCGACCTCCCAGCGGCCGAGCTTGACGTTGGTCTCGGGTGACGGGAAGTGGTGGGTGCGGACGAGGGCAAAGAAGTCTTCCTCCAGGTCCGAGCGGGCGCGCCGGCCCTCGGCGCCCTCGAGGCGGACGTTCATCAGCTCTGCTTGGCGACGCGCGCGGCGCAGGAGGTGGGGCGCGACGGTGCCGCCGAGGTCGTCGATCGTGCGTTGGATCGTGGTTACGGGGATTCGGTTGCGGTGGGTGGTGAGCCGTCTTTCTCGCCCTCCTTCTTGATGCAGGTAGGAGGGCGAGGGAGACGCCTCCGCGAGCGTTTGGCAGCGGTGGAGGTGGATGCCGCGCTGGGCGGCGCGGCCGTTGGTGGTGGGGACCGAGA
The DNA here is from genome assembly GCA_035760065.1 of Solirubrobacterales bacterium. Taxonomy (GTDB): domain Bacteria; phylum Actinomycetota; class Thermoleophilia; order Solirubrobacterales; family 70-9; genus VAYN01. The sequence continues at coordinate 6,734 of DASTTQ010000024.1, forward strand.
CGTGGATGGGACCTTCGATGGGGCGCAGGAGCTTCCAAAGGGCCGCCGCGGAGTGGTGGCTCAATACGGCGCCCTCTCCACAAGCAAGCACCGCAGCCATCCAGCGCCCGTGCCAGCTCGGAGCGCGGTGTCCCACTGCGTAGACCCCGCGGTAGAGGCGGTGCAGCTGCCCACGAGCGACTCGGTTTCTTATCGCCCTCGCTCCCAAACCGGCGCCCTCGAGCTGCCGCCGCGCGACGACTCCATGCTGTCGAGCCGCGATTTTCGCCGCCCCAAGATCGGGCGTGTCGACTTTTTGACCCACGTGGGCACGTAAGTCGACAGGGCCTTCGGACTCGCCCCCCTTACCTGCTGCTGTTTGTCGCTACGTGCGACTTGAGAGCGCTAGGCGCTCTTGGTGACCTTGCCGGCCTTGAGGCAGCGGGTGCACACGTATGCCCTTAGCGGGCGGCCGTTCTCTTGGATCCTCACCTTCTGCAGGTTCGGGTCGAAGCGGCGCTTGGTGGCGACCATCGAGTGGCTTCGGGAGTGGCCGAACGCCGGTCCCTTGCCGCAGCTGTGGCATACCTTGGCCATGAGGATGGTGGATGGTAGCCGAGTCAGCCGATTTGACGCTGGAGCAGAGCCATGCGGGCGACGGTGAGGGCGGCGTTGCGGCCCTGGTCGCGCTTGTCGCCGCCGCTGCGCGCCAGCGCCTGGTCCATCGTGTCGCAGGTGATCACGCCGAAGGCGCAGGGGACACCGGTCTCGAGCTGCACCTGCTGGATGCCGCGCGCCGCCTCGGCGCAGACGAAGTCGTAGTGGTCGGTCTCGCCGCGGATGACGACGCCGAGGCAGGCGACGCCGCCCGGCGTGGCGACACCGCGCTGCCGCGCCTCGCGCTTGCTTGGCGCGTCGATGAAGCGCTTCGCCGCGAAGGACAGCTCATAGGCGCCGGGGACCGAGTACTCGCGGACCATGTCCCGGCGCACCCCCGCGATCTCGAATCCTTCGTAGGCACCCTTCAGCAACCGCTGCGCGAGATCCTCGTAGAAGCGACCGACGATCACCGCGAACTCTAGCCCCGTCAACGATGCTTTCTCGTCGTCCCGGAACTCCTCCAGGAAAGCCCCAGCCTCAGCCATCGCCGCCCTTGGCGCCGTTGCCCTGGGCGTCGCGGCCGTCCTGGGCGTCGCGTTCGGACTCGTCGCGGATCATCTCCTCGTCGAGGGCGAGCCCCTGGTGGTGCAGCGAGTGGCCCATCTTCTCCCGCTTGGTCCGCAGGTAGGCCTCGTTGTGGGCGTTCGGGGCCGACTGGATCGGCACCTGCTCGGTGACCGAGAGGCCGTAGCCCTCCAGGCCGACGATCTTTTTCGGGTTGTTGGTGAGGATGCGAATGCTGGTCAGGCCGAGGTCGCCGAGGATCTGCGCCCCGATCCCGTAGTCGCGCAGGTCGGCGGGCAGGCCCAGCTTGAGGTTGGCCTCGACCGTGTCGGCCCCTTCCTCCTGCAGCTTGTAGGCGCGCAGCTTGTTCAGCAGGCCGATCCCACGCCCCTCCTGCGAGAGGTAGAGAAGGACGCCGCGGCCCTCGCGCTCGATCATCGAGAGCGCCGCTTCCAGCTGCTCGCCGCAGTCGCAGCGCATGCTGTGGAAGACATCGCCGGTCAGGCACTCGCTGTGGACGCGGACCAGGACGTCGTCGGCGCCGTCGACCTCGCCCTTGACCATCGCCACGTGGTGTTTGTCGTCGACGAGCGAGCGGTAGCCGACCGCGGTGAAGTCGCCGAAGACAGTCGGCAGCCCGGTGGCGACGACGCGCTCGACCAGCTTCTCCGTCCGGCGCCGGTAGGCGATCAGGTCGGCGACCGTGATCATCTTCAGCCCGTGCGTTTCGCAGTAGGGGACCAGGTCCGGGACGCGGGCCATCGTGCCGTCGTCGTTCATCACCTCGCAGATGACCCCGGCCGGGGTGAGCCCCGCGAGCCGCGCCAGGTCGACGCTGGCCTCGGTGTGGCCGGTGCGCTCCAGGACGCCGCCGTCTTTGGCCCGCAGCGGGAACATGTGGCCGGGGACGACGATGTCGCGCGGCCCCGAGTCGGGGTCGATCGCGACCTGGATCGTGTGGGCGCGGTCGGCGGCCGAGATCCCGGTGCTGACCCCGCCGGCGGCCTCGATCGAGACCGTGAAAGCGGTTTCCAGGGGCGCCTCGTTCTTCGCCGCCATCAGGTTGAGGCCGAGCCGTTCGCAGCGCCGCGCGGTCAGCGCCAGGCAGACCAGCCCCCGCGCCTCCTTGGCCATGAAGTTGATCGCCTCCGGCGTCGCGAACTGCGCCGCCATCACCAGGTCGCCCTCGTTCTCGCGGTCCTCGCCGTCGCAGACGACGACCATACGGCCGGCGCGGATCTCCTCGATCGCCTCCTCGATCGTCGCGAACGGGCTCTCCCCGGTCGCCGCCAGATCCTCTTTTCGCTCGGTCTCTGCCATGTGGCTCACGACTGCTCCTTTCCGGCGAATGGTGACATCAATCGCTCCACGTACTTGGCGACCACGTCGCACTCCACGTTCAAACGGTCTCCTGGCGCCAGATCGGCGAGGTTGGTCCGTTCCAGGGTCTCAGGGACGAGGGAAACCTCAGCCCAAGAATCGCCCAAATCGGCGACCGTCAGGCTGACCCCGCTGAGGGTGATCGAGCCCTTGTCGACGATGTACTTCAGAAGGTCCAGCGGCAGCTCGACGCGGACGCGGCGGGCGAAGCCGTCGTCCTCGGTCGAGGCGACGGTGCCGACGCCGTCGACGTGGCCCTGGACGATGTGGCCGCCGAGGCGGTCCGAGGCCTTCATCGCCAGCTCCAAGTTGACGCGGCCTCCTTCGTCAACTGCGTCGAGAGCGGTGATTTCGAGCGTCTGGTTCATCGCCTCGGTCGCGAAACCGTCGGCGTCGACCGCGGTTGCGGTCAGGCAGCAGCCGTTGACGGCTACCGAGTCTCCCAGGGCGATTTCGGAGGCGAGCCGGGTGGCGATGCGCAGGCGGGCGCCGTCGTCGCTGCGGTCGAGGGAAGTGACGGTGCCTACGTCTTCGATCAGGCCGGTGAACATGTCACCACTCCTTGAATCTCGCCGTGATCAGCACGTCGTCGCCGATCTGTTGGACGGTTGAGTCGAGGGCGGTCTGGCGCGCGGGTCCTGTCTCCGATGCCGGGCTCTCCCCGTCGGGAGAGTCCTCGGCATCGTCGCCACCCGCGCGAGGGGCCGGGTTGGGCTGGCCGAGGAGCATGGGGCCGATGAAGGTACGGGATTCGTCGATCTGGTCCGCTGACAGAAACGAGGTTGCGAGCGTTTTGCCGCCCTCGAGGAAGAGGCTCGTGATGTTGCGGGCGCCTAGTTCGCGGAGGGCGGGTTCGATTCCGTTGGCAAGCAGGACGTCGGCGCCGGCGGCTTCGAGGGCGGAGATGCGGTCGTTCGGGGCGTCGGGGGCAGCCACGACGAGCACGGGGGCTTGCTCGAGGGTCTGGAGGAGCTGGGAGTCCAGGGGCAGCCGTGCTTTCGAGTCGAAGACGACGCGGAGGGGTTGGCGGGCGCGGTCGATGCGGGCGGTGAGGAGCGGGTCGTCGGCTAGGACAGTGCCGATGCCGACGGCGATCGCGTCGGATCCGGAGCGCCATTGGTGGACCCGCTCGCGACTCTCGGGGCCGGAGATCCAGGGTGAGTCATTCGGGGCGGTCGCGGTCTGACCGTCGAGGGACATCGCCATCTTCAGGACGACGAGGGGCAGACCCGTGCGGGCGTGCTTGCGGAAGGGCTGGTTGAGGCGGCGGGCGGCGGTCGCCTCCTCACCTGCTGCGAAGTCCACCTCGACGCCGCCGTCGCGGAGGATGCCCGGGCCGCGCCCCGAGGCCTTCTCGCTCGGATCGTCCGACGCGACGACGACTCGCGAAATCCCCGCCTCGAGGATCGCCTCGACGCAAGGAGGCTGCCGCCCCTCGTGCGCACAAGGCTCCAGCGTCACGTACATCGTCGCCCCGGCCGCGTCCTCGCCGCGCTCGCGACAATCGGCCAGGGCCGTCCGCTCGGCGTGCAGATCGCCGAGTTCCGCGTGGAACCCCTCGCCGATCACGTTCCCATCCCGCACCACAACTGCACCGACCAGAGGGTTGGGACTAACCCGCCCTCGCCCGCGCTCAGCCAGCTCCAAAGCGCGACGGAGGTGCTCCTGATCCGTGGGAGTCAGCTGGGCTTTCATGGTTGATTGACTCGTCAATCAGTTTAACGTCCCTCGCGCGGGTGGCGACGATTCCGAGGACTCTGCCGGTAGGCAGAGCCCGGAATCGGAGACAGGACCCGCGCGCCGGGCGCCCCACATGGAAGGCGTGCAATCGCCCACCGCGAATACCCTGACGATCCCCACCCATGAAGCTGATCATCCAGATCCCCTGCCTGAACGAGGAGGCCACCCTCCCCCAGACGATCGCCGACCTCCCGCGGCAGATCCTCGGCATCGACGAGATCGAGCTGCTGGTGGTCGATGACGGCAGCAGCGACCGCACGGTCGCGGTCGCCCGCGAGTGCGGGGTCCAGCACATAGTCCGCCTCACGAACAACAAGGGCCTCGCCGCCGGCTTCCAGGCGGGGCTCGACGCCTGCCTCAAGCTCGGCGCCGACGTCGTCGTCAACACCGACGCCGACAACCAGTACCGCGGCGCCGACGTGCCGAAGCTGGTGGCGCCGATCGTCGCCGGCGAGGCCGACATGGTCGTCGGCGACCGCCGCGTCGCCGACATCGAGCACTTCTCCGGTTCGAAAAAGGGCCTCCAGCGGCTGGGCAGCTGGGTCGTCCGCCGCCTCTCCGGCACCGCGGTCACCGACGCCACCTCCGGCTTCCGCGCCTACAACCGCGAGGCCGCCCTGCAGCTCTCGGTCGTCGACAACTTCACCTACACGCTCGAGAGCCTGATCCAGGCCGGCAAGATGCTGGTCGCCGTCGACGAGGTCGAGATCGGCACCAACCCGAAGACCCGCGAGTCCCGCCTCTTCCCCTCGACCGGCGCCTACGTGCGCCGCAACGCGCCGGCGATCCTCCGCATCTACGCCCGCTACGAGCCGCTGCGCGCCTTTCTCGCCGCCTCGGTCGTCGTGCTGGTGCTGGCGATCGCCGCCTGGCTGCCGTTCCTGATCGACTGGATCTTCAACGGCGACTCGACCGGCCACATCCAGTCGCTGATCCTCGGCGCCGTCCTCTTCATCGCCGCCGTCCAGCTCTTCGCCCTCGGCGTGATCGGCGACCTGCTCGCTGGCCAACGGGTGATGACCCAGCGCGTCTTCGAGCGGGTGCGGCGGGTCGAGCTGGCGCTCGGGGTCGAGCCCTCCCACTACGAGCCGGGCAGCAAGGCCGAGTGAGCAACAAGCCGCAGGAGGACGGGGCCGCGCCGCAGGGCAAGGGCGCCGCCACCAGCGCCGAATACGGCAAGACCGCGAGCTTCCTGGCGATCGGCGTCGGCCTCACCGGCGTCATCACCTACGCCTACTTCCTGATCGCCTCCCACGTCCTCTCGAAGCCCGACTACGGGCAGATCACGGTGCTCTGGTCGGCGGTCTTCATCACCATCTCGACCCTCTACCGGCCGGTCGAACAGCTGCTCTCCCGTCACATCTCCGAGCGCCTCACCCACGGCGAACCGCTGGGGCAGCCGATGCGCGTCGCCGCGACGATCCAGATCGGGTTGTCGCTGACCTTCGCCGTCCTCGCCCTCGTCCTGCGCGGGCCGATCCAGGACGACCTCCTGGAAGGCAACGAAACCCTCTACTGGGTCTTCTTCGGCGCCGTCCTCTTCTACGCCGCCAGCTATTTCGCCCGCGGCTTCCTCGCCGGCCAGCGCACCTTCGGCCTGTTCACGGCGCTGATCCTCAGCGAGTCCTGCTTCCGCACCCTGTTCGCGGTCCTGGTCGCGATCGGCCTGCTGAGCGGCCAGTCCTGGGTCGCGGTCGGGATCGTCGCCGCCCCGAGCCTCTCGCTGATGGTCGTCCCCTTCGCCTTCCTGCACCGGGCGAAAAGGCAGCAGGCGCAGGCGCCGCCGAAGCCCGCCACCGAGAAAGACGAGTTCACGATGAAAGAGGGCGGCGGGTTCGCCGCGGCTGTGCTCGTAATCATGTTCAGCGAACAGGCCTTCCTCAACGCCGGGCCGCTGGTCACCCGCGGCCTCCAGGGGGCCGCCGCCGCCGGCTTCATCTTCAACGTGCTGATGCTGGCGCGGGCGCCGCTGCAGCTCTTCCAGGCGGTCTCGACCAGCATCCTCCCCCACCTCACCAGCCTCCACACCTCGAAGGAGCCCGGCAGCGAGCGCGAGTTCCACCGCTCGGTCCGCGGCGTCCTCCTCGGCGTCGGCGCATTCGCCGCCTTCACCGCGCTGGTCGTCCTGATCGCCGGCCCGCACCTGATGCAGATCGCCTTCAGCAAGAAGTTCACCTACGACCGCCCCGGGCTGCTGCTGGTGACGCTGGGGATGGGGCTCTATCTCGGCTCGGTCACGCTCAACCAGGCGTGCGTCGCCCAGGGCCAGGTGCGCCGGGCCGCCGCCCGCTGGCTCGGCTGCGCCGCCTTCTTCATCGCCTGGAACTTCCTGCCGATCGTCGGCGACGAGTTCCGCCGCGTCGAGATCGGCTTCGCCCTCACCGCCGGGGTCCTCTTCTCGCTCCTCTACCTCGCCTACCGCTACCCGCACGAACGGGCCGAGGACATCCCCCGCGAGGGCTCGACCGAGGAACTCGAGCTGCGCCTGGCCTCGATCGACGAGAACGTTTAGGGGCGGGTGCCCCTCTGACGGAGGCTTTGGGTCACGTCGATGACCCCGATGGTCCCTTTGGGACATACGGTCGCCGGCAGAGGGGCACCCGCCCCCTCCAACGCTAGGGTCGCCGCATCGGTGCCCACGACGCCCACCTGATCCTGATCGCCGGCGCGCTCCTGGCGGCCGGGATCGTCGGGGCGCTGCTCGCCGACCGCCTGCGGGTGCCGGGATTGCTGCTCTTCCTCGGGCTGGGGATGCTCGCCGGCTCGGAGGGAATCGGCGGCATCCACTTCGACGACGCCGAGCTGGCGCGGACCCTGGGGACGATCGCCCTCGTCCTCATCCTCTTCGAGGGCGGCCTGACCGCGGGCTGGTCGGAGGTCCGGCCGGTGCTGGGCACGGCGGCCTCGCTGGCGACGGTCGGGACGGCGATCACCGCCGTGATCGCGGGCTTCGCCGCCAAGTTCCTCTTCGAGCTCGACACCCTGGAAGGGATGCTGGTCGGGGCCGCGGTCGCCGCCACCGACTCGGCCGCGATCTTCGCCGTCCTGCGCCGCTCGACCCTGGAGAAGCGCCTCGCCCGCACGCTCGAGGGCGAGTCGGGGATGAACGACCCGGTCGCGCTGCTGCTGGTGATCGGCTTCATCGAATGGATACAGCAGCCGGGCTACGGCATCGCCGACATGGCCGGGCTGCTGGGGCTGAAACTGGCCCTCGGGACCGCGATCGGCGTCGGTCTGGGACGGCTCGCGGTGGCGGCGCTGGATCGCATCCGACTGCCCAGCGACGGCATCTACCCCGTGGCGACGACCGCGATCGCGGCCCTCGCCTACGGCCTCGCCGAGGTCGCCCACGGCTCCGGCTTCCTCGCCGTCTACCTGACCGCGCTCGCCCTCGGGTCGGGGCGGATCCCGGCTCAGCGCACGGTCGTCGCCTTCCACCAGGGCCTCGGCTGGGTCGCCCAGATCGCCCTCTTCATCATGCTGGGGCTGCTCGTCTTCCCCTCCAGTCTCGACGACGTCGCCCTCGAGGCACTGGCCCTCTCGGCGGTGCTGATCCTCCTCGCCCGCCCGGTCGCGACCTTCGCCGCCACCGCGTTGGCCCCGCTGAACGCCCGCGAGCGGCTGATGCTCGGCTGGGCCGGCCTGCGCGGTGCCACGCCGATCTGGCTCGCCACCTTCCCGGTCGTAGCGGGGATCGGCGGCGGCGACGAACTCTTCTCGATCGTCTTCTTCGTCGTCGTCAGCTCGACCCTGGTCCAGGGAGCCAGCTTCGAGCCACTGGCGAAATGGCTCGGCCTCACCACCGACGAGCCGGCGCTGCCGCGGCGGCTGCTCGAGTCGGGACGGATCCGGCGCCTGGGCGGCGAGGTGATCGCCTACCGGCTCCCGCCCGGCGCCGCCGCCGCCGGGCACCCGGTGCGCGACCTGGAGCTGCCGCGCGAGGCGCTGGTCAACGTGATCGTCCGCGAAGGCAGCGCCATCCCACCCCGGGGATCGACCGAGCTGAAAGCAGGCGACGAGCTTCACATCCTCGTCCGCGGCGAGCTGCGCGAGGAAGTCGAGACCCTGACCAAACGCTGGGCCGAGGGACCGATCGGCAAACCAACGCCCCCGCCCCTCCCGCGCCGCGCCGCCTCTCAGGTCTTCACCGTGCGGCCGGCACGCGGGGGCGGCGACCTCGGCGAGGAGATCGACGGGATCCCCGTCGCCGGCATTCTCCGTAGCCGCGGCGAGCGGGGCGACTATCTCCTTGCGCTAGCCGATGGCCGCTATGCGGTGATCGGAGCCGGTGTCGTCGCCATCGGCGGGCGCAGGTCCCTGGCCGATTGGTGCGAGGCCCGCGCCGCCCGACCCGACACCGACGGCTCCGAAAGAGCCTGGTGGCAAGAGGTCACGGGAGCCCTGATTGCGCGTGGTTGATGGAGGGCGGGTGCCCCCTCTCCAGACACCGCTCGCCTATGGCTCGCGGTTGAGTGTCTGAAGAGGGGGCACCCGCCCTCCCATCGACAGCTGATTTCAGCTCAGGATGCGCCCACGGCGGCAGCTACCGCCTTGTAGGCGGCGGCGGCATCGTCGGCTCCGAAGATGGCTGAGCCGGCGACGAAGAGCTTGGCTCCTGCGGCGGCCAGCGGGCCGGCCGTATCGACATCCACGCCGCCGTCCACCTCAATCGGCGCTTTGCCGACAAGAGGGATTAGGCGCTCGATCTTGTCGAACGAACTGTCGAGCAGTTGTTGACCGCCCCAGCCGGGGTTGATGGTCATACAGAGGACCAGGTCAGCGTAGCCGCGCAACTCGGCCACGCCCTCCACCGGGGTCGCCGGATTGATCGCGAGCCCAGCGCCGCAACCCAGCTCTCGGATCGAGTGTAGGAGGCGGTTGGCATGGGGAGTGGCCTCGTAATGGAAGGTGATCGAGTCGGCTCCAGCCTTGGCGAATTCCGGTATCTGCCGTTCAGGGTTCTCGATCATCAGGTGGACGTCGACGACTCCGCCGACGTCGTGGACCTGGTCGGCGATCCCGCTCAGGACCAGCGGCCCGATCGTGATCGGCGGCACGAAGTGGCCGTCCATCACGTCGAAGTGGATCACCCGCGCGCCCGCGTCCATCACCTCTTCGACCTGCGCCCCGAGCCGCCCCATGTTCGCCGAGAGGATCGACGGCGCGACCCGCGGCTCCGCAAGCAATTCTCGCATCCGCTCGCTCATCGGCTGGAACCTAGAGGACCGTTCGGCGCTATGCCGACCGAAGCATGGATGCTCCGCAGGTCTGGCATTCCATATCGGCGGTGTTGGTCATGCGGGCGATCGTCTGATGCTCGCCGCAGTTGGGGCACTGGGAGACGAGTTCGAAGCGACTGAGGCAGTTGACGCAGCGCAGCCGGCCCGGCAGCTGGGTCGGGCGCAGCCAGGGCTCGCCGCAATTCGGACAGGGGGCTCGGCCCAGGGGATTCGAGTCCCCCGAGGCTGACTGGTTGGGGTGGCTCACGCCTCTAATCATTGCGGGTCAGGCGGGCGATGAAGAATCCCGTCGTGCGATCGCGGTCGGGGCGCAGCTGCAGGCAGCGTGGCTCCGCGGGTGACAAGAGGTGCGAAACGCGGGCGCCGAGATCGTCGAGTTGCAGCGGCGGCACGTCCCCGGCTGTCGAGGCCTCGAGCAGGGCGGCGACCCGCTCCTCGTTCTCGCGGCGGGAGATCGTGCAGGTCGAGTAGACGAGGGTCCCGCCCGGGCGCAGCACGGCGGCGGCGTTGCGCAGCAGCCGGTCCTGGATCGGGACCAGGCGCTCGATCAGCGCGGGCGACTTGCGCCAGCGGGCGTCGGGACGGGAGGCGAGAGTGCCGAGATCGGAGCAAGGAGCATCGAGGAGGACCCGGTCGAAGCCCGTCGCCATGCCCGCCTCGGTCGCGTCGGCCTCGATCACGGTGACGCTGCGGAGGCCGAGGCGGCGCGCCTGGGCGGCGACTTCCCCGGCGCGGGTCGGGTCGAGCTCGACCGAGATCACCTCGCCCCGGTCGCCCATCCGCTCGGCGATCTGGCCGGTCTTGATCCCGGGCCCGGCACAGAGGTCGAGGACGTGCTCGCCCTCCTGCGGGTCGAGGACCTCGACCACGGCGGCGGAGCCGCGGCTCTGCGGGGTCAGCTCGCCGGCCTCGATCGCCTTCGGCACCGACTCGCCGACGCGGCCGTCGATCACCAGCATCTCGGGTGCGGCGAGTGGCCAGTCGGCTTCGGCGGGGTGCGCGTCCACTTCGACCCCCGTCAGTCGTGCCAGCATCTCCTCGCGCGCAGTGCGGAGCAGGTTGACCCGCATCGCCACCTCGACCCGCTCGTTGCAGGCGGCGAGGGTCGAGCGCGCCGCCTCCTTGCCCAGCTCCCGCCACCACATCTCCGCCAGCCATCGCGGGACAGAGTCGGCTACCGCAGCGGCAACCGGCGTCGAGTCGTCGCCGAGCAGGGACTCGACCAGGTGATGCCTCTCCCGGGCCGCCCGCCGCAGGATCGCGTTGACGAAGCCCGAGGCGTGGCCGGCGCCAGCGGCCTTGACCAGCTCGACCGCCTGGTCGACGGCGGCGTGGTCGGGGGTGGCGTCGGCGAAGAGCAGCTCGTACAGGCCGAGGCGCAGCGCCGCGAGGACCGGCGGGTCGAGGAGGCGGGTCGAGCGACCGGCGAGGCGCTCGATCGCGACGTCGCCGGTGCCGCGTCGCTGGACGGCGCCGTAGGCGAGCCGCTGCGCCTGGGCCCGGTCACGCCCCCCGATGTCGACCCGGTCGGCCTCGGCGCGGAAGGCGCGATCGGTGAAGGCGTCCTCCTCGAAGGTGGCGCGGACGACGGCGTAGGCGAGCGCGCGTGCCGGCGAGACCCGGCCGGAGGCTCGGCTCATAGCTCCGGCAGCTGGTGCCCGCGGAGGTAGGCGTCGGCGGCCATCGGCTTGCCCCCGGGCGGCTGGACGACGTCGAGCCGCAGCGCCCCCCCGTCGCAGCCGAGCAGGAGGACGCCGTCGCGCGCCTCCAGACGACCGGGCGCGACATCCTCGTCCACGGCGGTGGCCTGGAGGACGCCGAGCCGCCCGCCGTCGCGGGTCTCCAGATAGGTGCCGACGTGCGGGTTGAGCGCGCGCGCGTTCGCGGCCAGCTCGGCCGCCTGACGGGACGGGTCGAGGCGCCGCTCGGCCGCGTCGATCTTCTCCGCGTAGGTAACGCCGTCCTCGTCCTGCTCGGTAAGCTCGAGCGCGCCTTCGGCCAGCAGGTCAAGGGAGCGCACCAGCAGCTCCCCGCCGAGCTCGGCCAAGCGCGCAGAGAGCCCGGCGAAGTCCTCCTCCGGCTCGACAGCCACCTCCTCGCAAATCGCCACCGGGCCGGAGTCGAGACCTGCCGTCACCTCCATCACGCAGACGCCGGTGGTCGAGTCACGGGCCATGATCGCCCGCTCGATCGGGGCGGCGCCCCGCCAGCGCGGCAGCAGCGAGGGGTGCACGTTCAGCATCGGGAACTCGGAGAGCAGCGGCTCGCGGATCAGCTGGCCGAAGGCGCAGACCAGCACCGCCTCGGGCCGGGCGGCGCGGATCCGCTCCAGCGCCCCCTCCTCGTTTACGTTCTCGGCCTGCAGCAGGTCGAGGCCCAGCTCGCCGGCCGCGACCGCCGCGGGCGGCGGCGCGACCTTTCGGCCGCGGCCCTGGCGCCGGTCCGGCGGCGTCACCACCAGCGCCGGGCGGTGCGGCGAGCCGGCCAGGCGGCGCAGGACCGTGGCGGCGAACTCCGAGGTCCCGAGGTAGGCGGTCCTCACGCGTCGGTGCGGGGCTCGCGCAGCTCGCCCTCCTCGCCGATCTCTTCCTCGGCGGAGGGGCTGTAGCTGCCGCCCTCGCGCAGCGCCCGCAGCGCCGCCTTGCGCTGGTCGCGGCTGGTGCGGTCGAGGATCAGGACACCGTCGAGGTGGTCGATCTCGTGCTGGAGGACCCGCGCCTCGAGGCCGGCGGCCTCGATCGCGGTCGGCGCACCCTCGACGTCGCGGCCGCTGAAGCGCGCGTACAGCGGGCGCTCGACGTCCATCGTCACCCCCGGCAGGCTGAGGCAGCCCTCCTCGGCGACCGCGGTCTCGCCCGAGGCCCACTCGATCTCGGGGTTGACGAGGGCGCTCGGCGGCGCGTCGGGACCGGCCTGGAAGACGAGCACGCGGCGCAGCGTCCCGACCTGGGTCGCGGCGAGGCCGACGCCGAGGCCGTCGCGCATGATCGCGAACATCCGCTCGACATCCGCGCGCAGCTCGGGGCCGAAGTTGACCACCGGCGATGCCTTGCTCTTCAGCACCGGGTCGCCGAACTTGACCACGTGCGCCAGCGCCGCTTCGCGGCGCTCGATCAGCTCGACTTCGAGCCGCGTCTCCTCCGCGTCGCGCTCCTGAGTCTGGACGTCGTCGCTCACTCAGCGGAGTCTAAGTGCCTCACTCTTGGGAGGGGGTCGTGTGCCCCTCTCCAGACACCACTCGCCAATGGCTCGTGGTTGAGTGTCTGGC
>DASTTQ010000025.1:0-29400 GCA_035760065.1 Solirubrobacterales bacterium
CACTGGCCGTTCTCCTCGATAAAAGCGGCGAGCGAGCGCTGAAGCTCGCCCCCGTACTCCTCATCGCCCTCTTCGATCGGGCCGAGCACGGTGTCGCAATACAGCCGCAGCGCCTCGTCGTCCTGGATCGAGAGCAGCAGCGTGAAGGCGCCGAGGTCGCGCCAGGAGGCGACCTCGGGGGCGGTGCCGTTCTCGAACGCGGTCGCCTCCAGGGCGCAGCGCGCCTCGTGGAAGGAGTGGCGCAGGCGCTCCGGGGGCGCCGGGCGGCTGGCGGCCGCCCGCACCGCACCGCGCTCGCGAGCCAGTGTCGTCCGCGCCGCGCCGGCGACCTCGATCGGGTCGCGTTCGGCGCAGTCGATAACCGCGCAGAGCAGCTCTCGGCCGCCATTGCTGTGGGGGGCGACGACGGCCGGGCAGGCGTCGGCGGCGAGCGCCGCTTCCAGCGCCCCCGCCGCCTCGCCCGGATCGCCGAGCGAGAAGACCAGCACCGCCGCCTCCTCGCCGATCCCGAACGGCTCGAGCCGGCGGCGCAGCTCGGTCGGGTCCATCCGCCCGCCGAGCGCGGCCGCCAGCACGTCCCCGGCCAGCCGCCTCTCGGTCTCTTGCGCGACGCGCCTGCGCATCAGCTCCAGCGCCACCACCGCCACCGCCTGCTGCAGGATCAGCCGCTCGAAGTCGCCGAGCCCGCCGGAGTCGCGGACGATCACCACCCAGGCCTGCGGCGGCCCGCCGCCGGGGGAGATCACCGGGTGGGCCAGCGCCCGTCCCTGCACGGTCGGGTGCGAGGGGACGAAGGGGTGACCGTCGCCGGCGTGGCTCAGCGCTTCCTTGCGGATTGCGGCGATCGCCTCGGTCGAGAGCTGGCGGCGGAAGCCGCGCCCGGCGAGGCGCTCGCCGCGGGCGTCGAGGATCGCGACGGTGCCGCCCACGGCGGAGGCGATGGTGGCGGCGATTTCCTCCAGCCCCCGCTCCTCCAGCACCAGCCGCTCCAACCGCCTCTGCACGGCGATCCCCCGCTGCAGCACCTCGTACTGCTCGTTGACCAGGCGCGTGAAGGCCTTCTCGGTGATCGCGATGAACGGCACCGAGTAGGGCACCTCGAAGAGCGGGAAGCCCCGCTTCTCCGCCTCGTCGACCAGGGCCTTGGGGAGGGACTTGTGGCTGAACCCGGTCCCCAGGCCGAGTCCGGCCAGATTGCGGTCGGCGAGGATGCGGACGAAAGCTCGTTGCCTGGCGGCGGAGTCGAGTGGGATGCCGGTCGTCAGCATCAGCTCGCCGCCGGAGAGCCAGGGCGTCGGGTCCTGCAGCTCGGAGATGTGGACCCAGCGGACCGGCGCGGCAGCGGCGTCGGCCCCCGCGGCCAACTCGAGGCCGAGTTCGTCGAGGAGGCTCTGGACGGTGAGCATCTTTCGCTCCTACCGAACTACCTGCTCCCAGGCATCCGAGAGCACCGCGCGAAGGATGTCGTGGATCTCTTCGAACTGCTCGGTGTCCGCGATCAGCGGCGGCGCCAGCTGCACGACCGGGTCGCCGCGGTCGTCGGCGCGGCAGATCAGCCCCCGCTTGTAGAGCTCGCCGGAGAGGAAGCCGCGCAGCAGCTTCTCGCTCTCCTCGTGGTCGAAGCTCTCCTTCGTCTCCTTGTCCTTGACCAGCTCGACCGCCTGGAAGTAGCCGGCGCCGCGCACGTCGCCGACGATCGGCAGGTCGTGCAGGGACTCCAGCATCTGCCGGAGCTCGGGCTCCTTGCGGAGCACGTGGCCGCAGAGGTCCTCGCGCGCGTAGACGTCGAGGTTGGCCATCGCGATCGCCGCGGCGATCGGGTGGCCGGCGAAGGTGAAGCCGTGGGCGAAGGAGGCGGTGCCCTGCATGAACGGCTCGGCCACCGTGTCGGAGACGATCACGCCGCCCATCGGCGCGTAGGCCGAGGTCAGCGCCTTGGCGACGGTGATCATGTCGGGCACGTAGTCGAAGCGTTCGCAGCCGAAGTAATGGCCGAGGCGGCCCCAGGCGCAGATCACCTCGTCGGAGATCATCAGCACGTCGTACTGATCGCAGATCTCGCGCACCCGCTGGAAGTAGCCGTCGGGCGGGACGAAGCAGCCGCCGGCGTTCTGGACCGGCTCGAGGATCACCGCGGCGACGGTCTCGGGGCCCTCGAAGACGATCCGCTCCTCGATCGCGTCGGCCGCCCAGAGCGGGTCGCGGTCCTCCGGCCAGCGGTAGATGTTGGTGTTGGGGACGTGGCAGCCGCCCGGCGTCAGCGGCTCGAACTGGCTGCGCAGGTCGGTGATGCCGGTGGCGGAGAGGGCGCCGAAGGAGGTGCCGTGGTAGGCGACCTCTCGGGCGATCACCTTGTGCTTCTGGCCTTTGCCGTGGACGCGGTGGTAGTTGCGGGCGAGCTTCAGCGCCGACTCGACCGCCTCCGAGCCGCCCGAGGTGAAGAAGACCCGGTTGAGGTCGCCCGGCGCCAGCGCGGCGATCCGCGCCGCCAGTTCGATCGCCTTCGGGTGCGCGTAGCTCCAGAGCGTGTAGAAGTCGAGCTCTTCCATCTGCCGCATCGCAGCCTCGCCGTACTCGGTGCGGCCGTGGCCGGCGTTGACGCAGAAGAGGCCGGAGAGGCCGTCGAGGTAGCGGTTGCCGTGCTCGTCGTAGACGTAGCAGCCGTCGGCGCGGGTGATGATCGGGATCTCGTGGTCGGGGCCGTAGGCGCCCATCCTCGAGAAGTGCAACCACAGGTGCTGGCGGGCCAGCTGCTGCAGATCGGTTCCTGCCGGCGCTTGCGACGCGGTGGCCATAGGGCCCTCCTCTCCAGTTACGACGTTATGGACAAAGCTAGCCCCCGATTCCGACAATCGCAAGTGGTCTTTGGGTCAAGGCCGGACAGGTGACTTGTCCAACCTGTACAAGTTGGACCTGTTCTTTTAGGACATCCGCCCCTTGCGCGGCCCTCCACCGGGGCTTACCGTCGCTGGTACAGAGCCGCTCATCCGGGTAGTGACTCCGCGACTACAGGAGACCGATGGATCTTTGATGGACGCCCACGGAGAGACCTCGAGCGTCGAGCTGCGCGGAGTGACCAAGCGCTTCGACGAGCTGGCCGCGGTCGACGACCTCGACCTTGATCTGGCGCGGGGAGAGTTCTTCACCCTGCTCGGCCCGAGCGGCTGCGGCAAGACGACGACGCTGAGGATGATCGCCGGCTTCGAGCGGCCGACCGAAGGCGAGATCCGGATCGAGGGCTCCGACGTGGCGCACCTGCCGCCGCACAAGCGCCCGACGAACACGGTCTTCCAGAGCTACGCCCTCTTCCCCCACCTCAGCGTCGAGGACAACGTCGCCTTCGGGCTGAGGCGCAAGAGGGTCGGCAGGGCGGAGATCAGGCAGCGGGTCGCGGCCGAGCTCGAGCGGGTCGGACTGGCGAGCGAGGGAAAGCGCCGGCCCTCGATGCTCTCAGGAGGCATGCAGCAGCGCGTCGCCCTCGCCCGGGCGCTCGTCAACCTGCCGAAGGTCCTCCTCCTCGACGAGCCGCTCGGCGCGCTCGACCTGAAACTGCGCAAGGAACTCCAGGTCGAGCTGAAGCGGATCCAGCGCGACGTCGGCATCACCTTCGTCTACGTCACCCACGACCAGGAGGAGGCGCTGACGATGAGCGACCGGATCGCGGTGATGAACCGCGGCCGGGTCGAGCAGGTCGCGGCGCCGGAGGAAGTCTACGCCCGTCCGGCGAGCACCTTCGTCGCCAGCTTCATCGGCGTTTCCAACCTGATGCCGGCGACGGTGACCGGCCCGCACGAGATCAAGCTCGACCAGGGCCAGACGATCGCCACCGGCACCGGCGGCTTCGCGCCCGGCGACCGCTGCCACGCCGTGGTCCGGCCGGAGAAGCTCCGGGTCGAGCTCGGCGAAAACGGCCACGGCCCCGCCGACCAGCCGCGGGTGGAAGGAATCGTCGCCAGCTCGCTCTACCTCGGCACCGCGACCCAGATCGCGGTCGACCTCGGCGCGGGAGTGCGGATGACCGTCCTCGTCCCCAACGCCGACGAGGCCGAACGGCAGCGGCTGCCGGGCGGCGGCGCCCGCGTCGCCCTCAGCTGGGAGCCCGAGCACATGCACCTCGTCCGCGAGTCGCCCAACGGAGCGGCCGCCCCCACCGACGGTGCCGCCGGTGCCGCCGACCAGTCGCAACTGGAAACCACGCACGGAGGTTGACCCGATGGTGAGCACCAAGAAGGACCCGCGCAGGATCACCGCCCTGGTTGCCGCCCTCGTCGCCGCGGCGACGCTCGCCCTCGGGCTCGCCGCCTGCGGCGGCGGCGGGGGCGGCGGCATCGAAGGCGGCGGCGGCGAAAAGGAAGCGCCGAAGGTGAAGCTCGAAGGTAAGCCCTCGGGCGAGCTGACGATCTCCAACTGGCCGCTCTACATCGACAAAGGCACCGTGCCGGCGTTCGAAAAGGCCACCGGGGTCAAGGTCAAATACATCGAGGACATCAACTCCAACGAAGAATTCTTCAACAAGATGCAGCCGCTGCTGGCCCGGGGCGAATCGGGCGGCCGCAGCATCTTCGTCCTCGCCGACTACATGGTGGTGAAAATGCACCAGCTCGGCTACCTGCAGGAATTCGACAAAGCCGGCCTGCCGGAAGTCGAAAAGAACCTGGTCGCGAGCCTCCAGCACCCGCAGTTCGATCCCAACCGCGACTGGACGGCCCCGTGGCAGAGCGGGATGACCGGGATCATCGTCAACAAGGAAACCGCCCCGGACGTGAAGTCGATCTGCGACCTCTTCGACCCGAAGTACAAGGGCAAAGTCGACTTCCTCAACGAAGTGCGCGAAACCGTGCCGCTGGTGATGAAGTGCGAAGGCGTCGACCCCAACGAAGCCAGCGAATCGGACTGGATGTCGGCGATCGAAAAAATCAAGGGGGCGGCCGAATCCGGGCAGATTCGGCGCTTCACCGGCAACGACTACGCGCGTGACCTGACCAGCGGCGACGCGGTCGCGGTGATCGGCTGGTCGGGCGACGCGGTGCAGCTGCAGGAAGACAACCCGAACCTGGAATGGCGGATGCCGACCGAGGGCTGCATGCTCTGGTCCGAAGACATGGTGATCCCGATCGGCGCGCCGAACCCGACGGCGGCCGAGGCGTTCATGAACTACGTCTACGAGCCCGAAGTCCAGGCCAACATCGCCGAATACGTCAACTACGTGACGCCGGTCGAAGGGGTGAAGGAAGTCCTCGCCAAGCGCGATCCGGAACTGGCGAAGAACCAGCTGATCTTCCCGAGCGAATCGTTCACCAAGAACTGCTCGGGGACGCCGGTGCTGGAAGGCGAAGAGGAACAGAACGTGATCAAAGCGTTCGACGCGGTGCTCAACGGGTGAGCTGATGCGACGCCGGATCGTCCCCTACTTCCTGCTCGGGCCGGGGACGATCTGGCTTCTCGTCTTCTTCGTCGTCCCGCTGTACTACATGGCGAAACTCTCGCTCGAGTCGGGGGTCGTCGGCAGCCTCGAATTCGACTGGAACTGGTCGAACTACAGCGAAGCCCTCTCGGCCTACGACACGCAGTTCGTCCGCTCCTTCTACTACGCCGGCGCGGCGACGGTGCTGGCGCTGCTGATCGCCTATCCGCTCGCCTACGCGATCGCCTTCAAGGCCGGGCGCTGGCGCAACGTGATGCTGTTCGCGGTGGTCGCCCCGTTCTTCACCACCTACCTGATCCGGACGATCGCCTGGGAGACGATCCTCTCCGACGAAAGCCCGGTGACCGAATTCCTCCACGCGATCGGGCTGGCGCCGAGCGGCCACATCCTCGCCACCAGCTGGGCGGTGATCGCCGGGCTCACCTACAACTTCCTGCCGTTCATGATCCTGCCGATCTACGCCAGCCTGGAGCGGATCGACGCGGGGCTGATCGAGGCGGCGAAGGACCTCTACTCATCGGCGACGCAGAGCTTCTTGCGGGTGACGCTGCCGCTCTCGGCGCCGGGGATCGTCGCCGGCACGCTGCTGACCTTCATCCCGGCGGCGGGCGACTACGTCAACGCCCAGTTCCTCGGCGGCGCCGGCAACCGGATGATCGGCAACGTGATCCAGTCGCTCTACCTGAGCCAGGCCGACTACCCATCGGCGGCGGCGCTCTCCTTCGTGCTGATGGCGCTGATCATGGTCGCCGTCGTCGTCTACATCCGCTTCGCCGGCTCGGAGGCGCTGATGGGTGAGGAGGCGGTCTGATGGAGAGCCGGGGAGCGCGCGCCTGGCGCTGGCTGCGCGAGCACGCGGTCAACATCGTCGCCGCGCTGGTCGTCGTCTACCTGCTGCTGCCGATCGCCGTGATCCTGCTCTTCTCCTTCAACAACCCGCAGGGCCGCTACAACTACACCTGGGTCGGCTTCACGCTCGAACACTGGGCCCACGCCTTCAGCCGTCCCGAACTGAACGAAGCGCTGCTGACCAGCCTCAAACTGGCGCTGCTGGCGACGGCGATCTCGACGGCGGTGGGGACGATGATGGCGCTCGCCCTGGTCCGCCACCAGTTCCGCGGGCGGCGCCTGGCGAACTTCCTGATCGTGATCCCGATGGCAACGCCCGAGGTCGTGATGGGGGCGGCGCTGCTCTCCTTCTTCCTCATCATCCCCTGGTTCAGCCTCGGCTTCGAAACGCTGCTGATCGCCCACGTCATGTTCTGCATCAGCTTCGTGGTAGTCGTGGTGCGCTCGCGCCTGATCGGCTTCGACCGCAGCCTGGAGGAGGCCGCGAGGGACCTCGGCGCCAGCCCCGTCCAGACCTTCCGCCTGGTCACCCTGCCCCTGATCATGCCCGGCATCTTCGGCGCCGCCATGCTCGCCTTCGCCCTCTCGATCGACGACTTCGTCATCTCCAACTTCAACTCCGGCACCACCGTGACCTTCCCCCTCTACATCTTCGGCGCCGCCCAGCGCGGCATCCCCGTCGAAGTCAACGTCATCGCGATGATCCTCTTCTCCTTCACCGTCGCCGCCATGGGCTTCGCGACGTGGCAGCAACGGCGAGCGGAAAAGATGGCTTCGGTTCGACCTGAACAGGAGGCGGGGTTCGGAGTGGCGGCAGGTGCTCCGGCTGCGACTTAGCGTGGGAGAGGAGTGGGTGTCACTCGCTCTGACAAAAGCCGACCTAATTAGGTCGGCTTTTTGAGTATCCGTCAGCTCGAGTGACACCCACTCCTCCTACAACAGGCGATATGGCTACCGGCCGATGTGGAAGCCGATCAGCTCGGGGATCTTGGAGACAGCTGAGGCGACTCGGCCGGGTCGGCGGCCCTGCATCTCGGCTTGTTCCTTTTTGAGGATGGCTAGGCGGATCGATTCGCCGCCTAGCCAGTGGAAGGGCTCGGGGGGGATGCGGGGGGTCTTCGGGTCGACGAAGGCGAGGCGGGTGTGCTCGTCCTCGCGGCCGAGGGCCAGGGAGGCGAGGGTTCGGCCCACCATGTTGGAGGGGCCGACGCCGTTGCCGGTGTAGCCGGCGGCGACGAAGGCGCGGCGGTGGGGAAGGGTGCGGACGGCGGGGAGGTGGGTCGGGGAGGCGTCGATCGGGCCGCCCCAGGCGTGGGTGATGCGGCGGCCGCGGAGGGTCGGGAAGCAGCGGTGCAGGTCGTCGGCTGCCGCGGCGACGACGGCGGCGTCGAGCTCGGCGCGGCCGTGGGTGCGGGCGCCCATCTGAATTCGGCCGCCGCCCCAGCCGAAGGCGATGCGGCCGTCGGGGGTGGTGCGGAAGTAGTGGAGGAGCGCGCGGGCGTCAGTGATGCACTCGCCGCCGGTCCAGCCGATCTCCTCGAGCACGTCGGGAACGGGCTCGGTGAGGACGATGTGGGAGGAGGCGACGGTGAGGCGGCCGCGCAGCGGGCCGTGCCGGCCCTTGGCGGCAGCGCCGATCGCCAGCACGCCGCGCCCGGCACGCACCGATCCGCTTGCCGTCCTCGCTTCGACGCCGTCGCCCCCTTCGCGGAACGAGCGCACCGGCGAGGACTCGAAGACCTCCACGCCCGCCACGAGCAGCTGCTCGCGCAGCCCGAGCGCCAGGCGCGCCGGCTGCACGGTCGCCGAGGTGGGCGAGACGGCGCCGCCGCGGAATGCCGGCGACTTGCAGCGCTCGGCCACCTCGGTCTGGCTCAACGGCTGCAGCATCTCCGGGACGCCGAGCCCGCGGCAGGCATCGACCGCGCGCGACCAGACGCCGTCGTGCGCGGGAGCGGTCGAGACCTGCACGTAGCCCGCCGGCCGGAACCAGGCGTCCTCCCCATGCTGCTCGCAGAAGCGCCCGACCCGCCCGACCGCCTCCTGCGCGGCGCGGGCAACCGCCAGCGCCCCGGTCGCTCCCCAGCGGTCCCGCATCGAGGCGAGCTGGAACCACATCGCATTGCAGAAGCCGCCGTTGCGACCGCTCGGGCCGCGGCCGCAGAGCGGCTCGGACTCGAGCAGGACCACCCGCGCATCCGGCTCAAGCTGCCGCGCGTACCAGGCGGTCCACATCCCGGTGTAGCCGCCGCCGACCACCAGGAGGTCCGCCTCGAGCGGGCCGGCAAGCGGCGGCCGCGGCTCGACCTCGCCCGCCTCCTCGATCCAGTAGCCCAGGCGCGTGTGGCGCATCGCCGAATTCCAAAGATGCGAGGCGACTTTGTCAACCACTGGTTTGCAAAAGCGCCTGCCCGGGCGCGGGGGCCTGGTCCGTAGACTCGGCTCGATGTCCGGTCACGGCGGTCAGGAGTCGACTCCATACGTCGACGCCCTGCTCGCCTACGCGGAGCTCGAGACCGGCCGCTTCCAGGTCCCGGGCCACAAGGGGGGCATCGGCGCCGACCCGGCGATGGTCGAGCTCGTCGGCGAGGCAGGTCTGCGCAACGACATCCCCTCGGTCACCGAAGGCGTCGACGTCGGCCCCGAACCGACGCCCTTCCAGCAGGCGCAGCAGCTGGCCGCCGAGGCGTGGGGGGCGGCGCGCTCCTGGTTCCTGGTCAACGGCGCCTCGCAGGGCAACCACGCGACCTGCATGGCGCTCGCGCACCTCGGCAGCCGGGTGGTGGTCCAGCGCAACGTCCACTCCTCGGTGATCGACGGCCTCGTCCTCAGCGGGTTGCGACCGACCTTCGTCTCGCCGCAGATCGACCCCGAGCTGGGGATCGCTCACGGCTTGACGCCGGACTCGCTCGGAGCAGCGCTGGACGCGACCCCCGGGGCGGTGGCGGCGATGGTCGTCTCGCCGACCTACTTCGGCGCCTGCGCCGACGTCGCCGCCCTCGCCGAGGTGGCGCACTCGCGCGGGGTGCCGCTGGTCGTCGACGAGGCCTGGGGCGCCCATCTCCGCTTCCACCCCGAGCTGCCGCCGGACGCGCTCTCCTCCGGCGCCGATCTCGTCACCTCCTCGACCCACAAGATCGTCGGCAGCCTCACCCAGGCGGCGATGCTGCACCTGGGAAAGGGCGGGCGGATCGACGGGGCGATCGTCGACCGCTGCGTCAGCCTGGTCGAGACGACGAGCCCGAGCGGCCTCCTCTCCGGCTCGCTCGACGCGGCGCGGCGGCAGATCTACGTCCACGGCAAGGAGCTGCTCGAGCAGGCGCTGGGGGCGATCGCGGAGACGCGCGAGCGGATCCGCGAGATCCCCGGCCTCGACGTGCTTGACGAGCGGCTCGTGGGCCAGCCCGGCGTGGCGGGCTGGGACCCGATGCGACTGGGAATCGACGTACGCGGCACCGGCTCGAGCGCCCAGCGCCTCTGGAAAACCGCCTTCCACACGGCGGGCCTCGACCTCGAGCTCTACTCGGGCAACGTCGTCGTCGCGATCTTCGGGGTCGGCGAGAGCGCCGAGCTGGCGGGCGACCGGTTGGCGGAGGGTCTGCGCAGGGCGGTCGCCGAGCTGGAGGAAACGGCGGGGGCGCCGGATGAGAAGCTGGCGCCGGCGCCGCCCTGGGGCGAGCTGGTGCTGACCCCGCGCGAAGCCTTCCTAGGCCCACAAGAGGTAGTGCCCTTCGACGCCGCTGCCGGCCGGATCGCCGCCGAGGGGCTGGCGGCATATCCGCCAGGTATCCCCAACGTCCTCCCGGGCGAGCGGCTTACCCCAGAGACGCTCGACTTCATCCAGGAAAGCGTGGCGCATGGCGGCTACGTCCGCGGCGGCAGCGACCGCGAGCTGAAAACGCTGAGGGTGACGCGCTGAGGCCTCCCGGCCCGCGGTGGGAGGAGTCGGGTGAGGGTCGCCGGACACTCCCCGCTTTTGTCCGCCGACCCTCACCCGACTCCTCCTCTACGCTGCGGACGTGCCCAGCTTCGACGCCATCGCGGACTTGCCGTTGGAGATCGAGAGCTGCGAGTTCGATGGGCTGAGCGTCGACTGGGGGCCGATGGAACGGCTGACGACGATCGTCAAGCTGCGCGGCGGGGGCCACGAGGGCGTCGGCGAGGACGTCGTCTACGACGCGATCGACCACATCGGCCAGCAGGACCACGGGCCGGCGGAGGGGCTCACCGGAAAGTCCACCTTCGCCGCGTTCTCCGACCGCCTCGACGGCATCGACCTCTTCCCGGCCGGCCCGCCGGTGCGCGAAGACGTCTCCCGCGACTACCGCCGCTGGGCCTTCGAGTCGGCGGCGCTCGACCTGGCGCTGCGGCAGGCGGGGACCAGCCTCGCCGAGGCGCTCGGGCGCGAACCGCGGCCGGTGAGCTTCGTCAACTCGATGCGGCTGGCCAGCTGGCAGGAGGGGGAGCGCTCCTCGATCGACCCTCTGCTGGCGCGCCTCGCCGCCTACCCGACGCTGCGCTTCAAGCTCGACCCCGCGAACGACTGGGACGACGGGCTGATCGCGGCGCTGGCCGAGACCGGCGCGGTCGACTCGCTCGACCTCAAGGGCTTCTACAAAGGCACTCCGGTCGACGTCGAGACCGACCCCGAGCTCTACGCGAAGCTGATCGAGACCTTCCACGACGCCTGGCTCGAGGACCCCGACGTGACCGAGGAGACGAAACCGCTGCTCGACCCGGTCCACGAGCGCGTCACCTGGGACGCGCCGATCCACTCGATCGCCGACATCGAGGCGATGCCCTGGTCGCCGCCGAAGGTGGTCAACGTCAAGCCCTCGCGCTTCGGGCCGATCCGCAACCTCTTCGCCGCCTACGACTACTGCGAGGAGCGCGGGATCGGCGCCTACGGCGGCGGCCAGTCCGAGCTCGGCCAGGGCCGCGGGCAGATCCAGTACCTCGCCTCGATCTTCCATCCCGACACTCCCAACGACGTCGCCCCCAGCGGCTACAACGAACCGGAGAAGGCGACCAGGCCGGGGCTGCCCACGAGCCCGCTGGAGCCGGCGATCGAGGCGATCGGCTTCCGCTGGCGCCTCTGAGGTCGTAGGTCCTTCCGCATAGCGAGCACAACTACGACCGCGGCAGCCGGCAGCGGCGACAGTCATTTTCGGAGCGCCGAAGAGTGGCTTCGGCCGACCGAATTCGCGGTTTCGGCTACGTTGCGCGTCCCGCCCGCGACAAGGAGCCGAGATGCCTGACAAGTCCTTCGCCGACGCCCTCAACGAGCAGATCTCGAACGAGTTCGCCGCCCACCAGCAGTACGTGGCCGCGGCGGTCTACTACGACGCCGAGACCCTCCCCCGCCTCGCCGCCTTCTTCTACCGGCAGGCGCTGGAGGAGCGCGAGCACGCGATGATGATGATCCGCTACCTGCTCGACGTCGGCGAGGAGGTGCGGATCCCGGACATCAAGGCCCAGCAGACGAGCTTCGACGACGGCAGCGCCCCGGTGCGGATGGCGCTGAAGCAGGAGCAGCGGGTCAGCGAAGAGATCTTCGGCCTCTTCGAGCTCGCCCGCGACCTCAAGGACTACCGCGCCGAGCAGTTCCTGCAGTGGTTCGTCAAGGAGCAGGTCGAGGAGGTCTCGCTGATGAGCGACCTGCTCAACGTCGTCGAGCGATCCAGCGACAACCTGCTGCTCGCCGAGGACTACATCGCCCGCGAGAAACTCGGCGAAGAGAGTGCGGATCCGACCGCGCCGCCGGTCGCGGGCGAGTAGCGTCCCAGCAACGTCTGGGGTCAGCCCCAGACGTTGCTGGCGAGAAGGGTTCCGAGCACGCCTGCTGCGGCCACGATGAACACTTGGAAGATTCGGTCGAGACGACCGTTGATCCGTTCGAATCCTGCTTCCATCCTCTTGTCCGTATATCTGAAGCGCTCGTCGACTTTCGCGAACCCCGCCTTCATCTCACCTTCCAGTCGCACAAAGCGCCCATCGACTTTCGCGAACCCTTCTTTCATCTCGCCTTCGAGGCGGACGAAGTGTTCATCGACGCTCGTGAAGCGCTGATCTACGCCTTCGAAGCGCTTGTCGATGCTCGCGAAGCCCTCTTTCACCCGTTCGTTGAGTTCGTCGAGCCGGTCGTCGTTCCATTCGGTCATCGGCCTCTCCATCTCCAGTGCCTCCATGATGGCACAACTGTAGACGAAAAGTTGCAACGAGATGCGCGCAGAAAGCAAAATTTCGGCGCCGGGAATGTGCTGAAAGTGAAACCTCAGCCGAGCCAGCCGGCGCGCTTGCGCATCGTCGTGATGCGGCGGAACTCGGCGATGTCCTCGCGCAGCGCGGCAGGTGCCGGGGCGGGCAGGAAGCGGGCCGGCAGCGGCGACTCGAGCACCTCGCCCTCGCGCGAGCTGACGCGATAGGCCCGCGCGCCGCGGCGCGCGGTCAGCGCCGACGGCGCTCCTTCGCCCTCCCAGAGCAGACCGGCGTAGTCGTCGAGCCCGTAGCCGCTCGGCATCCCGTCGGAGACGGCGTCGAGGTAGGCGGCGCGGCGCTCGGGTTCGTTGTTGTAGTGGACGCAGAGGCTGCCCGCGAGGAGGCCGAGGCCGGCGGCTGCGCGCGGCCTGCCGGACGATTTCGTGATCCCCGCTTCGAACCAGCACATCGCGCCGGCGCTCTGGCCGGCGAGGACGATCCCCTGGCGCCAGGCGAGGCTGAGGATCGAGGCGACGTCGTGCGCCTCCCAGACCGCGAGCAGGTTGACCAGGCTGCCGCCGCCGACGTAGATCAGGTCCTGGGAGAGGAGGTGGTCGCGCAGCGCGATCGGCCGGCGCCCGAGCCTGAACAGCGACACGTCGGAGGGCTCGCAGGCCCGCTCGCCGAAGGCCGCGTAAAAGGTCGCGATCTGCTCGGCAGTGTCGCCGCTGGCGGTCGGCAGGATGCAGATCCGCGGCCGCGCCGCGCCGCGCTCGCCGGCCAGCCGCAGCAGCAGCTCGCAGACGGCCCGGTCCGGCGGCCGGGCGCTGAACTCGTGGCCGCCGAGGGCGAGGATGCGTCGCACCGGGGTCGCGGCGGCCGAAGCGCGGCCGTTGCCGCTCATCCGGCGGCGGGGGCGGTCGAGAGCGCCTCCGGCAACGGCGCGACCGGCACCGCGTCGCGATCGCCGAGGAAGGTGGTCGCGATCCGCATCTCGACCACCCGGCGCTCCGCCGCGTCGAGGCGGTAACCGCGTGCCTCGGGACGGGAGGAGACCACGTGGCTCAGCTCCTCGCCGACGAAGTGCAGCGCCGCCCCGTCTTCTGCCGCGTAGCCGCCCCGCATCCCTTCGCGCAGGAAGCGGATGAAGGCATCCCGCCGCTTGCCGCCGCGCTCGTAGTGGACGCAGTTGCTGAAGGGCAGCAGCCCGAGCCCCCGCACGCGCTGCGGCTCGCCGTGGAAACCGCTCACCGCTTCGGAGAACCAGCAGAGGGAGCCGGCGGAGAGGCCGCAGAGGATCACGCCCGATTCCCACGCCTCGCGCAGGATCGAGTCGATCCCGTGCGCGCGCCAGACCCCGAGCAGGCTGACGACGCTGCCGCCGCCGACGTAGATCAGGTCCTGGGAGAGGAGGTGGCGCCGCAGGTCGCCCGGCCCCTGCTCGCGGCGGAAGAGGGAGATGTGGCTGGGCTCGCAGCGGTGGGCGGAGAAGGCCCGGTAGAAGCGGACGATGTAATGGTCGGCGTCGCCGCTGGCCGAGGGCAGGAAGCAGACCCGCGGTCGCTCCGCCCTGGTCAGCCCGAGCACGTAGTCGTCGAGCAGCGGGTTGCCCGACTCCATCGAGAAGCCGCCGCCGCCGAAGGCGACGATCTGGCGCGGTGCGGTCTCCATGACGAGATGTTCGTCACCTGGGCCGTCCGCGTCCTTATCCAGCGGTCCTAACTTCAGCTGGCGACGGTCGCCCTCGCGTACAGCATGCGGAGCTTCTCGCGGGCGCGGTGCAGCCTCACCTTCACCGTCCCTTCCGGGATGCCGAGCCGCCTGGCGATGACCGGATGCGTGAGGTCCTCCTCGTAGCGCATCTCGAGGATCTCGCGGTCGCTTTCGCTCAGGGCGTCGAGCGCCGCGTGCAGGTCGGCCAGCTCGACGGTCGCCAGCACCCGCTCGTCCTCGGCGCCCTCCTGCAGCTCGATCGTCGCGGTCGGATCGGGGCGGACGCGCGCGTGTTGCCGGAAGGCCTCGTTGCGGACGATCGTCGCCAGCCAGTAGTTGCGGCGCTCGAAATCGCGCAGGGTCGAGCGCCGGCGCCAGGCCCGGAGAAGGGCATCCTGGGCTATGTCTTCGGCTTCGCTCGGATTGCTCGCGTAGCGGTAGGCCATACGAAGACAGACCCTCTGTGCCTCTCCCCACTCCCAGCCGTCGTCGTTCCCGCGACGATGCATATCTGGAGTGTCGATTCAACGAACTTACACCGAAATAGGTTCTCCCAGCGCTGAAATTGTCCCGATCTTGCGCGTACGGTCACGGCCCTTATGCAAGATCTTCAAAACGACGGGTGGGGGGAGCCGGGGATGGGGTCCGGCGGACAACAGCGGGGAGGGTCCGGCGGACCCCATCCCCGGCTCCTCGACAGTCAGCTCGGGTTCAGGCGGGCGAAGTAGCCGAACCAGGGACCCGAGTGCTCGACCAGCTGAAGACCAGCTTCGGCACCAAGTCGTTGCAGGCTCTTGCGCGAGGTGAAATGCGGGTCGCCGAAGAGCTCGCCGACGACAAGGCGGCCGCCGGGCTTCAGCACCCGCCTGATCTCGCGCAGCGCGGCGGCGCGATCGGGGATCTCGCCGAGGACGGCGGTGAGGACGACGGCGTCGACCGAGTCGTCGTCGTAGGGCAGGTCGGTCGCGTCGCCCCGGGTCGGGACGAGGTTGGTCAGACCGCGCTCGCCGGCGACGCGCATCGCGTGGTCGAGGAACTCCTGCTGCAGGTCGAAAAGCTCGAGCGTCCCGTCGGGCGCGACCCATTCGGCCAGCTCGCAGCTGTAGTAGCCGGTGCCGACCCCGATCTCCAGCACACGCTCTCCCGGTTGGGTCCGCAGGACCGAGCGTAGGCGCTCGCGGGTGATCAGCGGGTGCGGGGCTTCGACCCAGAAGCGCTGGCCGTACGGGCAGGCGGAAGGGTTCTTGCGCCACCACAGCGCAGCAGCCAGGGTCGCGGCGGCGGCCGCGCCGAGCAGATGCCGTGCTCGCATCGTCCCGCCTAGCCGCCGAAGCCGACCCGGTGCTCGCCGGACTCGACCCGGACGAACTGGACCTTGCCGAGGTAGAGGGCGACCGTCCCGTCCTCGGTCGGTAGGTCGTACCAGCCGCCCTGCTCGAGCCGCGAGCGCAGCTCTTTGAGGTCCTCGGCGGAGAGGCGGGTGGAGATCACCTGGCCGCCCTCGAAGCCGATCTCGACGCGCTGTGCCTCTGCCATCAGTGACCTCCTGCGGGTTCGACGATCTCGGTCAGGACGCCGCCGGTCGAGCGTGGGTGGAGGAAAGCGACGCGGCTGTCGCGGATGCCCACCCGCGGTTTGGAGTCGATCAGCTGCAGGCCGGCGGCGCTGAGCTTCTCCAGCGTGGCGTCGATGTCGTCGACCGCGTAGGCAACGTGGTGCAGTCCGGCGCCGTTCTTGGCCATGTACTTGCCGACGGGCGTGTCAGGGCCAAGCGGGGCCAGCAGCTCGACGTGGCCGTCGCCGACGTCGAGCAGAACCGCCTCGACGCCCTGCTCCTCCACCGTCTCGCGGTGGGCGAGCTCCATCTCGAAGCTGTCCTGGTAAAGGGCGATCGCGGCGTCGATGTCCTCGACTGCGACTCCGATGTGGTCGATGCGGCCGAACACGGGCGGAAGTCTATGCGGCCCGGCTTAGTTGTTCCTTTTGACGGTTATACGAGCACAAGGAACAGCTAACGGCTAGGGGCCTCCTCGACCCGGAGGATCTCCTCCAGCGCCGTGACCGCGACTTCGAGCTGCTCGGGGGTGGGCTCCTCGGTCGCCCAGTGACGTTGAATCTCGCGGCCGGGCGTGTGGAAGGCCTCGGCAAGGGGATCGCCATGGTGGCGATCGCTCCAGGCGAACATCTCGACCGCGATCGAAGCGCCACCGAGAGCGACGCCCGCTCGGGCGGCGTTGCTCGGCTTTTCGACCAGCCGCTCGAGCAGCAAGGTACCCCCGGCGGAGAGCAACATCATCGGCACCATCAGGTTGGAGCCGCAGCGGTCGTGCTCTTTGGGGACCGCGGCAACGTCATCCGTGCCGCGCTCGTAGGCAGCGATCGTCTTGTGCTCGGCCCCGTGGTAGGCGGCGAGGTCACGGTCGCTCAGCGCCACCAGAGCGGGCACCGCCCCGATCGCCTGCACGATCCCCTCGCGCAGTGCGCCGGCCGGCGCACGCTTGCGCAGCAGTGAGGTGAGGACGATCGTCGCCCCGGCGGCGGCGATCACCCGCCCGTCCTCGAAGGGAAGTCGCGCCGCCGGCAGACGGCGGCGGGCCAGGGGCAGCACCAGCATCGCCTCGGCAAGTTTGATCGGACCGCGCAGGCCCGGCACCTTGGCCACAAGTGCCGGCGCCAGCTCGGGCTTGCGCTCGGAGGCGACTTCGATCCGCCCATCGCGATCGCGAACCGCGGCCGCCCAGTGGGTCGGACCGTGGATCAGCAGGCCGTTGCGGAGGGCCATGCCGCCAAGGCGGAGCCGGTCGGGCTGTTTTCCGGGCACCCGCCCACGATAGGCGATGACCGCCTCCGCCGAACACAGCAAGGGCGCCGAGTCCAGTCCACTCGGCGCCCTTGCTCCCCCTGTTTGAAACTCCGGCCGGAGACCCCCAGTCCAGGTCTCCGGGCCGGATGTCGGCTCTCCCTGGCTTTAGCTTGGGATGCCGAACCTGAAACCCCCAGGGGACCCGGAAGTTTCGCCCTGTTTTACAAGTTGTCTAACTTTTTTCTTAACTCGCCGAGGCGGCGTCCCAGCTCGGCCTCGAAGCCGCGGTCGGTCGGCTCGTAGAAGCGCCGGCCGCGCAGTAGCTCGGGCAGCAACGGCTGGCCGCTGACCGCGCCCGGCTCGTCGTGGGCGTAGCGGTAGCCCTCGCCGCGGCCGAGCTTCGCGGCGCCCGGATAGTGGGCGTCGCGCAGGTAATCCGGAGGCGTCTTGGCGCCGTTGGCGCGCACCTCGGCGCGGGCGGCGGCGAGGGCTTTGTATGAGGCGTTGGACTTCGGTGCCAGGGCCAGGTAGACGGCGGCCTGGGCGAGGTTGAGCGCGCACTCCGGCAGGCCGACCCGGTCGACAGCGCGGGCGGCCGCGTCGGCGACGAGCAGCGCCTGCGGGTCGGCGTTGCCGACGTCCTCGGAGGCGAGGATGACCATGCGGCGGGCGATGAAGCGCGGGTCCTCGCCGCCCTCCAGCATCACTGCCAGGTAGTAGAGCGAAGCGTCGACGTCGGAGCCGCGGGTGGCCTTGATCCAGGCCGAGACGAAGTCGTAATGGCGGTCGCCCTGGCGGTCGTAGTCGAGCGCCTTGCGCTGCAGAGCGTCCTCGACCGCGGCGACGTCGACTTCGCCGTCGGCGCGCTCGACCGCCCGCTCCAGGGCCGAGAGGGCGACCCGGGCATCGCCGCCGCTGCGCCTCGCCAGCATCTCCAGCGCCTCGTCGGAGACCGGCGGCGGCGCGGCGACCCCGCGCTCGGGGTCGCCCAGCGCCCGCCGCAGCAGCGCTTCCACCTGCACCGGCTCCAGCGGCCGCAGCTCGTAGATCTGCGCCCGCGACAGCAACGCCGAGTTGACCTCGAAGTAGGGGTTCTCGGTGGTCGCCCCGATCAGCGTCAGCGTCCCGTCCTCGACCGCCGGCAGCAGCGCGTCCTGCTGGGCCTTGTTGAAGCGGTGGATCTCGTCGAGGAAGAGGATCGTCGGCCGCCCGTTCGCCCGCCGCCGCTCCCGCGCCCGCGCGATCACGCTCCGGATCTCGGCTTTGCCGGCGTTCACCGCCGACTCCTCCTCGAACGCCCCCTGCGCTCCCGCCGCCGCGATCCGCGCCAGCGTCGTCTTCCCCGCCCCCGGCGGCCCGTAGAGGACCGCGCTGTGCGGCCTGCCAGTCTCGATCGCCGTCCGCAGCGCCGATCCCGGCCCCAGCACATGCTCCTGCCCGATCACCTCGTCGAGCGAGCGCGGGCGCATGCGGACTGCAAGGGGTGCGTCGGCGGGAACGGCCGCAGATTCCGAGTCCCCAACCTCGCCCGTGTCGAATAGTCGGTCAGCCACGCGACGACCGCTACGCAGCGATCGGGGTGCCCGACGTATCGCGGGCCTCGAGCCGTGCCCCTCCGCTCGGCTCGGGCTCGATCAGCAGCTCTTGCCCGTCGGGGTACACGATCACGACCGGACGTTCTTCACGGAGAGCCCCGGTCGCCATCTGCGCATATAGAGGGTTATCGCCCCCGATGAAGCACGTGCGATTCGGGTAGCGCGCTTCCAGCTCGGGATCGCCGAGATAGGCGATACACCTCTCAACAGCGATGTCGAGTGCATCTCCTTGACTCATGCCTCTTCCCATTGTCTCACGATCTCGACGGCATTCCTGCGTGCTTCGGCGATAGCCGCGGCCATCGCCTCGTTGATTGCTTTGAAGCTGCGAATGATCGGGTCCTGCTTCCCCTCCTCACCTGTGTATTCATGCACGTGATGCTCATCCACAGCATCGGCGTTGTCCCATAGGCGCACGGTCCGCCAAACGTCTTTCTCATGCTCGACCTCGACAGTGACGGCATAGGTGTAGGGCGGCGGCGCTTGACTGCGACGCCAGCGCACGCGGACACCGGGCTTCTCAGTGCGAAAAATCACCTCCAGTTCGGTGGCAACCACCCTCTCCCAAGGGCGCAGCCCTGGAAATCCTCCCCCCGCAGGGCCGTACAATCACGCATCATGGAGAGCGCTACGGCAGTTCAGACGCCCCCGTCCACCTCGACCCTCGAGTCGTTCAACCCGGCCACCGGCGAACTGGTCGGCTCGGTGCCGACGATCGTGCCCGAGGAAGTGCAGGGAGTGGTCGACGACGTGGCGCGGATCCAGCCGGCCTGGGCGGAGCTGCCCGCGAAGACGCGTGCGAGCTACATGCGCCGCGCCGCCGAGGCGCTGCTCGACGACATCGACGAGATCGCGGAGCTGCTCGTCAAGGAGCAGGGCAAGCCGCGCGCCGAGGCCTACACGATGGAGCTGCTACCGACGGTCGACGCGCTGCACTGGTGCGCGAAGGCGGGGCCGAAGATCCTCGCTGACGAGAAGGTGCCGATGACCCAGGCCTTCACGCTCTCCAAGAAAGGGCGCTTCAGCTACGAGCCGATCGGGGTCGTCGGCGTGATCGCGCCCTGGAACTACCCCTGGTCGATCCCCTTCGGCGAGGTCGCGATCGCGCTGATGGCCGGCAACGGGGTGGTGCTGAAGCCGGCCAGCCTGACGCCGCTGCTGGGCGAGCGGATCGCCAAGGTCTTCGAGAAGGGCGGGCTGCCGGAGGGTCTGGTCCGGGTCGTCCACGGCGGCGGCCGGATCGGCGACGCGCTCTGCCGCTCCAGCGTCGGCAAGGTCTTCTTCACCGGCTCGGTCGAGGTCGGCCGCAAGGTCGGCGAGGTCTGCGCCGCCGACCTCAAGGGCTCGGTGCTCGAGCTCGGCGGCAAGGACCCGATGATCGTCTGCGCCGACGCCGACCTCGACAACGCGATCTCCGGCGCCGTCTGGGGCGGCTTCGCCAACGCCGGCCAGACCTGCTCGGGGATCGAGCGCGTCTACGTGATGCGCGACGTCGCCGACCGCTTCGTCGAGGGCGTCGTCCGCGAGGCGGAGAAGATGCGGCTCGGCGACCCGCTCGAGTGGGACACCGAGATCGGCCCGATGACCTCCGAGGATCAGTACGCGATCGTGGTCGACCTGATCGAGGACGCGGTCGCCTCCGGCGCGACCAAGCGCTGCGGCGGCCCGGTCGACCCGCCCGGTCTCGCCGCCGGCCGCTACATCGCCCCCACCGTCCTCACCGGCGTCACCCACGAGATGCGGATCATGCGCGAGGAGATCTTCGGCCCGGTGCTGCCGATCGTCGTCGTCGACTCCGAGCAGGAGGCGATCGACCTCGCCAACGACTCCGAGTTCGGCCTCGGCGCCTCGGTCTGGACCAAGGACCGCCAGCGCGGCGCCCGCATCGCCCGCCGGATCGAGTCGGGGATGGTCTGGGTCAACGACCACTCCTTCAGCCACGGCGCCTGCCAGTGCGCCTGGGGCGGGGTCAAGGACTCCGGCCTCGGCCGCTCGCACTCCAAATTCGGCTTCTACGAGTGCGTCAACATCAAGATGAACGCCTGGGAGCCGGGCCTCACCCGCGACTTCTGGTGGCACCCCTACGACCAGACGCTGGGCGACGCCGTCCGCGCCTCCGCCCGCATCCTCTACGGCAAGGGCGAGGTCCGCGCCAAGGCGCTGCGCGAGGGGATGGGGCCGCTGCTGAAGGTCGGGCGGCGGACCATGCAGAAGCGACGCAACGGCGCCTCCTAGCCGCCAGGCGCCTTTGTCAACCACTGGTTTGCAAAAGCGCCTCGATGAGAGGGCCGGGCCGGCGATCGCCGTCGCGGCGCTGCGGCGCGACTACGGCGACCGCCCTGCGCTCGACGGCGTCGGCTTCGAGCTGGCGGGTGGCGAGTCGCTGCTCGTCCTCGGCCCCAACGGCGCCGGCAAGACGACGCTGCTGCGGATCCTGGCGACGCTGCTGCGGCCGAGCGGCGGCGAGGCGCGGGTGCTCGGCTGCTCGCTGCCGCAGGAGGCCTGGAAGCTGCGGGGGCGGATCGGCTACCTCGGCCACGAGCCGCTGCTCTACCGCGACCTCTCCGGGCGGGAGAACCTGCGCTTCCAGGCACGCCTGCATGGGATCGGCCGCACCGAGGCCGAGGCGCGGATCGAGGAGCTGCTGCGCGCGGTCGGCATGGAGCGCCGCGCCGACGAGCGGGTCGCCGAGCTCTCGGCCGGGATGCGCCAGCGGCTCTCGATCTGCCGCTGCGTCCTCCACGAGCCGGAGCTGCTGCTGCTCGACGAGCCCGACTCGAACCTCGACGCCGAGGGGCGCGAGCTCGCCCGCGAGCTGATCGGCCCCGGCGCCGGCCGCTCCCGCGTCCTCGTCACCCACGACCCCGAGCGCCATCTGCCCGAGGCCGACCGGGTGCTGCGCCTCGGCATCGGCGAGACGGCGGTGGTCTCGTGACCCCGTCGCGCACCGCCTTCGCCGCGATCCTCGGCAAGGACCTGCGATCGGAGCTGCGCACCCTGCAGTCGCTGCCGGCGATGGCGCTGTTCGCGGTCACCACCTTCGTCATCTTCCGCTTCGGGCTCGACCGGACCAGCCTTTCCGGCAGCCTCGCCGCCGGGGTGCTCTGGGCGACGCTGCTCTTCGCCGCCGTCCTCGCGATCAACCGCCTCTTCGTCGCCGAGCGCGAGGAGGGCGGCTTCGACGCGATCCGGCTGGCGCCGATCGACCGCAGCGTCCTCTTCGCCGCCAAGGTCGCAACGCTGCTCGTCTACCTGGGGGCGCTGGAGCTGGCGACGGTGCCGATCTTCGCCCTCTTCTTCCTCGACGAGGTGTCAGGCCTCGCCCCGCTCGTCGCCGTCCTCCTGCTCGCCGACCTCGGCCTAGCCGCGACCGGCACGCTGATCTCCTCGATGGCGGTCAACTCGCGCGCCCGCGACCTGCTGGTGCCGCTGGTGCTGCTGCCGCTGGCGGTGCCGCTGATGATCGCCGCCACCGGCGCGACCGAGCCGCTGCTCGTCTTGGGCGGCCCGTCCTACCACCGCTTCGGAACCTGGCTGATGGTGCTCGGCCTATACGATTTGATCTTCGGCCTGGTCGGCTACGCCGTCTTCGACTTCCTGCTCGAGGACTGACCGGGCGCCATCCCTCCCCCCACCTCCCGAGGCATGTACGGCAAAGGACTGAGACCCCTCTCGATCGCCACCGTGGCGATGATCGCGCTGGCACTCTCGCTGGTCTTCTTCTACGCGCCGCTCGACGCCGACCAGGGCTTCATCCAGAAGATCTTCTACCTGCACGTGCCGCTGGCGATGACGGCGCTGGTCGGATTCATCGTCGGCGGGGTCTTCGCAATCGCCCACCTGCGCACGAACAATCGCAAGTGGGACGCCTACTCCTACGTTTCGATCCACATCTCGGTGATCTTCGGCGTCGCGGTCCTGATCACCGGCGCGATCTGGGCCAAGGCCTCCTGGGGGCACTGGTGGGTCTGGAACGAGCCGACCCTGGTCAGCTTCCTGATCGTCTTCCTGATGTACGCGACCTACTACCCCTTCCGCTACGCGATCGAGGACCGCGACCAGCAGGCGCGCTACGCCTCGGTCTTCGCGATCGTCGCCGGCGCCTTCGTGCCGCTCAACTTCCTCGCCGTGCGGCTGGCGCAGAGCCTCGTCCACCCGCGCGTCTTCGCCACCAGCAACGGTGGCCTGCCAGGCGAAATGATGCTGACCTTCCTCTGCTGCCTGGCGGCGATCGGCCTGCTCTGGGTGACGCTTGTGAAGTTCGAGCTGACCGCGAAGAGCGCTTCGGGCCAGGTGAAGCGGCTGCGGCGGGCGCTGGACGCGCCGGCGCCCGGTGGAACCTCGCGGATCGCCCCGGAGGTGAGCTGATGCTCCTGCCGCTGGGCACGCCGGCGCTGCCGCTGGACGAGGCCGGCAAGTACGTCGCCGGCGCCTACATCGTCTTCGTCGTCCTGCTGGTCGTCTACGTCGCGATCATGGCGGCGAAACTGCAGCGGATCGAGCGCGAGCTGCGCGAGGTGGCGGCGATCGCCGAGCAGAACAAGGAGAGCGAAGCCGCCCCCGGACGCGAAGCGGAGGAGGCGGCGCCTCATGTCTGAGCTGCTGGCATTGGGGGTCTCCCACAAGACCGCGCCGCTCGACCTGCGCGAGCGCCTCTCGCTGACCGAGGGGCGCGCGGTCGGCGCCCTCGCCGAGCTGACCGCGGCGAAGGGGATCCACGAGGCGGCGGCGATCTCGACCTGCAACCGCACCGAGCTCTACCTGATCGTCTCCGACCCGGTCGAGGCCGAGTCGACCGCGCTCGGCGTGCTGACCCGCCAGGCGGAGATCCGCCCGACCG
The DNA here is from genome assembly GCA_035760065.1 of Solirubrobacterales bacterium. GTDB lineage: Bacteria > Actinomycetota > Thermoleophilia > Solirubrobacterales > 70-9 > VAYN01. The sequence continues at coordinate 23,424 of DASTTQ010000025.1, forward strand.
AGCTGCTCGGCCACCTCTATTCGCTGCGCGCCGGCGAGGCGGCGCGGCACCTGCTGCAGGTGACCGCCGGCCTCGATTCGATGATCCTCGGCGAGGCGGAGATCCAGGGACAGGTCAAACGCGCCTACGAGCTGGCCTTGGTCGAGGGGGCGACGGGGCCGATTCTCAACCGGCTCTTCCGCGGCGCGCTGAGCGCCGGCGGCCGTGCCCGCGAGGAGACCGGGATCAGCGAAAAAGGGGTCTCGATCCCCTCGGTCGCGGTCGAGCTGGCGCGGCGGGCGATCGGCGACCTCTCCGCCAAGCGGGTCCTGGTCGTCGGCGCCGGCGAGACCGCCGAGCTGGTCGCCCGGGCGCTGACCGCCCGCGGGGTCGCCACCGTCTTCGTCGCCAACCGCCATTACGACCGTGCGATCGGGTTGGCGCAGCGCTTCGGTGGCAGCGCGGTCCGCTTCGAAGAGCTGCCCGAGCAGCTGACAAGCGCCGACATCGTCGTTTCGGCGACCAACTCGCCCCACCACATCGTCGAGCGCGACGGACTCGAGCAGGTGATGGCCTCACGGCCGGAGCGGCCGCTGCTGGCGATCGACCTGGCGGTGCCGCGCGACATCGAGCCGGCCTGCCGCGAGATCCATGGCGTCACCGTCCACGACATCGACGACGTGCAGCAGATCGTCGAACGCAACGCGAGCGGGCGCGAGGCCGAGGCGCGGCGGGCGGAGCGAATCCTCGAGGCCGAGCTCGACCGCTTCGAGCGCTGGCTCGCCTCGCTCGAGGTGGTGCCGACGGTCGCGGCGCTGCGCGAGCGAGCCGACGAGGTGGTGCGGCGGGTGCTGGCCGAGAACGAGGGGCGTTGGGAGAGCCTCGGCGAGCCCGACCGCGAGCGACTCGAAACGATGGCGAGGGCGATCGCCTCGCGGCTCTTGCACGACCCGACGGTGCGGCTGCGGAGCGCTGCCGGCTCCGACGAGGGCTACTTCTACGTCAGCGCCCTGCGCGAGCTCTTCGGTCTCGACGTCGAGACCGGGCCGGAGGCGAGTGGCGAAGCTACGGTGACTCCGTTGCGGAGAAGCGATCCGGGTAGGGGCTCCACTTAACTTTTTCGAGCCGCGTCTGCGGCTGACGACGATGGCTGGAGGCGAAAAAGTACAAGACGTTCCACCCCTACCCGGATCGCTTGCCGGTCTCAGGCGTCGATGATTCGGCTCGCCACGCGGAGTAGCAAGCTGGCGCTGACCCAGGCTGGTTGGGTGGCAGATCGGCTGGGTGGAGCCGAGCTGGTCGAGGCTGGCTCGGACGGGGAGCCGGGGGACAAGTCGCGGTTCGTGCGAGGGGTCGAGCGGGCGCTGCTGGCGGGCGAGGCGGAGATCGGCGTCCACTCGGCCAAGGACCTGCCGAGCGAGATGCCGGAGGGGCTGGAGATCGCCGCGGTGCCGGCGCGCGAGCAGCCGGCCGACGTCTGGATCGGCGCCGGGAGCTCGCTCGACGACGTCCCCGAGGGAGCGCGGGTCGGGACGGCGGCGCTGCGGCGGCGGGCGCAGCTGCTGGCGGCGCGGCCGGACCTGCGCGTCGAGGAGCTGCACGGCAACGTCGACACGCGTCTGCGCAAGCTCGCCGAGGGCGAGCTCGACGCGATCGTCCTAGCCGCGGCGGGTCTGCGGCGGCTTGGCCGCGATGACGAGATCGGCTTCAGCCTCCCGGTCGAGCAGATGTGCCCGGCACCGGGTCAGGGGTCGCTGGCATTGCAGGTGCGGAGCGACGACGAGGCCGCGGGCGACGCCGCCGCCTCGGTCAACGACCTGAAAGCGATGCGGGAGCTGACCGCCGAGCGGACGGTAGTGGCACTGCTGCGGGCATCCTGCAACACGCCGCTGGGAGCGCACGCTCGAGTCGAGGGCGAGCGGTTGACGATCGACGCCTTCGTCGGCCTCCCCGACGGCAGCGAGTGGCTGCGCGATCGCCTCGAGGCAACCGCCGAAGAACCCGCGCTGGCCGGCGCCGAACTCGCCCAGCGCCTGCTCGGCGCCGGCGCCCGCGACCTTCTCGACCGCGCCGACGGGCCGAAATGACAAACCACGTTTGCCGACGGGACGATATGACTGACCAGGACAGACAAATAGGCCCGTCGGCAGATCAGAATCGACGGATCGGCCCGTCGGGGGGGAGGGTTTACCTGGTGGGGGCGGGGCCTGGGGACCCGGGGCTGATGACGGCGCGGTCGCTGGAGCTGATCGCGAGCGCCGATGCGGTCTTCTACGACCGGCTGATCCCGCCGGGGGCGCTCGACGGCGCCCGCGAGGACGCCGAGCTCGTCTACGTCGGCAAGCAGCCGGGGGTGCCCTCGGTTCCGCAGGAGGAGATCGGGGAGCGGCTGATTGCGGCGGCCCGCGAGGGAAAGAGCGTTGTCCGCCTCAAGGGCGGCGACCCGTTCGTCTTCGGGCGCGGCGGCGAGGAGGGGGAGGCGCTGCGCGAGGCGGGCGTCGAGTTCGAGGTAGTGCCCGGCATCACCGCCGGCGTCGCCGCCACCGCCTACGCGGGCATCCCCGTCACCCATCGCGACGATGCCTCCGCCGTCGCCTTCGTCACCGGCCACGAGGGTCCGGAGAAGGACGAGAGCGCGCTCGACTGGGAGGCGCTCGCCCGCTTCCCCGGCACCCTCGTCTTCTACATGGGGGTGAAACGGCTGGCGGCGAACGCGGCGGCATTGATCGCGGCCGGGCGCAGCCCCGATGAGCCGGCCGCGGCGATCGAACGCGGGACGATGCCTGGGCAGCGGACCGTCGTCGCGACGCTGGGAACGATCGCCGAGACAGTCGCGTGCGAAGACGTGAAGGCGCCGGCGCTGATCGTCGTCGGCGAGGTGGCGCGCCGCCGCGACCAGCTCGGCTGGCTTGAGCGGCGGCCGCTGCACGGACGACGCGCCGTCGTCACCCGAGCGCGCGCCCAGGCCAGCGGCCTGGCGGCGGCCCTGCGCGGCCTCGGCGCCGACGTGGTCGAGCTGCCGGCGATCCGGATCGAGCCGCGGCTCGACTCACAGGAGGTTCGCGAAGCAGCAGCGCACCTCGGCGACTACTCGGTCGTCTGTCTGACCAGCCCCAACGGGGTGCAGCTGCTCTTCGAGGCGATGGCAGCGGGGGGATGCGACGCCCGCGCGCTGGCCGGCGCCACAGTCGCCGCGATCGGGCCCGGCACCGCCCGAGCCCTGGCCGAGCGGGGCATCGCCGCCGACGTCGTCCCCGAGCGCTTCGTCGCCGAGGCATTGGTCGAGGCGCTGGCGGAAGTCGAGGTCGAGGGCAAGCGCGTGCTCGTCGCCCGCGCCGCCGAGGCCCGCGACGTCCTCCCCGACGCGCTGCGCGAGCGCGGCGCCGAGGTCGACGTCGTCGCTCTCTACGACACCGTGCGCGAGCAGCCCGACCCCGAGCAGGTCGAGGCCGCTCAGAGCGCCGACTACGTCACCTTCACCTCCTCCTCGACCGTGACCAACCTGGTCGAGGCCCTCGGCGACCGCTTCCCCGGCAACGCCCGCGTCGTCTCGATCGGCCCGGTCACCAGCGAGGCCGCCCGCGCCGCCGGCCTTCAGGTCGACGTCGAGGCCGATCGCCACGACATCGACGGCCTCCTCGCCGCCTTATTGGCCGATGCCGCCCACGCGCGGTCGTAGGTCTTGCCGGTATGCGGAACGAACTACGACCGCGGCGGTGATGCGGTGAGCTTCGGGACCCCGCACCGCCACTTCTCCCGCACCGACTCGACGAATTCGCGCGCCCGCGAGCTTGCCGCCGCGGGGGCCCCGCACGGCACCGTCGTCACCGCCGCCGAGCAAACGGCCGGCCGCGGCCGCCAAGGCCGCACCTGGACCGCCCCGCCCGGCAAGGCCCTCCTCTACTCGGCGATCGTCCGCCCCCTGGAGGAGCGGCACATGACGCTGCCGCTTGCCGTCCCTCTCGCCGTGTGTGAGGTAGCTGAGGAGCTGAATCCAGACATCGAGTGCGGGGTGAAGTGGCCCAACGACGTCTTAGTCGAAGGACGCAAGCTGGCCGGAACCCTCATCGAGGCCCGCCCCCAAGACGGCTGGGCGGTGATCGGCATCGGCCTGAACATCTCCATCTCCCGCCAAGAGCTCCCCCCCGACCTCCGCGACCGGGCCATCTCTATCTTCGATCCCCGTCACGAGGGCCGGGGAAGGGGGTCCGCCGGACGCTCCCCGCTGTTGTCCGCCGGACCCCCTTCCCCGGCCCCCCTCGCGACTGAGATCCTCAGCCGCCACCTGGATAACTGGATCCAGGCGGAACCGGACGCTGTCCTAGCCGCCTGGCGCAACCGCGACTTCCTCCGCGGCCGCGAGGTCGAATGGGACGCCGGCTCAGGAGTCGCCGACGGCGTCGACGACCGGGGTTACCTCGTCGTCGTCACCCCCGGCGGCGATCGCGTCGCCCTCGGCGCCGGCGAGGTCCACCTGACCCGCTACTGAGCCGGGCTTGCCGTTCTCACCCTCGGCGGCCTTGCTCCGTTTGCGCTTGCGGCGGCGCTTGCCACCCTTGGGGAAGTTCTTCAGCAGCTCGCGAGCAACCGCCGAGGGTTTCCGCGCCATCCGCATCCGCGCCCCGCGCAGCACCTCCTCCCCCTCGGGCGTGTGCGAGACCGACGCCGCCAGCAGGGCCGCGGCCAAACGGCGGTCCTGTTTGCGCGACGCGTGGACGAGCCGACGCGCGTTGCGCCCGTGCGCCCGGCCCGAGGAGTTGACCAGCAGGCCCAGCAGCCGCTTCGTCTCCGGCCAGCGCTGCACCGCGTACTCCTCATGCAGCTCACGGGTGTAGGAGGCGAGCCGCCAGACCCACGCCTGCGCCTGGTCGCGCCGCCCGATCCGCTTGTCGATCAGCGCCTGCAGCAGCGTCTTCGTCCCCGCCCGCTTGTCCTCGCGACTCCAGGTGCCGACGATGTCGATCGCGTCGTCGAAGGCGTCGGCATCGCCGAGGTCGGCGATCTCGCTCAGCGCTTTCAGCCGCAGCTGCGCGTTGCGGTTGCGCTGCACGCAGGTCAGCAGGAAGCGCCGGCGCAGCTCCTTGGTGCGGTCGTTCTGCAGCATCGCCCGCGCCCGCCGCCAGCCCTGGGTGTTGACCCGCGCCCCCGCCAGCGCGGCCCAGGCGTGCTGCTCGGGGTAGTCGAGGTTCTCGACGGCGATCCGCCAGATCTCCCGTTCCAGCACCTCCATCCGCCGCTCCTCGGAGTCGGAGACGGGGACGATCCGCCGCTCGACCCGCACCTTGCGCCCGCGCCCGCGCCGCACCGGGCCGACGACGATCGCGCCACCGCGGTAGACGTCGCGGTCGAGCAGGCTGTGGAGGGTGACGATCGTCTCGTCGTGGGTCGTCGCCGGGTGGACGAAGTCGAGCACGATCCCCGCCTCCTTGCCGGGCGCGCGGCGGGTGACGCGGCCGACCCGCTGCTGGTAGACCCGCCGCGAGGCGGTCGGCGCCAGGTGCATGCAGATCGTCGCCCGCGGCGAGTTCCAGCCCTCGGCCAGCAGCATCGCGTTGCAGAGCACGTCGACCTCGCCCCGCTCGAAGGCGGCGAGGATCTCCGCCAGTTCGCGCTTCGGCGTCTCGCCGGAGACGGCCCGGGCGACGATCCCCGCGTTCTGCAGCGCTTTGGCGACGTTGCCGGCGTGCTTGACGCCGGCCGTGTAGAGGACGCCGGGCACCTTGCTGAAGCGCGTCTTGTAGAGGTCGGCGATCGCCACGTTGAAGGGCTCCTGGTCGAGCAGCGCGGCGAGCTCCTCCTGGTCGAAGTCCTGGTCGACCTCGCCTTTTCGCAGCGGCACCTTGGCGATCGTCCGCACCCCCGGACCGGGCGGGATCCGCATGCAGCGAAGCGGAGCGATCACGCCGCGTCGGGCCGCCTGGGCGAGGTCGAAGCGCGAGGTCTGGGTCGGGAAGAGGTCGGCGACGTGGCGGGCGATCAGCGCCCCGGTGGCCGTCAT
>DASTTQ010000026.1:0-3450 GCA_035760065.1 Solirubrobacterales bacterium
GTTCGTCCTTTCCCATGCATATGTAGGGGAAAGGACGAACGCCGCGGCTAATCGATCAGCCGGGCATGCATTCGTGCTACCGCGAACCGCCAGGTCAGCAGTGCGAAGCCGACGAGGAAGGCGAAGCGGGCGACGTCGGCCCATTCGAAGCCGAACGCGCCGCCGCGGACGAGTTCGACCAGCTGGTGAAGGGGGTTGAGCTGGGCGGCGATCTGGAAGCCCTCCGGCAGGCCTTCGATCGGGAAGAAGGTGCCGGCGACGAGGAACAGCGGCGTCACGAACAGCGCGGTCACGTAGTTGAACTGGTCGATCTTGGCCACCGTCGCCGCCATCGTCACCCCGAAGCCGGCGAAGCCGAGCGCGGTGACGAGGCAGAAGACCGGGGTCAGCAGCATCCCCGGTGCCGGATCGAGCCCGAAGGCGATCGTCACCAGCAGCGGGACGCAGCCGTAGGTACCGGAGCGCAGGCCGATCCAGAGCATCTCGGCGCTGACCAGCTCCTCGACGTCGACCGGGGCCGCCAGGATCGCGTCGTAGGTGTTCTGGAAGCGGTGCTTGACGAAGGTGCCGAACATCGCCGGCAGGGCGGAGGAGAAGATCACCGCGGTCGCCACCATCCCGGTGCCGACGAACTGGACGTAGGGGACGCCGTTTACTTCGTCGACCAGCGTGGCGCTGAGGCCGAGGCCGAAGGCGAGCAGGTAGACGAGCGGTTCGATCACGCTGGAGAAGGTCGTCCCCTTCCAGTAGGTGCGGAAGTTGGCGACCTCGCGGCTCATTACCCCGGCGATCGCGGTCGGTTCGAGGCGCCTCATTCCGCCTCCTCGCCGGTCAGCAGGACGAAGACGTCCTCGAGCGAGGCGGCGCGGGTGACGGCGTCGTCGGGTATCCCCCCGTTCTCCGCACGCTCGGAGCCGACGATTGCGATCGCCGGTCCCGCCGGGCGCACCGCCAGGCCCTGCGATTCGGCTTCGACCCGGGTCTCGGCGAGCCGGTCGGGCGGGCCGTAGATCTCGGCGGTGAAGCGCCCGGCGTGCTCGTCGATCAGCTCGACGGGCCGGCCGCGGCTGATCACCTTGCCCTGGTGCATCACCGCCACTTCGTCGGCCAGTCGCTCGGCCTCCTCGATGTAGTGGGTCGACATCAGGATCGTCGTCCCGCGCGCTTTGAGCTCGCCGATCAGCGTCCACAGCTCGGTGCGGATCTGCGGGTCGAGGCCGACCGTGGGCTCGTCGAGGAGAACGAGGCGCGGCTCGTGGACGAGCCCGCGTGCGAGCAGCAACCGCCGCCGCATCCCGCCGGAGAGCTGGTCGACGGCGTCGCGGCGGCGCTCCCGCAGGCGGGCAAGCGCCAGCGCTTTCTCGACCGCGGCGCCGACGTCGGGCACCCGGTAGAGGCGGGCGAAGATCGCCAGGTTGTCCTCGACGGTGACGTCGACGTCGAGGTTGTCGAGCTGGGGGACGACGCCCATCTTGCCCCGCGCCGTCTTCGCTTCCGCCGGCAGCTCGTGGCCGAGCACCCGCAGACGGCCCGAATCGGCGATCGCCTGGCCGGTCAGCAGCCGCATCGTCGTCGACTTGCCGGCACCGTTGGGCCCGAGCAGGCCGAGGCAGATGCCCGCCGGCACCTCGAGGTCGAGACCGTCGACGGCCGTGATCTGGCCGAAGGTCTTGACCACGTTTCTCAGCTCGATTGCGGCCATCCACCCGATGGTGGCACGCCAGGCCTTTGAAAGACTGCCGCGATGTTGGTCGAGCGCTGGACGCTCGACCACCTCGACGGCGAGATGATCGCGCTCGACGGCGAGTTCTTCCGCGCCGACGTCGACGGCAACGTGACCCCGGTGGACCCAGAGGAGCAAACGCCGTTCGCGGTCGTCACCTCGTTCGAGCCGACCCTGGACGAGCGGCTGCCCGACGAGGAGCTCGACCACGAGGCGCTGCTGGCGCGGCTGGGCGAGTTGGTCCCCGAAGGCGCCTCCTCCTGCGCGATCCGGCTCGACGGCCGCTTCGAGCTCGTCCGCGCTCGCTCGGTGCCGCGCCAGGAGCCGCCCTACCGGCCGCTGACCGAGGTCGTTGGCGAGCAGCACGTCTTCGAGTTGCGCGACGTCGAGGGGACGATGCTCGGCTTCCGCTTCCCCACTTACGCCGAGGGGATCGAGGTCGCCGGCTACCATCTCCACTTCATCACCGCCGACCGCAGTCGCGGCGGCCACGTCCTCGATTCACGCTCGCGCGGGCTGCGGGTGCGGCTCGACCCCTCCGACGACCTGCACGTCGAGCTGCCGCCGCAGGTCGATCTCGCCGATCCGGCGCTGGCGTCGCAGACGCATGCGGCGGTCGAGTTGGTCGAGGGGAACGGTTGAGGTGCACCTGTTCCCGCTATGCGGGAGCAGGTGCGTTCTCAGCAGCGGCGGTAGACGATCCAGGACTCGTTGCGGGCGACTTCGCGGAAGCCGTGCGGCGTCGGCAGCGAGAACTTCGTCTTGTCGTTGGGGTCGAGGATGAAGTTGTGGATGACGAAGGGGCTGGCGGGCTTGACGAAGTAGCCGCGCGCGGGGATGGGTTCCTCGCTGGCGCTGACGATCCGGGTCGGCTCGATTTCGAGGCCGAAGGCAAGCCGGGGGACAGCGCGGTGGTTGGGGACGGCGATCTCGCCGCAGAGCGGTTCGAAGGCGCCGGCGTCGACGAGGTCGGTGAGGTCGTTCTCGATCCGGCCCTGGTTGGTGAGGTCGGTGTTGACGGTCGAGTCGAGTTCCCACTGGTTGGGGAGCCAGATGACGAACATCAAGAGGACGACGCCGGCGAAGAGCTGCCAGCGCCGTCGCCAAGGGTGGCCCGGCTCGAGCAGGCGCCAGCCCAGCAGGCCGACGGCGACGAAGATCGCGAGGATCGCGGCGGCGAGCATCGTGTAACGGGCGATGACCGCCAGCCCCGCCGCGGCGAGGAAGGCGAAGGCGGCGAGGGCGAGGGCGGCGGCGGCGAGGGCGAGGGCGGAGCGGCGGCGCAGGAAGGCGAGGGCGAGGACGACACCGCCGAGCGCGCCGACCATCCCCGGCCACTGCATCACTTCGCCGAGCGCGCGGGGGCCGTAGAGGACGAGGTCGACCGGACCGGTCTTCCGTTCCAGCGTTTCCACCGTCGACTGCGTGCCGGTCAGCGAGTAGAGCGGGTGGCCGGTGGTTATCGCGTCGAAGAGGACCCACAGGATCGGGGCCGCCAGAGCCAGCAGTACCAGCGTTAACGGTGGGGCGGAGAATGCATCCCTTGCTCGGACAAATGCCGGTCTAATCAGACCGGCATTTTGAGTATCCGCCCGCTCAAGGGATGCATTCTCCGCCTTCTCGGGGCGCTTCAGCTTCTCCGGATCGGGCGAGAGGTAGATGAGGTACACGATCGAGAATCCCCAGGCCTCGGGGCGCAGTAAGCCGGCCAGGGCTAGGAGAGCTAG
>DASTTQ010000027.1:0-14149 GCA_035760065.1 Solirubrobacterales bacterium
GTGACCCTCGCCAGACACCACTCGCCGATGGCTCGCGGTTGAGTGTCTGGCGAGGGTCACCCGCCCCCTCCATGCACCGGGCTACAGCGGGATGCGGGCTCCCAGCTGGTAGGCCGTCAGGCTCAGGGTAAGCAGCTGGAGGGTTCGATCGCGGGAGATGGCTACCAGGGGGAGGGGCCAGAGTAGGTACCAGGGGAGGAGCCAGCTGGTGGCCAGGAGGAGGGCGAGGGCGGCCCAGGCGGCGGCGCGGACCCAGTCGCCGCCGCGCCAGGTCCAGACGAGCAGGTAGATGAGGAAGGCGACGAGGAGGGCGAGGGCGGCGAGGCGGCAGGCGTGGGGCGAGAGCCCGGAGATGCGGGCGAAGGTGGTCGGGATGCTGAGGTGGCTCGTTCGGTTCTGGTTCTCCCGCGCCACGTCCAGCGCATCGAGCCACTCCCACCGGAACGCGGCGTAAGCGGCGACCCCGGTTGCCAGCGCCGCGGCAAGCGCCCCGAGCAGCAGCCGTACGACGGGCCGAAAAGTCCAACCCCACCCGCCGACGGGCCGATTTGACTCAAGGGCTTGGACTTTTCGGCCCGTCGGCATTCTTGGGGCGACATTTCGGCCCGTCGCCAGCAGGGCGAAGGGGGCTAGGAAGGCGGCGGAGAGCTTGATCGCGGCGGCCGCGATCAGGGCGGCGCCGGCGGACGCTTCGCGGTGGGTGAGGAGGGCGGCGACGGCGGCCGTTGCCACGAGCATCATCAGGGCGTCGTTGTGGGCGCCGCCGACGACGTGGACGAGGACTATGGGGTTGAGGGCGACGAAGACGGCCGCCCGCAGCGGCTCGACGCCGCGCCAGGCCGCGATGCGGCTAGCCAAAGCCGCGGTGCCGAGCACCGAGAGCGCGGCGAGCGCCTTCAGCGCCGCGACCGCGGCGCCGACCGGCAGCCAGGCCAGCGGGTAGGTGAGGAGGGTGAAGAGCGGCCCGTAGGCGCTGGTCGTATCGGGCCAGGTGACCCGCGCGTAGGCGGGGTCGGCCGGAGCGGATAGAGGAGGTTGGACGTAGGGGTCGAGCCCGTGGCGCATCCCCAGCCGGGCGTAGTCGACGTAGCTGTAGACGTCGTGGGAGAGCAGGACCGGGGCGGCGGCGAAGGCGGCGACCAGGACCAGGATCGCCCCCCAGACCAGACCCCTGCCGAGCCGGGGCGCTCCTGTCAGCAGGCCGAGGTAGGCACCGAAGCCGGCCCACATCAGGCCATAGGCGAGCCCGGGGTCGATCGTCGCCTACCTGCCCGTGGATTCGCCGCCGCCGACGCCGCTCTGCGGCGGCGCGGAGGGGACGGGATACGGTTGCTGGCCGGCGCCCGGAGCGTAGGCGTTGGGGTCATAGCCGCCGACCGCGGCCGTCCCCGGCGGCGGTTCGCTGCTCCCGCCCCGGCCCGATCCGGTCAGGCTCGCCTTGTCGTTCGGGCCCGAGCGTGCGTAGCGCCCGTAGAAGGGCGCCCAGCTGATCTGCTGGGTCGGTTCGGTGAATTCCTCGCACGGAACCCCCGCGTTGCTGTAGAGGGAGTGCCAGATTTCCGCCGGGAAGGTGCCGCCGAAGACGACGATCCCGTGGACGCTCGACATCGAGATCTCGTTCGACTGCGGGTAGCCGACCCAGACCACGCTGGCCAGGTTCGGCTGGTATCCCGCGAACCAGGCGTCCGTGTATTCGTCGGTGGTCCCGGTCTTGCCGGCCTGCCCGACGCAGCCGGTGTAGGCGGCGGTCCCCGTCCCTTCGGTGATGTTGTCGCGCAGCAGACGGGTCACCTGCCAGGCGACCGGCTTGGAGAGCACCCGCCGCGGGTGCGGTCGCTCGGGCCGGTCGACGCGGCCGTCGGGGAAGGTCACCGCGGTGATCGCCACGGGGTCGCGGTGGATGCCGCCGGAGGCGAGCGTCGCGTAGGCGTCGGCCATCTCCAGCGGCGAGACGCCGACCCGCAGGCCGCCGATCCCCTCCGCCGGGATCCCGTCCAGCGGCGAGGTGATGCCCATCGAGTGCGCCGTCGCCGCCACCGCCGCGGGGCCGACGTCGAGGTCGAGCTGGGCGAAGACGGTGTTGTCGGAGGTGACCGTCGCCTGCTTCAGGTTGATCGTCCCCTGGTAGCCCTCGTCGGCGGTGTGGACTTCCCAATGGCCCCAGCGGGGCAGGTAGAGGTTCAGCGGTTTCGACGTGTAGTAGGTCGAGTAGGGGTCGATCCCCTGCTTGATCGCCGTCGTCAGCACGAAGGCCTTGAAGGTCGAGCCCGGCTGGCGGTGCCCCTGGGCGGCGAGGTTGAACTGGCTCTGGGCGTAGCGGGTGCTGGAGACCATCGCCCGGATGTCGCCGCTGCGCGGGTCGATCGAGACCAGCGCCGAGGCGGGGTCGGTCGAGTAGGGCAGCGCCGAGCGCATCGCTTCCAGCCCCACCCGCTGCAGCTCGGGGTCGATCGTCGTCTCCACCCGCAGGCCGCCCCGCCGCACCGTGTTGACCCCGTACTTTTCGATCAGCGCGTTCTCGACGTAGTCGAAGAAGTACGGCTGGCGGTGCTTGAAGTATTCGTCGGAGGGGCTGACCCGCAGCCCGCTCGTCATCGCCTGCCGCGCCCGTCCCTCGCTGACGTAGCCGAGCTTGGCCATCTGCCGCAGCACCTCGTCGCGGCGCGCCTTCGCCGCCGCCGGGTTCAGCAGCGGGTTGTATTCGGAGGGCGCCTGCGGCAGCCCTGCGAGCAGCGCCGCTTCCGGCAGGCCCAGCTTCCAGACCGGCTTCGAGAAGAAGACCCGCGCGGCGGCGCCGACCCCGACCGCGGTGCTCCCTTCGATCGTCCCGTAGGAGGCGATGTTGAGGTAGGAGCCGAGGATTTCCCTGCGGCTGTGGCGCTGGAAATACTCTTCGGCCAGCTTCGCCTCGACGATCTTGCGTTCGAGGTTTCGCTTCGGGTCCTGGATGCAGAGGTTGCGGACCAGCTGCTGGGTGATCGTCGAGCCGCCCTCGACCGCTTCGCCCGCTTCCAGGTCCTTGAGGGCGGCCCGCACGATCCCCTCCTCGTCGATGCCGCCGTGCTGGTAGAAGCGCCGGTCCTCGATCGCCACCGTCGCCAGCCGCAGGCTCTTGGGGATGCGCTCGATCGAGACCGGCGAGCGGGCGACCGGCGAGGGAATCAGCCCCAGCTTCGAGCCGTCGGCGGCGTAGACGACGCTGTTGCCGCCCTTGGCGATCCGCTTGCACGAGGCGAGCGAGGGCGCCTCGGCGGCGACGTCGAGGACCCAGGAGGTGACCGCGATCGCGGCGATCGCGAGCAGCGCGAGGACGGCGGCGAAGACGAGCAGGAGCTTGGTGCCGATTCCCCCCTGGCGGCGCCGGCTTCGCCGAGTGCGCTGCGTCATCGACCAGAGGGTACTTCTCGCCGCGCGGCGGCACCCGGGGTCAAGTCGGCGTTTCTTCGACCGTGTCGGCGGTGGAGCGGTTGTGGACGGTGCCTTCGACCAGGAGCTGGTTGGGGATCACGATCGAGCTGCCGTCGCCCGGGTCGAGGTAGGTGTAGGAGAGGGTGATGTCGGTGACCCGGCCCTCGCGTTCTTCGAACTGGATCCGGTCGCCGATCCGGATCGGCTGCGAGACCGCGATCTGAATCCCGGCGACCATGTTGGCGATCGTGTGCTGGGCGGCGAAGCCGACGATCAGGCCGATCACCGCGGTCGAGGCGAGGATGCCGGTGGCCAGCCGCTTGAACTCGGTGAACTGGCTGAGGACGAGCATCGCGACGATGATCAGGACCCCGACGACGACGACGCGGCGGAGGATGCGCAGCCGCGTCCGGGTCGTGCGCGAGACCTGTGAGACTGCGGGCGGCATGGAGGGCAAGTTAACCGCCGACCCCGTCGCCGGGCCGCCCGAGCCGCGCCCGAGCACGTTTCCGTACGCGAACTGGGGGGCCGGGACGGCCGTCGGCGGCGTCCTCGCCGCGCTGGCAGCCGGGATCACGCTCGGCATCCCGGCGGTGATCGCCGGCCACAAGCCGGGCGGCGATCTGACCACGCTCGGCAACGTCGGCGTGCAGCTGGCGACGGCACTGGGGTTCCTGCTGGTGCCGATGGCGATCGCCTCCCTTTCGGGGAGCGGAGGAATCGGCGGCGTTCTGCAGCGCCTGGGGATGCGGCCGTTCCGCCCCTCTGCCTTCAAGTGGATGGCGGCGGCGATCGGCGCCTACCTCCTCTTCGCCACCTTCTACTCGCTGGTGATCGTCGAACCGGAGCAGAAGGACATCGCCGAGGGCTTCGGGGCCGTGCCGGTCCAGGTCCTGCTGATCGTGATTGCGGCACCGATCAGCGAGGAGGTCTGCTTCCGCGGCATGCTCTTCGGCGGCCTGCGCGAGCGCCTGCCGCGGATCCCGGCGGCCCTGATCGCCGCCCTGATCTTCGGCGGCCTCCACGCGCTGACCGGGGTGAGCGCGGTGCCGCCGCTGATCGTCTTCGGCTTCATCCTCTGCCTGCTCTACGAGAAGACCGGCTCGATCGTCCCGGGGATCCTCCTCCACATGTTGAACAACGCCGTCGCCCTACTCGGTCAGTAGGATTCGCCGCCCGTGAAGCGACTCTCGTCCCTGTTCGTCGCGGTCGCCGTCATGGCAATGCCCGCCGCCGTCGCCGCCGCGCCGAAGCAACCGTCCAAGCCGGCGCCCGTCCCGGACGCGACCGTGAAGATCGAGGTCGGCGGCCTGCACGGCGGCCGCGCCCAGATCTACGACACGGTGCCGGTGCGGGGCACGCTCTCGCCCTACGTGCCGGGCCAGAAGGTCGAAGTCACCTTCTACCTCGACGGCCGCCGCCTGGTTCGCCACAGGGTCGCGGTCGCCAGGGGGGCGGGGGCGACGGGGACCTTCGAATCGAGCGTGGTCGTGAAGGAGGACGGCAGGTACGCGGTCGCCGCCAGGCACGTCGCCGACGCCAAGCTCGGCGGCGATTCGACGGTGCGCAAGCGCTGGAAGGTCAGCTTCCCCTCCCTGCATCCGGGCGAATGCTCCGAGGTCGTCAAGGGCTTCAAGAAGGCGATGGCGGAGATGGGCTACGTCGCCGGCGGCGGCAAGTGCTTCAACGGCCGCCTCGGCCGCGAGGTCCTCGCCTACCGCAAGGTCAACGGCATGAACCGCAGCCAGAAGGCTGGCGCAGGGCTGGTGAAGAGGGTCTTCGGCGGCAAGGGCGCCTACCGCCCGAGGTACCCGAACGCCGGTGAACACGCCGAGGTCCCGCTGAGCAAGCAGGTCCTGGTCCTGATCAAGAAGGGCAAGCCGTTCGCGGTCTACCCGGTCTCGACCGGCAAGCCCTCGACCCCGACGATCACCGGCCACTACCACTTCTACCGCCAGGAACCGGGCTACAACGCCGAGGGCATGTACTACTCGTTCTACTGGCACGGCGGCTACGCCGTCCACGGCTACGCCGAAGTTCCCGACTACGCCGCCAGCCACGGCTGCATCCGCACCTTCATCGCCGACCAGCCGCGGATCTACGAACAGCTGCACTTCGGCGAGAGCATCTTTGTTTTCTGAGCCTTTGTCATCAGGCGTCCGATCCGGCTGAAAAAGTGCCTGGAACGTCCCCCCCGGGGTAGCTTCTGAAAGGATGCTCTAGCGTGAATCCGATGACGCCGACCGCCAAACATGCCGCAGCCTCACCTGAGCTAGTCGAGGCATTGCGAAAGTTTGCTCTCAAGCTTGAACCGGTGATGCTGAGCAGCGGTGAGCAGTCGGACTACTACGTTGACGTCAAGCAGGCCATGCTGCGCCCTGGTCCGGTTCGACTGGTTGGGCCTCTAATAGCTGAAGCTGCTCATCAGGTTGGCGCGCGCGCAGTCGGAGGGATGGTTGAGGGGGCAATTCCGGTTGCCTGTGCAGCAATCGGATGCGAAGAGGGCAATGATCTCGGCGCTTTTTTTATCCGCAAGGAGAGAAAGCCGCATGGTCTTCGGAAGCGAATCGAGGGTCCAGACGAGTACCTGAAACCTGGGGAGCCCTGTCTAATCGTTGATGACGTTGTTACGTCTGGTGCTTCCACGGTTGATGCAATTCGCTCCGCAAGAGAAGAGGGCCTTCTCATAAAGGGGGCAGTGGCCGTGGTCGATCGACTGGCTGGCGGGCAAGAAACGATCGAGGCGGCACTAGATGGTGCGCCGTACTGGCCCTTAGTCACGATCGATGACATACATCCAGCTCGATCGGGTCGCGAATAGTCTGGAGTCCGATTCGGTCGAACTTGGTTGGTTGCTTGGTCGAGCAGCAACGACGCCGGGCCTACCCACTCCCTCTGAACGTTCCTAGCCGCGCAGTTCGACGACCCCGGCGCGGCGTCCGCCGGGGATCGCGACCAGGACGTGGGTCTTCAGCCGCGAGCGCAGGTTCAGCACCTTGCGCCCGCCGGCGCTGAGCGGCACGCGGAAAGTCTGTGCTTCGCCCCCGTGGAGGGTGAAGGCACCGCGGCCGAGCACCCGGTTGACCGGACGCGTGCGGGGGCCGCGGCCGCGGTAGTGGGCGACCGGGACGCGGAAGCGGGTGCGGAGGACGATCTGCCCCGGGCATTCGGTGCCGGCGGGCCAGAGGCAGGCGATGCGGACCTGGACCCGGTTTCGGCCGGCGCGCAGGTTCGAGAGCCGGATCGCGACGGGGATCGTCACGCCCTTGCAGCCGAGCAGGCTGTCTTCGCCGGGTTCGATGTCGAGGGCGTAGGCGCAGACCCGCTGCCGCCCGGACATCACGGTCGGCGTCGCCAGGTCGAAGCCGTGGTGGCCGCCGGCTTCGGGGTAGCCGAGGCGGACGTCGCGGCGGGAGCGGTCGGCGACCGGCCCGAGGTCGTAGGAGGCGACCCCCGGTTCGCCCTCGCGGCCGCCGACGGTCAGGCGGACCGAGAGCGGTTCGGTCGGCGCGTTCGGGTCGAAGGCCCAGCCGCGGATGCGCACCTGCCCGGGAGCCGGCGCGCTCGCCAGGTCGAGGGCGCCGATCGGGTTGTCCGTCGGCGCCGGCGGCAGGGTCGCCGTGCCGACCGTCGCGGCGTCGACGTAGTCGTTGTCGACGTTGATCGTCACCCCGCCGTAGCTCTCGTTGTGCCCGCCGTGGTACTGGTGGATCCGCTGGTGCTGGGTCCAGGCGCTGCCGGGGACCGCCGGGTCGGAGGTGCTCTGGGCGTCGTTCCAGTTGGCGATCCAGAGCTGGTCGGGCAGTTCGTATCCGCCGCCGACCTGGTCGCCGAGGTCGGCGATCCCCGAGCCGCTCGAGCTGTAGACGCCGGAGGCGTAGCCGAGTTCATGCAGCTTCTTCGTCCAGGCTTCGAGGAAGGCCAGCGTCGCCTCCGTAGCCGAGGAGGTGCGGCTGTAGGACTCCATGTCGAAGTAGATCGGGCTGCCCGGCCCCATTGCGACTTCGCTCGCCGCTTCCACCGCATCGACCGCGGCGGCGGCGCCCTGCGCGGTGGCCTGGCTGGAGCTGAGCTTGGCGCAGCTGGTGCAGGAGCTGGTCGGTGCCTGCAGCCCGACGTAGGTCGGGATCAGGTGCCAGCCCGCGGCCGTCTGCGCCGCGACCCATTCCGGCGTCAGGTTCGGCTGGGAGCAGGCGCGGTTGACGCCGCCGATGTAGACGCCGACCGCCCGGTAGGGCGATTCCTCCCAGGCGCTCATCGAGCGGCCCGAGGGCGTGCTGCAGGCGTCGAAGCCGAGGCCGGTGAAGACGGCCCCCGAGCGTGAGGCGCGCGCGCCGCTCGCAACCGCCCGCGGCAGCCTCAGACGACGCGAGCCGCTGGATCGAGGTTCGACCAGGATCGCCCGCCGCCGTCCGATCGCGTCGGCTGGGCAGCTCTGTTGCGCGGAAGCCGTTCCCAGATAGACCGCGCGCCGGTCGAGCCGCACGCACATCCCTGGGTGCTCGGCGAGCCGGTACACGGGCCACGCCGCCGGAGCCCGCAGCGTGCGACCGTCGAATCGGATCGTCTGCCTCCCTCCGGCGGCTGCGGCCGTCCCCGCGCAAGCCGTGATCAGCAGCGTTGCGGAGAGAGCCAGCGGCAGCAGGCGGCCGACCAGCCAGGGCCGGGGATTCGAGGTCACCGTCTGCACTCTCCGTACAAGCAGCCCGGCAGGTCAAAAGTTGCACCTGCCTGGGCGAGAGCCTGCATTAAACGAACGCCCCGAGCAGGATTCGAACCTGCGGCCTATCCCTTAGGAGGGGATCGCTCTATCCACCTGAGCTATCGGGGCCTGCCGGTGGATTGTCTCACCTACGCGTAGAGCGTCTCGGAGGCGAGCTCGTCGCCGCGGCGGCTCCAGAGCTTGACTTCCATGAAGACCTCGTCGCCGTAGCCCTCGAGGGCGTCGAGGGCGATCAGGGTGAAGCGGCCCTGCGAGACCAGCTCCTGGTCGACGGTCTCGGACTCCAGCACGGCGGTGGCGGCCACGGCGCCGCGGACGAGGGGGCGTCCCCAGACCAGGGTGACGGCTCCGGCGCGGCCGTTCTCACCGTGCCAGCGGCCGATCACGTCGTCGTTGAGGTCGATCCGCCAGTCCCGGTTGTCCTCGGCGAGGATGTCGGTGAAGTCGGCTCTGGCGGAGAAGCCGCTCGGCTCCCCCTCCGGCGGCTGCGTGTAGGAGACATGGCCGAAGATCTCGAGCCGCCCCTCCTCGCTTTCGGTCTTCGCCGAGCATGGCACCCAGACCCGCCCGCCCCAGGCGCGCTCGGGGAACCAGTCGACCTCCGCCGGCAGCGCCGCCCCCGCCGGCAGGTCCTCGATGGCGTCGACGGCACTGGCGAGCTCCTCGCGCAGCCGCTCGGCGAAGCGGCCGTGCGGAATCCCGTCCTGGGTCGAGTCGGCGATGAAGCGCGGGATCGGTCGTTCGGTCGGCCGCACGCGCGCAGCCTACCTACGAGTCCAAGCAGTCGCGGAGGTCGGACGCAGCCCGCTCCGGCGGGTAGACGTTGATGTCGACCCCGGTGCCGAGCTCGAAGCCGGCCTTGACCGTCAACCGGGGGGCGATGTCGACGTGCCAGTGGAACTGCTCGGCGCCGCGGGGGGCGGTGCGGACCCAGAGGTTGAGCTCGGGCGGGCCGTCGAAGAGCGCGGCGAGGGCGCGCATCGCGGTGCGGATCATCGCTGCGCCGACGTCGTGCTCCTCGAAGCGGGCGGTCTCGCGGCGCGGGACCACCCGCAGCTCGAACGGGGAGCGCGAGGCCCAGGGGCAGAGCAGCGCCGCCTCGTCGTCGATCGCCACCAGGCGCTCGCGGCGGCGCACCTCCTCGACGAGGACGTCGCTGAGGAGGCCGCCTCCGGCCGTGCGTTCGCCGTAGGCGCCGACCCGCTCGCGCTCGCGGGCGACTGCCACCGGGACGAAGGGCAGCGCGTAGAGCTGGGCGTGGGTGTGCTCGAGCGAGGCGCCGGCCCCACCGCCCTCGTTGACGATCAGCTGCAGGTAGGAGGCCTCGGGGTGGGCGCGCATCCGCTCGCGCCAGGTCGCCACCGCGGCGGCGAACTGCTCCTCGTCCAGTTCCGCCATCGCGGTCAGGTGCTCGGGCGAGTGGATCAGAACCTCGTGCGACCCCTCCGCCGGCAGGGAGGAGAAGAGGTCGGGTTCGCCGGCCCGTTTCGTAGCCAGCAGCGGGTCCCCGGCGCCGACGAAGGACCCGGCGTCGGCGGCGGGCCCATCGGCCGCAGGCGCTTTTGCAAACCCTTGGTTGACAAAGTCGCCTGGCGCATCCGTTTCCGACCCCGGCGGCCTGCCCAGCGCCGGGTAGAGGTTCGGGACTACACGGGTCTTCCATCCCGGCGTGTCGGGCTCGCCGCCTCCTGGGCGCAGCGCGTGGAGCTCGGGCGGGGTGCGGTCCTCGCGGTGCTCGCAGAAGGGGCAGCTCTCGGGGCCCTTGGGCTCGGTCGAGCGCGGCGAGAAGCTGTCGGGGCGGGCGGCCCGGCCCGGGGCGAGGATCGTCCTCAGCCCGGTCAGCTGGTCGATGCGGATCTCCGGCGCGCTCAGGAGCGGGAAGGGGGAAGATCGTCGGGTGGCGGGGACTGCTCGGCCGGTGCCGGCGGTTTGGGCGGTTTCGCCTTGCTCCCCCCGGCTTTGTGATCGCTGCGCCCGATGAACGGCTCGAGCACGTCCATCGGCAGCGGGAAGACCACGGTGGTGTTCTGGTTGGTGCCGATTTCGAGCAGCGTCTGCAGGTAGCGCAGCTGCAGCGAGGCGGGGTTGGTGCTGATGATGTCGGCGGCGTCGGTGAGCTTCTGGGCGGCCTGGAACTCGCCCTCGGAGTTGATGATCTTCGCCCGCCGCTCGCGCTCGGCCTCTGCCTGGCGGGCGATCGCACGCTGCATCTGCTCCGGGATTTCGACGTCCTTGATCTCGACCGCGGTCACCTTGATCCCCCAGGGCTCGGTCGACTCGTCGATGATCGTCTGCAGCTCCTCGTTGAGCCGCTCCCGGTCGGAGAGGAGCTGGTCGAACTCGGCCTTGCCGAGGACCGATCGCAGCGCCGTCTGCGAGATCTGGGACGTGGCGAGCAGGAAGTTTTCGACCTCGACCACTGCCCGGTTGGGGTCGACGACGCGGAAGTAGGCGACCGCGTTGACGCCCGCGGGCACGTTGTCGCGGGTGATCACCTCCTGCGGCGGGATGTTCAGGGTGACCGTCCGCAGGTCGACCTTGACCATCCGGTCGACCAGCGGGATCAGCAGGATCAGCCCCGGCCCCTTCTGGGCGATCAGGCGGCCGAGGCGGAAGATCACCCCGCGCTCGTACTCGCGCAGGATCCGGACCGACATTCCCAGCGCGATCAGCGCGAAGAACACGAGGACGATGAGAACTCCTGCCACAGCCTGCATCAACGTCCTCCTTCGTTCGGCTGGACCGCGGTCTGCGGCTCCGGGCGGACCACCAGCGTCAGCCCGTCGACCGCCTCGACTCTGACTCTATCCCCCAACCGCACCGGCCCCGAACCTTCAGCCAGGCGTGCGCTCCAGATCGTGCCGCCGAGCCAGACCCGGCCGTCGGGGTCGATCGAGGTGCGGGCCTCGGCGCTGGCACCGACCAGCTCCTCGGTGCCGGTGCGGACATGGGGCTCGCGGTGGGCGGCGATCACCTTGCGGGCGATGAAGTAGAAGCTGACCGCCGAGACGACGCCGAGCGCGATCAGCGCCCCGCCGATGTAGTCGGCGCCGGCAGTGTCGGAGTTGAGGGCGACGATGCCGGCGGCGGTGAGGCCGGCGACGCCGATCGCGGCGAGCACGCCCCCGGTCGACAGCAGCAGCTCGGCGAGCAGAGCCCCGAGGCCGATCAACGCGATGACGACGAACGCTTCCATCGCCCTCGATTATCCGCCGCCGGCGTAGCGGCGGACGTCGGCTTCGAGCTCGGAGCCCTTCGCGTAGGGGCCCTGCTTCAGGTAGACGAGCTTGCCCTCGGCGTCGTAGAAGGCGGTGTCCGGGAAGCCGACGTGGACGCCGAGCGATTCGGCGGTCTTCTTGCCGGGGTCGGTGTAGCTGGGGTAGGGCACCGGGTCCTCTTCGAGGAAGGTTTCTGCGGCGTCGTTCGAGTCCTCTGAGTTGATGCCGAGGAAGGCGACCCTCCTGCCGTAGCGGGCCGAGAGCTTCTGCAGGACCGGGAACTCGAAGCGGCAGGGCCCGCACCAGGAGGCCCAGACGTTGACGACTACCGGATAGCCGTGCAGCTTCGCGAGGCGCGCTTCGAACGCCTCCTGGCCGCCGTCGAGCAGGTGGTTCGCCTGCCTGTGGAGGGCGGCGAGGGGCGGTGGCGAGCCCGCCAGGGCCCGGGCGTAGTCGGGGTGGGGGCCGCCGCTGCCGTCGGCCGAAGTTCCACAGCCTCCCGCGGCAAGCGCCGCCAGGAATGCAGCCGCCAGCGCCAATAGAGGTACGAATCGTCTGCTCATCCGCTCAGCGGGTACAATACGTACGTTCGGTTCGCGGCTCGCGAGCCGCTCGGTTGAGTTCTCGGGGGGACGTCCAGTCGAAGCCCCCGCCTCGTTCACGTGTCCCAGCCGCCCGTCTGCATGCGGTGGGACGGAATTCCGGAAGCCTTCCATGGCCAACACCAGCGACGTTGCCGCAGACGCGGCAGTTCCTTCAAGCGCCGACATCGAGCGCGCGGCGGCATTCGCCCGCGAGCCCTTCCTGCTCGACGGCGAGGGGCCGGAGGCTCTGGCGCCGGGGACCGCGCGCCGGCGCGCGCTCGACGCGGCGCTGAAGGAGCTGGGCGAGGGCGCCGAGCATCCCTCGATCGCGTGGCGGCGCGACTTCTCCCTGCTGCTGGGGCTGGAGCGCTTCCTCGCCGACGAACCGCCGAAGCTGCGCGACGGGGCGGAACTGAACCCGCACCAGGTGGATGCGCTCTCGGGCACGCTCGCCGAGCTGATGGGCCAGCAGCAGGCCGGCGGCGCCGCGACCGCGGTAGCGAACGGCAACGGCGGCGAGGGCGCCAACGGGGGCGCGGCAGCTGCCGACGGCGCCGGGCCGGACGGCGCCGGCGAGCTCGACGAGGACGACGAGGTCCCCCCCGACGAAGAGCCGCAGGACTGGGAGGAACAGCCCGCCGACGACGACGAGGAGGTGGTCGAGGAGGCGCCCGAGGACCCCGGCGCCGAGCGCCGCTTCTGGTTCGAGCACGCGACCGGCGCCGGCAAGACCGTCGCCGCGGTCGGCTTCGTCGAGGCGACGCGCACCGGCGGAGTCCTCATCCTCACCCACCGGCGCAACCTCGTCGACCAGTTCATCGGCGAGATCTCCGACCGCGGCTACAAGGAGCGGCTGCGCCCGCCGCTGCTCGACGGTCGCGACGACCCCGACGGCCCGGTCACGGTCGAGACCTACCAGTGGTTCGTCCGCAACCACAAGAAGGTCTCCGACGCATACTCGATCGTCATCTGCGACGAGGCCCATACCGCGCTGGGCGAGAAAACCAGCGCCTGCATCCGCGAATGGACCGGCCCCGTCTACATCGGCATGACCGCGACCGGGGCGCTGATCGCCCGCCACGTCGCCGATCTCTTCCCGACCCAGACCTCGCGCTTCGACCTCGCCCAGGCGGCGCGGCGGGGCGTGATCGCGCCGCTGCGGTGCCTGCGGATCCCGCCCGGGCCGGGGGTGCGGACGATCGCCAAAGTGCCGCTGCGAAAAGGCGAGGTCGACCAGGACTTCGACCAGGAGGAGCTGGCCGCGCTCCTCGACCAGGAGCCGTTCAACGTCGCGATCGCCGACCTCTACCGCTCGCGCTTCCGCAAGATCCCCGGCGTCGTCTACACCGCCGGGGTGCAGCACGCGAAGAACGTCGCCAAAGCTTTCCGCGACGCGGGCATCAACGCGCAGGCGGTCTCCGGGGAAACCCCGAAGCGCGAGCTGGCCGAGATCCTCGCCGGCTTCGAGCGCGGCACCGTCGACGTCCTCTGCAACGCGATGCTGCTCGCCGAGGGCTGGAACAGCCCGCGGGCGACGATCTGCATGCACCTTGCGCCGACCGCGTCCAAGCGCATCTACCAGCAGCGGGTCGGGCGCGTCACGAGACGGCATCCGGGCAAGGAGGCGGGCATCGTCGTCGACTTCGTCCACCCCGCGACGAAGCACGACGACCCGGTCGTGACGCTCCATTCGCTGCTCGACCGCGACGTGTATCGCGGCGGCGCGATCGTCGTCGGGCCGGTGCGCCGCGGCCGCGGACGTCGCGTGCGCGTGGAACGTCGCGTCCTTCCCGTCACCGCCGACCCCGAGCGGCGCGCCGAGGTATTCGAGCGCGAGCTGTGGCGGATCGCGGTCGAGCACCTCGACTACGGCGAGCAGCACGTCTGGGCAGCGCTCGCGGGCGCGCGCGTCGCGCCGAACGGCTGGCGCCGCGCGAAGGCGATGCTCCACTTCGACCGTGGCGGAGAGCTCAAGCGGCGGTTCCTGCTGACGGCCGTCCAGCGCAACCGCAACGCGCAGCTGCGCCTGCGTGCGCTCGGCGAGGTCGGCGCCGGCCGCGACGCAGAGGCCTTCGACGAGGCCGTCGTGATCGTCGGTGGCTGGTCGCGCGACGAGCGCCGCGAGGGCGTCAAGATCATGCTGCAGGCGCTCGCCGAGCGCCGCATCGGCCGCCGCGACCAGGCGAACGCCTGGATCTGGCGGATGGCCGAGTACA
>DASTTQ010000028.1:0-2818 GCA_035760065.1 Solirubrobacterales bacterium
CGGAAGGTGTACGCTTTTTGATCCGCTCCCGCTTGTTCACCGAGGCGGAGCAGCGCGCGCTGAAGGAAGAGAGAGCTCCGCTTCGAGGCGATGCCGCAACCGCCGCTGCGATGTCCCCCGTTCGCAGCGCCTGAGGTATCAACTCCTGGTGGCGAGGCACGCTGCGGCGACGCCATCGAGGATCGCGTCCTCGTCGATGCGGTGTCAACGCCGATTGAATTTTCCCGAGAAGTGCCGGACGAAGAATCCCTGGTTGGCAGGGTGTCGGGGATCAGCCGGCGTGTTGATCGAGGCTCCTGTTTTTGGGTGGTCGACCGCGACGGCGAGGCGCTGGCGCGGGTGGCGGGGTGATCGGCGCTCTGCAGCGGAGGTGCTCCGGGACGAGGTCGGCGTGCTGGCGCAGCCGATAGCTCGATCCCTCGATCTGGATGACGACGGCATGATGGAGGAGCCGATCGAGCAGCGCCGTGGCGACGACCGGATCGCCGAAGACGTCGCCCCATTCGGCGAAGCCGCGGTTGGAGGTGAGGATCATCGCACCTTTCTCGTAACGGGCGTTGACCAGCTGGAAGAACAGGTTGCCGCCGCCGGGGACGACCGGCAGGTAGCCGATCTCGTCGACGATGAGCAGCGCGGCACGGGCGAGCCAACGAATGCGTTCGCGCAGGCATCCTTCGCGCTCGGCCTTGGCCAGCGAAGCGATGATGTCGGCGAGGGTGGAGAAGTAGACGCTGCGGCCGGCCTTCACCGCCTCGACGCCGAGTGCGATCGCCAGGTGGCTTTTACCGGTGCCGGGCGGGCCGAGGACGTGGACGACCTCGTTGCGGTCGATGAACTCGAGCTGGGCGAGGGTCAGGACACGGTTGCGGTCGAGCGAGGGCTGGAAGGAGAAGTCGAAGCCGGCGAGCGTCTTGACGGCGGTGAGCCGGGCCATCACCAGCGCCGTCTTGATGCGCCGGCTCTCGCGCACGGTCAGTTCCTCGGCGAGCAGGGTATCGATGGCGTCCAGCGGCGAGACTTCGCCGCGTTCGAGCTGGCGGATCGTCCGATCAAGGACTTCCAGCGCGCGGGGCATCCTCAGGCCGACCAGGGTGCGGCGGATCCGGTCGAGGATGGCCGGGACGATTTCGGGCGCGGCGGTCATGCCCGCTCTCCCTGACCGGCGAGACGGCGGCCGACGGCGGCGTAGACGGCGAGCGACCGGCGGGCGACCCGCTCGCCGGGACGGGCAGTAATCAGCGTGACATCGGCGGTGGTGGTCTCATTTTCGGCGACGACGCGCAGTTTCCGGTGACCGGGGGCGACTCGTCGCTGGCCACGTCCTTCGAGCACCGGATGGGTGGCGATCGGCGTGCCATCCTCGAAGATGCGGATCTCGTCGGCCAGCGTGTGCACCTCGACCACCCGCTTCCGGGTGGCGTCGGGGACGCTGTAGAGATTGCCGCCGACCGAGACCATGCCTTCGTGGGAGACCCGGCGTTCCAATTTGAGCACCGAGCCGAACGGCAAGGACGGCAGCTCCTGCAGCTTCGGCTTCTCCTCGGCGAAGGCTTCGGCCACCACCCGGCGGGTGGTCGCATGAACGCGCACGTTGGCCACGGTAGCCAGCCAGTCGGCGAGCTGGGCGTTCAGGTCGTCGAGGTTGCGGAACGTTCGGCCAAGGAAGAAGTCCTGGCGGATGTAGCGGAACGGCCGCTCCACCTTGCCCTTGGTTTTCGCCCGGTAGGGCCGGCAGGCTTTCGGGTGAAAGCGGTAATGGCCGGCGAAGTCGAGCAGCGTGCGGTTGTAGACGATGCCGCCTTCCGTTGCTTCACCGATGACGGCGGTCTTCATCCGGTCGTAGAGGATTTCCTCCGGCACGCCGTCGAGGTCGGCGAACGCTGCGATGTGGCAGCGGAGCACCGTCTGCAGGTCCTGATGCAGGACGAAGCGCGCCCACAGCCACCGGCTCGATCCGAGCACCAGCGAGAACAGCCAGACGATTCGCGTCACGTCTGGTTCATCGGTGAACTCCACCTGGAACTGGGCGAAGTCGACCTGCGCCTGGCGACCCGGCGGGGTCTCGAAACGGACCTCGAACGAAGGGCTCGGGGCCGGCCGGACGGTGCGCAGGAAGTCGGTCACCGCGGTATAACCGCCGTCGTAGCCGAGGGCGCGGATCTCCCGCAACAAACGCCGGCCGCTCAGCTGCGGATAGGCGGCGATCCGCTCCTGCAGATACGCCTTGTACGAATCGAGGCGGCACGCCTGCGGCGGTCGCGGCCCATAGACCGGCGGCTCCAGGCCATGGGCGATGTATCGGCGGATGGTCTTCGCATCCTTGCCCGTCTCCCGGGCGATTGCGGCGACCGACAGTCCCTGTCGATGAAGGTCGAGTATCATCATGAGCTCCCCAATTTTGACCACCGCCTCCCTCCCGTCGTCCCTTGACGGGAGTGATCCTCGGCGATCGATCGGCCGCCCGCTCTACCGGGACGCGTCCCGGTAGAGCGGGCCATCAAACGCCAATCAGGGAATTTTCAATCGGCACATTCAGGGAGAATTCATCCGGTACTGACAGACGCTCGACTTCTACCTCGCCGACCGGCGCAACGCCAAGGCGGCCAAGCGGTTTCTGGCCAAGGCACTGCGGCGCAGCCGCGACTGGACGCCGCGGGTCATCAACACCGACAAGAACCCGACCTACGGCGAGGCGATCGCCGAGCTGAAGAAGGAAGGCCGGCTGCCGAAAGACACCCAGCACCGACAGGTGAAGTATCTCAACAACCGGCTGGAGGGCGACCACGGGAAACTGAAGCGCTTGATCCGGCCAACGCTC
>DASTTQ010000029.1:0-12170 GCA_035760065.1 Solirubrobacterales bacterium
ACGCGGCGTTGCTGCGTCACGCTTTCGCGCATTGCGCAAGATTCCCCACTGCTGCCTCCCGTAGGAGTCTGGGCCGTGTCTCAGTCCCAGTGTGGCTGATCGTCCTCTCAGACCAGCTACCCATCGTCGCCTTGGTAGGCCTTGACCCCACCAACAAGCTAATGGGCCGCGGGCCCCTCCCGATGCGGAGGCCGAAGCTTCCTTTAGCGAACAGGCTTGCGCCTGTGCGCCACATCCGGTATTAGCCCGAGTTTCCTCGGGTTGTCCCGGTCATCGGGGCAGGTTACTCACGTGTTACTCACCCGTTCGCGGCTTTGCCCCAGGGCAAGCCCTGGTTCGTCGCACCACTTGCATGTGTTAAGCACGCCGCCAGCGTTCGTCCTGAGCCAGGATCAAACTCTCCGTGAAGTGTACTTCTACAGAGAGCCTGTCATATCTCAGTTGGCCACCGAGTACACAAATACGGCGACCGACATGACGAGGTAAATCAAGACCATCCGGCGCGCTGGCGCACCGAATGGGTCGGGCTCAAACATTCCGCAGACCAGTTGATCGGGTCCGCGGAGTGCACGCTGCTCAGTTTTCAAAGACCACTGCGCCTCCGCGACGGGTCTCGCCGCTCTCAGCGCTCGGGGCCGCCGGAGCGACCCCAAGAAGGACCGAAAAATATAGCACTGCGCAGGGGGGTTTGTCTAGGGGGTGGCCCTCAAACGGCAGAAGCGCCGCTTGCCCACCTGCAGCACGCGCCCGGCGAGGCTATCAGCCTCGAGATCGAGCGGCTCCGCGGGCACCGGCTCGCCGTCGAGCTTGACCCCGCCCTGCTGGATCAGGCGTCGGCCCTCGCTGCTGCTGACCCCGAAGGCGCCGGCGATCAGGCGCGGCAGGTGGATGAGGCCGTCGCCGTCGGCCACGTACTCGCCAAGGTCGACCTCGGGCATCTCCTCCGGCGCCGAGCGTTCGACGAAGACGCGGTTGAAATGCCCCTCGGCGGCCGCCCCTTCCCCCTCGCCGTGGAAGCGATCGACGATCCGCCGGCCCAACTCGCGCTTCGCCTCGTTCGGCGGCTTCTGCGGCCGCTCCACCCCCAGCAGCAGCCGGTAGTACTCGTCCATCGCCGGGTCCGGGATGCTCATCAGCTTGCCGAACATCTCCTCCGGCGGGTCGGCGACCCCGACGTAGTTGCCGAGCGACTTGCTCATCTTCTGGGCGCCGTCGGTCCCGACCAGGATCGGCAGGGTCATGATCGACTGCGGCGGCTGCCCGTAGGCGCTCTGGACGTCGCGACCGAAGAGCAGGTTGAACTTCTGGTCGGTGCCGCCGAGCTCGACGTCGGCCTCGACCGCGACCGAGTCATAGCCCTGCAGCAGCGGGTAGAGCAGCTCCAGCGCCGCGATCGGCTGCCCGGCGGCCATCCGCTTCTGGAAGTCGTCGCGCTCGAGCAGCCGCGCCACCGTCGTCTGCGCCAAGAGGCCCAGCAGCGCCTCGGGCTCCATCCGCAGCCACTCGCTGTTGCGGCGTACCTCGGTTCTCCCCCGGTCGAGGATCTTGAAGGCCTGCTCCTGGTAGGTGGCGGCGTTCGCCTCGATCTCCGCGGCCGTGGGCACGGGCCGAGTCGCCGAGCGGCCGCTCGGGTCCCCCACCCGGGCGGTGAAGTCGCCGATGATCAGGACGACGGTGTGGCCGGCGCGCTGGAACTCGGCCAGCTTCTCGAGCACGACGGTGTGGCCGAGGTGGATGTCGGCCGTCGTCGGGTCGATCCCCAGCTTCACCCGCAGCGGCCTGCCGCTCGCAAGCTGCTCGGCGAGCCGCCCCTCGGGCAGCACGTCGACCGCGTTTCGCGTCAGGTCGGGCACGGCGGCAATGCTAGACTGCCGCCTTCGCTCGGCGCCCCGCGAGGATGCCGAGCCCTTTTTGTGAGCGCCCTCACTCGATGGCTGTCCTAGGACTCAAACGCCGGAGCAAAGGCGGCGCGGAGACTCCGCCTCCCCCTCCGCCCCCGATTTCTGCCACCGCGCCGGGGCCGCCCGTGCCTCCCAAGAAGACGAAACCCCGGCTGAAGAAGCTGCGCGTCCTCTTCGTCCTGCTCGGGCTCGGCGTGCTCGCGGTCGTGTCGATGATCTTCGGGATGATGGCCGCGATCTCGCAGGACCTGCCCGCGATCTACGACTTCGCCGAGTACAAGGCGTCTAAGAACAGCGAGGTCTACGACGCCAACGGGGTGCCGATCGGGACGCTGACCAGCGACCAGAACAAAATCCTCCTCAGCTCCTCGCAGATCTCCCCCAACGTCAAGAACGCGGTGGTCTCGATCGAGGATGCCCGTTTCTACGAACACAACGGCGTCGACTTCAAGGGGATCGGCCGGGCGCTGGTCAGCGACATCCTCAGCCAGAGCGCCCAGCAGGGCGCCTCGACGATCACCGAGCAGTTCGTCAAGAACGCGCTCGAAGCCGAAGGCAGCCGCACGGTGCTGGAGAAGTTCCGCGAGGCGGCGCTCGCCTACCGGCTCGAGAAACACTGGAGCAAGGAAAAAATCCTCACCGAGTACCTGAACACGATCTACTTCGGCGAGGGCGCCTACGGGATCGAGGCCGCCGCCCGCACCTACTTCGGCGCCGCCCACCCCGGCTGTGGCACCCCGACCGAACCATGCGCATCCGTGCTCGAGCCCTGGGAGGCGGCGACGCTGGCCGGGATCATCGCCTCCCCCTCGGCCTTCGACCCCAAGGCGTTCCCCGAAAACGCGCTCGGGCGGCGCAACCTGGTCCTGGAAAAGATGGAGGAACACGGCTACATCTCCGAAGCGCAGATGCTCGAAGGCCAGGAGAAGGCCCTCCCCGCCCCGAGCGCGATCCAGCCGCCGACCCTCGACTCCAGGGCGCCCTACTTCACCGCCTACCTGCGCCAGCAGCTGCTCGAACGCTACGGCGCCTCCAAAGCCTTCTTCGGCGGCCTCAAGGTCAAGTCGACGCTCGACCTGCAGCTGCAGGAAGCCGCCGAAGAAGCGGTCAGCTCCTACCTCGGCTACCTGCCGGCGACGGCGTCGGTGGTGGTGATCGACAACCGCAACGCCGGGATCAAGGCGATGGTCGGCGGCCCGGACTTCGAAACCGCCCCCTTCAACCTCGCCACCCAGGGCCGCCGCCAGCCGGGTTCCTCGATCAAGCCCTTCACCCTGATCACCGCGCTCGAAGAGGGCATCTCCCCCGAAACCGTCTACGAATCGGCGCCGCAGGAATTCCACTTCGGCAAGCACGGCCGCGAAGTCTTCGTCGTCCACAACGACGAGGACTCCTACCTCGGGTCCTGCTCGATCATCTGCGCCACGACCTACTCGGACAACTCGATCTACGCCCAGCTCGGGCTCGAAGGGCTGAACGGCAAGACGGTCGAGGACCGCACCCGCTCGATCGCCTCGACGATCCACAAGGCCGGCTACCAGGACCAGATCTCGACCAACCCGGCGATGGTGCTCGGTGGTCTCGAGGAAGGCGTCAGCCCGCTCGGCTGGGCCTACGCCTACAGCACGATCGGCAACGACGGCGACCGGGTCAGCGGCACCCTCGCCCCCCGGCCGGGCGACAGCCCCGTCGCCTACACCGAAGTCACCAACAAGGACGGCGAGGTGATCAAGGGCGGCGACAACGACTCGATCCACCACCAGGTCTTCGACCAGGAAAAGATCGAAGAGGCGAAGGGCATCCTCGAAACGGTCGTCTCCAGCGGCACCGGGACCCACGCCCAGATCGGCGCCGAAGGCCAGTGGGGCAAGACCGGGACGACCGAGAACAACGGCGACGCCTGGTTCTGCGGCGGCATCGAGGAAGAAGTGACCGCCTGCGTCTGGGTCGGCTACCCCGACTCGACGACGCCGATGACGACCCTCTACAACGGCGGCCCGGTGATGGGAGGCACCTTCCCGGCCCTGATCTGGGCCAGCGTGATCAGCGCCTGGCAGGAAATCCAGGCCGAACACGCGGCCGAACGCGCGGCGAAGAAGGCGGCCAGGGAAGCCGGGGAAGAATTCGAACCGGGCGAACCGGGCGAATACGAATACGGAGCGCCCGAAGTCGAAAGCGAAGGCGAATACGAAGCGCCGGCGCCCGAAGCCGAAGAAGTTGAACCGGCCCCTCAAGAAACCCCCGCGCCTGAAGAAGCGGCGCCCGAAGAAACCCCCGAAGCCGCGCCCGAAGAAGCCGCCCCTGCCGGGGGCGGTGGCGGCGTCACTGCCGGGTGAGGGGGACGGGTGACCCTCCCCCAGACACTCAACCTCGAGCCATAGCGAGAGGTGTCTGGGGGAGGGTCACCCGTCCCCCCGTCCCGGATCAGGCCATCGCTGGGCGCGGGCGCGAAACGTGGCGGCTGCCGACGGCGCAGAAGCGCCAGGGGCGGTCGACCGCTTTGGTGATGCCGATGCGGGGGCCGGCGACGACCTCAGGGGGCTCGCTCTCGGGCGGAGAGATCAGGAAAGGCTCACGGCTTAGGTCCGCTTCGTTGTCGCCGAGGTCGATCCCGAGCGCCTCGGTCAGCTTGCCGGGGCCCGAGCAGAGGTCGAGGTCGCTCTCCACCCGCCGCCGCGCGCGCATGCGCTCGACGGCGTGGGTCGGCTCCAATGCCCGGATCAGGACCGCGGCCGCCTCCCCCTCGGGTTCGGCGACCGCGTTCAGGAGGCTGTGGATCCCATAGGAGAGGTAGACGTAGGCGTAGCCGGGCGGGCCGAAGAGGACCTTGGTGCGCTCGGTCAGGCCGGCGTATGCGTGGCAGGCCGGGTCGTCGGCCTCGTAGCTCTCGGTCTCGACGACGACGCCGCCGCAGCCCTCGTAGAGGAGCGTGCAGCCGATCAGGTCGCGGGCGACCTGGTGGACCGAGCGGTCGAAGAAGTCAGCCCCCAACGGCTCGGCGAGCCGCTGGGCCCGGCTTCCGGACGCCGGCTGCCGTCGCTTCACCCGCGCTCTTCTTCGACCCGCGCCTGGACCGCGGCGAGCGTTTCGCGTGCCTCCTCCAGCTGCTTCGCCAGCGCCGTCGAGCCGGTGCCGCCGGCGATCCGCTTCGACTCGAGCCAGCTGCTCCGCTGCAGGACCTCGTAGTAGGCGTCGTCGAGGTGCTCGGAGCGCCCGCGCAGCTCCTCCGGGGTCAGCTCGGAGAGCGACTTGCCCTGCTCGACCGCGTCGCGG
Source organism: Solirubrobacterales bacterium (assembly GCA_035760065.1). Classification (GTDB taxonomy): domain Bacteria; phylum Actinomycetota; class Thermoleophilia; order Solirubrobacterales; family 70-9; genus VAYN01. Next base: position 5,175 of record DASTTQ010000029.1, read on the forward strand.
ACGAGCCCGCCGACGATCCCGTGCGCCTCGCGGAAGGGCACGCCGCGCCCGACCAGCAGGTCGGCGACCTCGGTCGCCGCCAGCATCTCGTCGCCGGAGGCCGCCTCCATCCGCCCGCGGTGGAACTCGATCCCCTCCAGCATCCCGGCGGTGACCTCGAGACAGGCCTCGACCGTGTCGATCGCGTCGAAGAGCGGCTCCTTGTCCTCCTGCATGTCCTTGCCGTAGGTGAGCGGCAGCGCGTGCATCACCCCGAGCAGGGTCTGGTAGGAGGCGGCGACCCGCGGGCTCTTGGCCCGCAGCAGCTCGGCCGAATCGGGGTTCTTCTTCTGCGGCATGATCGAGGAGCCCGAGGAGAAGGACTCGTCGAGCTCGCAGAAGCCGAACTCGCTGGAGGACCAGATGACGATTTCCGAGCCCAGGCGCGAGAGGTGCATCGCGCAGGCCGAGGCGGCGGCGAGGTAGTCGAGGACGAAGTCGCGGTTGGAGGCGCCGTCGATCGAGTTGTGGCTGACGTGGGCGAAGCCGAGGTCGGCGGCGACCGAGTCGCGGTCGATCTCCCAGTTGACGCCGGCCAGGGCGCCGGAGCCGAGCGGCATCACGCCGGCGCTGTCGAGGGCGAACTGGAAGCGGAGGACGTCGCGGGCGAGCATCCAGAAGTAAGCCAACAGGTGGTGGCCGAGGTAGACGGGCTGGGCGCGCTGCAGGTGGGTGTAGCCGGGCATCGTCCAGTCCTTGTGCGACTCGGCGAGGCCGAGCAGACGCCCCATCGCCGCGCCGCAGAGCTCGATCGCCCGCAGCGAATGGGCCTGGACGACCATCGCCACGTCGGTCGCGACCTGGTCGTTGCGCGAGCGGCCGGTGTGCAGCTTGCCGGCGAGCGGGCCGATCTCCTCGCCGAGCAGGCGCTCGATCGCCATGTGGATGTCCTCGTCGGCCTGCTCGAACTCGAAGCCGTGGGCGGCCATGCGGGTGCGGACCCGCTCCAGCCCCGCTTCGATCTGCGCCAGCTCGTCCTCGTCGAGGACGCCGATCCCGCGCAGGCCGCGAGCGTGCGCTGCCGATTGATCGAGGTCGTAGATCGCCAGCTGCCAGTCGAACGGCAGCGAGCGGTTGAGGCGCCAGAAGCGGGGATCGGGGTCCTTGCGAAAGCGGGACATGGGGCCGGCGATTATGCCGGGACCGAGCCCTGGCCGAGGGCCGCGGCAAGCTCCTGGCAGACGCGGTCCACCTGGGCCTCGGTCATCTGCGGGAAGAACGGCAGCGCCAGCGAGTCGGCGGCGGCCGCTTCGGCGACCGGGAACTGGCCCTCGCGGTAGCCGAGCTCGCGCAGGTGCGGGAAGAGGTGGATGCAGGGAAGGTAGGCCTTGGAGGCTACGCCGCGCTCCGCGAGGCGGGCGACCGTCGCGTCGCGGTCGGCGCCCCGCGGCAGGCGGACCGGGTAGACGAACCAGCTCCGCACCTCGCTGCCCCGTCCCGGGATCGGCGTCCGCAGCCCCTCGATCCCCGCCAGGCGCTCCTCGTACATCCGCGCCACGGCGGCGCGGCGCTCGAGCAGCGAGTCGAGCTTCTCGACCTGGGCGACGCCGAGGGCGGCGGCGAGGTCGGAGAGGCGGTAGTTGAAGCCGAGCCGGTCGTGGTCGAGCCAGCCCATGTCGACGGCGCGGCCCTGGTTGCGCTCGGAGCGCAGCCGCGCCGCCTCGCCGGGGTCGCGGGGGACGACCATGCCCCCCTCTCCCGTCGTCATCTGCTTGTTGGCGTAGAAGGCGAAGGTGGCGAGGTTGCCGCGGGCGCCGACCTTGCGCCCCTCGGAATCGACGGCGCCGAGCGCCTCGCAGGCGTCCTCTAGGACGCCGAGCCCGTGCCGCTGCGCCAGCGCCTCCAGCTCCGGCATCGCCGCCGGGTAGCCGAAGATGTGGATTGGCAGGACGCCGACCGTCCCCTCCCCCACGGCCGCGGCCGCCGCGGCCGGGTCGAGGTCGAGGGTCTCGGGATCGACGTCGGCGAAGACCGGCCGCGCCCCCTCGTAGAGCAGGCAGTTGGCCGAGGCGACGAAGCTGAACGGGCTGGTAAGGACCTCGTCGCCCGCGCCCCAGCCCAGCATCCGCACCCCGAGGTGCAGCGCCGTGGTGCCGCTGGAGACCATCACCGCGTCGGGGACCCCGAGCCAGGCGGCGAACTCGCGCTCGAAGCGCTCCCCCATCGGCCCCAGCGAGAGCCGGCCCGAGCGCAGGACCTCGAGGACCAGCTCCTCCTCGCGGGATCCGATCTCCGGCCGGGCGAGCGGGATCTGCTCGGCCTGATCCTGTTGGGAATTGAGCGTCACTGGAAGGCGTACTCCAGCGAGTCGACGAGCGCCTCCCAGGAGGCCTCGATGATGTTCTCGGAAACGCCGATCGTCCCCCATTCCCGCTCCTCGTCGGCGGAGTCGAGGAGGACGCGGGTGACCGCCCCGGTGCCGTGGGCTTCGTCGAGGATCCGCACCTTGTAGTTGGTCAGCTCGATGTCGGCCAGGTGCGGGTAGCGATCGGCGATCGCCGCCCGCAGCGCCTTGTCGAGCGCGTTGACCGGCCCGTTGCCCTCGGCGGCCTGGAAGTAGCGCTCGCCGTCGACCTCGACTTTGACCGTCGCCTCGGTCCTCACCTCGCCGTCGGCGTGCTTTTCGACCACGACGCGGAAGCTCTCCAGCCGGAAGAGCGGCTTGTAGCTGCCGGCCTCGTGGCGCAGCAGCAGCTCGAAGGAGGCCGGCGCGGCCTCGTAGTGGTAGCCCCGGTGCTCCCGCTCCTTCAGTCGCTGCACGGCGCGGGTCGCCGCCTCCTCGTCTAGCTCGATGCCCGCGCGCTCGGCCTGGCTGCGCACGGTCGCCTTGCCGGCCAGCTCGGAGGCGACGATGTCGCGCTCGTTGCCGACCGCCGCCGGGTCGAGGTGCTCGAAGGTGCTGGCGTCGGCGGCGACGCCGGCGGCGTGCATGCCCGCCTTGTGGGCGAAGGCGTTGCGGCCGACGTAGGGCCGGTCGGGATCGGAGGCGAGGTTGCAGAGCTCGTCGAGGTAGTGCGCTGTCGGCGTCAGGGTCGCCAGCTGCTCGGGTGCGACCACCTCGAAGCCCAGCTTCAGCTGCAGCGCCGGCAGGATCGAGGCCAGGTTGGCGTTGCCGCAGCGCTCGCCGTAGCCGTTGACGCAGCCCTGGACCAGGCGCGCCCCGGCTTCCACCGCGGCAAGCGAGTTGGCGACGCCGCAGCCGGAGTCGTCGTGCGTGTGGATGCCGATCTCGACCCCCCCGCCGACCGCCTCGACGACGGCCGCCGTCGCCGCGGCGACATAGCTCGGCAGGCTGCCGCCGTTGGTGTCGCAGAGGGTGACGTTCTCGGCCCCGGCCTCGGCCGCCGCCGCCACGCATTCGAGCGCGTAGCCGCTGTCTTCCCGGCAGCCATCGAAGAAGTGCTCGGCGTCGAAGAAGGGGCGCTTGCCCTGCTCGCGGCAGAAGGCGATCGAGTCGGCGATCATCGCCAGGTTCTCCTCGCGGCTGACCCGGATCACCTTCTCGACGTGCAGGGGCGAGCTCTTGCCGACCAGGCACACGGCAGGGGCAAACGAGGACGTCAGCACGGTCAGCGCCTCGTCCTCGGCGGCGGCCCGGTCCCGGCGCCGGGTCATCCCGAAGGCGACGACCGTCGCGTTGCCCAGCTCGACCTCGGCCAGCCGCTCGAAGAACTCGGCTTCCTTGGGGTTGCTGCTCGGGAACCCGGCCTCGACGAAATGCACGCCGAGCGCGTCGAGGGCCTGCGCCACCTTCAGCTTCTCGCCGACCGAGAGGGACATGCCGCGCCCCCCCATGCCGTCGCGCAAGGTGGTGTCGTAGAGCTTCATCTGTTCCATCGTCTGTGCCACTGGTTGCTGCCTTTCGAGTCGGAAGATCGGGAAGGGCCACGGGGACCCGCGTGCGCGGCGGAGCCGCGCCGGCCGCTAGGCGGCAGGGGTAATTCGCCCGATCGACTCAGACTCCGAGTCGCCGGCCTCGACGAAGTCGAGCCACTCCAGGTACTCCTCGGCGCGGCCGTGGAGGGCGTCCTCGAACTTGGCCTGGATCACCCGGGTCACGTCGCCGGGCTCGCCCAGCGGGTGCTCGTCGACCTCGCGCACCGGCACCAGCTCGGCCGCGGTCCCGGTGAGGAAGACCTCGTCGGCCAGGTAGAGCTCGGCCCGGGCGATCGCCCGCTCCTCGACCTTGTAGCCGAGGTCGCCGGCGATCTGGACGATCGCGCTGCGGGTGATCCCGTCGAGGATCGCCGAGGTGTGGCCGGGGGTGATCAGCGTTTCGTCGCGGACGATGAAGATGTTCTCGCCGGAGCCCTCGGAGACATGCCCGTGCTGGTCGAGCAGGATCGCCTCTTCGTAGCCGGCCTCGGTCGCCTCGGTCTTGGCGAGGATCGAGTTCAGGTACTGGCCCGAGGCCTTGGCGTGCGGGATCAGGCTGTCGCCGGAGATCGTCCGCCAGGAGGAGACCTTGGCGCGGATGCCGTGCTTCTTGCCGTCGTCGCCAAGGTAGCTGCCCCAGGGCCAGGCGGCGACGATCACGTCGATCGGCGCGCTTTTCGCGTACAGCCCCATCTCGCCGTAGCCGCGGTAGGCGAGCGGGCGGATGTAGCCCGAGCGCAGGCCGATCCGGCGCAGCAGCTCCTTCGTCGCCGCGCGGATCTCCTCGGCGCTGTAGGGGAGCTGGAAGTAGTAGAGCTCGGCCGACTTCTCGAGCCGGGCGAGGTGCTCCTTGTGCCGGAAGACGGCCGGGCCGCGCTCGGTCTCGTAGCAGCGGATGCCCTCGAAGACGCCGGTCCCGTAGTGGAGACCGTGGCTGAGGACGTGCGTCTTCGCCTCGTCCCAGGGGACGAACTCCCCGTTCTGCCAAATCAACTCCGCCGTGTCCATGTTGGGGAAGTATGCCCGATGGGTCAAAGGGCTTCAGGGCAGACACCGCGAATGGTGATCTGGAACCGAAAGAAGGAGCGAATTTCATGCAGATCCCCCGTCCCAAGCTGAATTACGCGAACACGATCGCGACGATCGCGCTGTTCGTGGCGCTGGGCGGCGCCGCCGTCGCCGCCGGGCTGCCGAAGAAGAGCGTCGGCCCGCAGCAGCTGAAGCCGGGCGCCGTGACGACCAAGTCCCTGCACAACAAGGCGGTGACGAGCGGGAAGATCGCCCCGAAGGCGGTCACCGCCGGCAAGCTCGGCGCCGCCGCGGTGCTGCCGGGCAACCTCGGCAACGGCGTGATCAGCACCGAAAAGCTCGGCGACGGCGCCGTGATCGCGAGCAAGATCAAGAACGGCGTCGTCACCACGAACAAGCTGAACAACGGTGCCGTGACCACGGCCAAGCTCGGCGACGGCGCCGTCAACAGCGGCAAGCTCGCCGACGGCTCGGTGTCGACGGCCAAGCTCGGCCAGGGCGTGATCGGCCAGCTGCAGGGCAAGCTGGAAAGCGGAACGACGATCCGCGGCGTCTTCGACCTCGGCTCGACCGCGGCGGCCGCCGCCGACACCGCCCGCGGCGCGGTCAGCTTCCAGTTCCCGCTGCTCAACCCGCCGGCGGTGACGGTCCTGCAGGCGGGCCAGACGAGCGCCAACTGCAGCGGCCTCGGCGGCGGCCAGACGCCGCAGGCCACCGGTGGCAACCTCTGCGTCTACCTCACCGAAAAATCGAACCTGGACGAAGCGCCGCCTCTGACGGTCGAGAACAACACCCGACTCGGGTTTGGCCTCGTCGCCAAAGCCAAAGCTGCGGGGGCGTACTTCGCGTACGGGCAATGGGCGGTGACCGCGCCGTAGGGACAGCGAGTCCGTGTTATTGCGTCGTATAGGCGCATTAACACGGACTCGGCGCTTCTAGCGCAGCTCTTCGAGCACCGCCGCGGTCATTTCCTCCGTGCCGACCTCGGTCTCGGAGGAGGGATGCTCGCTGGTGGGCGGCTCGATCACCGTGCCGGAGGCGAGGTCGGCGGTGCGCAGGCCGCGCTCGAGCACGGCGTCCACCGCGGCCTCGATGCGGGCGGCGTCCTCGCCGCGGCCGAGGCCGTGACGGAGCATCATCGCCGCCGAGAGGAAGGTCGCGAGGGGGTTGGCGATCCCTTTTCCGGCGATGTCGGGGGCGGAGCCGTGGACCGGCTCGAAGAGGCCCGGCTCGCCCTCGGCGCCGAGGCTGGCGGAGGGCAGCATCCCCAGCGAGCCGGTCAGCATCGCCGCCTCGTCGCTGAGGATGTCGCCGAAGAGGTTCTCGGCGAGGACGACGTCGAAGTCGACGGGGCGCGAGACCAGCTGCATCGCCGCGTTGTCGACCAGCAGGTGCTCGAGCTCGACCTCGGCGTAGTCGGCGGCGACGCGGCCGACCACCTCGCGCCAGAGGCGCGAGGTCTCCAGGACGTTGGCCTTGTCGACCGAGGTCACCTTCGGCCTGCGGCCCGAGCCATCGGCGCGGCGGCGGGCGGCGTCGAAGGCGGTGCGGGCGATCCGGTCGATCTCCTCGACCGAGTACTCGCAGGTGTCGTGGGCGACGTCGCCCTCGCGGCCGGAGTCGCCGAAGTAGATGCCGCCGGTGAGCTCGCGGACGACCAGCAGGTCGGTGCCGGCGATCCGCTCCTCGCGCAGCGGGCTGGCGCCGACCAGGGCCGGGCTCGGCCGCACCGGGCGCAGATTGGCGTAGAGGCCCATCCCCTTGCGCAGGCCGAGCAGCCCCTGCTCGGGTCGCGCCGCGTTCGGATCGGTGGTGTCCCACTTGGGGCCGCCGACGGCGCCCAGCAGGACCGCGTCGGCGCTGCGGCAGGCATGTAGAACCTCGTCGGTGAGGGCGGTGCCGACCTCGTCGATCGAGCAACCGCCCATCAGCCGCTCATCGTAGGAGAACTCGCCGAGCGCGTCGAGCACCTGGCGGGCCGCGGCGACGATCTCGGGCCCGATCCCGTCGCCGGGCAGGACGACTATGCGCGGGGTGCTCATGAGGCGGGCA
>DASTTQ010000030.1:0-38323 GCA_035760065.1 Solirubrobacterales bacterium
CATAGGCAGGGGAAAGGACGAACGCCGATCCGCCGCCACCGGATCGGTCACGCGGCCTCCGCGTGGCGGGCGGCGGGCTCCAGCTCGACGCTCCAGGCGTCGGGGCCCTCGCCGCCGGTGACGGTGCGCGCGATCGCCGCCATCGGCGCCCGCGCCTTGAGCAAGATCTCGGCGAACTCCTCCTGCGGGTCCGACTGCATGACGATCGCGCCGCCGGCGCCGATCGTCGTCCGCCCCGGCCGCATCACGATCGTCCGGATGACGATGTTCATGTCGGTCTGCCCGTCGGCGCCGAAGTAGCCGATCGAGCCCGAGTAGACGCCGCGCGCCTCGGCCTCGAGGTCGTCGATGATCTCCATCGTCCGCTCCTTCGGGGCGCCGGTCATCGAGCCGCCGGGGAAGCAGGAGCGGACGCATTCGACCGGGCTGCGGTCCTCGGCGAGGCGGCCGACGATCGTCGACACCATCTGGTGGACGGTCGCGTAGGGCTCGATCACCATCAGGTCCGGCACCTCGACCGTTTCCACGTCGCAGACGACGCCGAGGTCGTTGCGGAGCAGGTCGACGATCATCAGGTGCTCGGCGTAGGTCTTTTCGTCCTCGGCCAGCTCGCGGCGGTGGGCCTCGTCCTCCGCCCTGTCCTCGACCCGGGAGATCGTCCCCTTGATCGGCCGTGCCATCACCTGGCGCTCGCGGTCGACCGAGATGAAGCGCTCAGGCGAGGAGCTGACGACCGCGTACTCGCCGAAGCGCAGGAAGGCGGCGAACGGCGAGGGGTTGCTGCGGCGCAGCTGCCGGTAGAGGTCGAAGGGCTCCGGGCTGGCGTCGGTCGAGAACTGGTCGGTGAGGCAGACCTCGTAGGACTCGCCGGCGAGCAGTTCTTCCTGCGATTTGAGGATGTCGGCGAGGTAGCGCGTCTCGCCCCGGCCCGAGCGGAAGGAAACGTGCCCCCCCGGCTCGCTCGGTGGCGCCAGCGGCCGCTCGGCGGGCGGGTCGGCGATCGCCGCCTCGATCAGGTCCCGCGCCGCCCCCAGCCAGAGCTCGGCCTCGGGGTCCTCGCCGCGGCAGAGGGCGAAGACGTAGGTCTTGTCACGGGTGTGGTCGACGGCGACGACCCGGTTGGCGAGCATCATCGCCGCGTCGGGCATGTCGGAGCTGTGGACGTTGGGTGAGCCGCAGTCGGCCTTCAGCTCGTAGCCGAGGTACCCGACGTAGCCGCCGACGAGGCCGCGATCGACGCCCTCGGGCGGGTCGACCGCGATCCGCTTCAGCTCGCGGTCGAGGTAGTCGAAGATCGACTTGTGCTCGGTGGTCTCGACGCCGCCGCGCTCGAGCGCGATCTCGCCGCTGTCGACGTCGTAGTAGGCGACGCAGCGGTCGGCGCCGCCGGTCGTCCCCATGTAGGAGCACTGGGCGAGCCAGGTCGGGGCGTCGGCGCTGTCGAGCCAGAACGAGGTCTCGGCGTCGGCGAAGAGCCGTTCGTAGACGTGCTCGGTCGGCGCCTGCCCGTCGATCTCGCGCATCCGCAGCTCCAGCTCGCCGCGCTGCTCCTCGCGCCGCGCGGACGCAGTGGAGGGGCGGCCGCTGCGCGGCGCGATCGTCGCGCGCCCGGCGGGGCGCTCGCCGGAGCGGCGGTGCCCGGCCGCCATCTCGAAGAAGTTCTCGGCGATCTTCAGGCCGTACTCGGTCGAGATCGACTCGGGGTGGAACTGAACGCCCCAGATCGGCCGCTTCGTGTGCTCGACCCCCATCACGACGCCGTCGTCGGCCCAGGCGACGATGTGGCCTTCGGGGCCGGGCGGGCTGGTGATCGCGAGCGAGTGGTAGCGGACGACCGAGAAGCCCTGCGGCACGTCCTTGAACAGGCCCTTGCCTTCGTGCATGACCCGGCTGAGCCGCCCGTGCATCGCCATCGGCGCCCGGTTGACCGCGCCGTCGAGCAGGTTGCCGATGCCCTGGTGGCCGAGGCAGATCCCGAAGACGGGGATTTCGCTGTGGCGGAGGATGTCGCGGCAGACGCCGAAGTCGTGCCAGCGCGACGGGTGGCCCGGCCCTGGCGAGAGGACGATCGCGTCGAAGTCCATCCTTGTCAGCACGCGCCAGCTGACCGCGTCGTTGTTGACCACCATCGGCTCCTCGCCCGAGGCCGCGGCCAGCAGGTGGAACACGTTGAAGGAATAGGAATCGTGGTTGTCGACCAACAGCGTCTTCACGTCAGGCTCCCTCTAGTCCCAGGCCGCGCAGGCCTTGCTCGAGCACCGGCTGGACGACCGCCTCGACCTCCGGAGCTCGCTCGTCTTCCCTGTACCAGCGCGCGAAATGGGAGAGGTACTTGGAGAGCGGCGCGACGTCGAACTCGTCGACGGCGCTGCGCAGGTGCACCGGGTAGTGCTGCGCCTGGACGACCGCGAAGCGGTAGTCGAGGTCGTCCGCCGGGCGCTCGCCGCTCAGCCCCTTCGAGGCGTGGTGGGCCTGGGCGCGCGCCAGGTCCCAGCCGAGGCTGCCTTTCCCTTCCACCAGAAGCTTCTCCTTGCCGAACCGGACCTGCTTGGTCGTCGGCTGCAGCAGGAAGTAGCCGAGCGCGACCTGGGCCGGCACCGTCTCGGGGCGCGGGTGGCGCTCCATCTCCTGCGCGAGCTCGGGGTCCTGCGACAGCTTCTCCTCCAGCCACTCGACCAGCTCGTCGATCAGCAGCGCCCCTTTCTTGCTCGAGCTGATCGATTCGTTCTCCCGCGCGACCATGCCGTGGAAGATGTCGTGGGTCGGCGGCCCGCCCCCGCGGGCGCTGCCGTTGCCGTTGCCGTTCTGCAGACCCAGCGCGTCGATCAGCTGGCGGCGGCAGGTGACGTGGGCGACCCACTCGTTGCCGCAGACCTGCATCGAGATCACGTCGTCGAGTTCGTCGGCCGCGGCCCAGTAGGCGAGCGCTCGCATGTGCTGGGTCGGGAGGCCGTCGGCGCGGACCAGCGGCATCTCTTCCAGCTCCTCGCGTTCGGTCTCGTACATGACCATGTCGTCGCCCCAGCGTTTGGTCAGAGTGCCCTCGGCGAGGCCCTTGTTCATGAACTCGGCGACCTCGGGCAGGTAGTCGGACTCGTAGATCACCTTGTCGAAGGCGATGCCGAGGCTGGCCAGGGTCTTGCGCTGGCCGGAAACGACCCAGGAGCGGGTCCGGGACCACAGTTCGAGCGCCTTCTGGTCGCCGCCGAGGACCCGCATCATCATCTCGTCGGCCTTGTCTTCGTAGCTGGTCGACTCGCGGGCGACCGAGTCCTCGGCGCCGTCGTCGCCGACGCCGCCGTTGCGGCTGGCGGTGACGTAGTCGGCGTAGCAGAAGCCGACGAAGTGGTCGCTCTTCTGGTTGGCGTCGGGGCCGGCGTCCTCGCCGGCGCGGGTGGCGACGCCCGCCATCGCCTCGCCCATGCTGCGGCCGACGTCGCAGATCAGGCTGCGGTTGTCGACCTGGGCGCCGGCCTGCTTCAGCGCCCCGGCGATCGCGTTGCCGACCGCGAGGTTGCGGAGGTGGCCGATGTGCAGCGCCTTGGTCGTGTTGGCGCCCCAGAAGTAGACGGCGTAGCGGTTGCCCGCCGCCAGCTCGGCGTGCTCGGAATCGCCGTCCCAACCGGATCGGATCGCTTCGCCCTCGCTTTCGATCCACTCGTCCGCGATGCGGACGGTGACCTGGTCCCCCTCCCGCGAGAGCGAAGCGACCCACGGCTCTGCCTCGATCCGGTCGAGCGCCTCCTGCGCCGCCGGATCCTCTCGCCAGTCCGCCCCCTGCGGAAGCCTCGGGATCAGCATCAGGTCGAAGTCGGGCTCGGGCCGGTACGGCGCCCGCGCCGCCCACAGCGCCTTGCCGTCCCCGCCGGCGGCGACTTCCTCGAAGCTGGTGAAGATGTTCTCGGCCATAGCTGGTGATTCCGAACGCCTTGCCTTCGCCTTGTTCGAAATGCACCCGCCGGGGCTCGAACCCGGATCTTCGGCTTACAACGCCGACCCTTTAACCGATTAAGGCACGGGTGCTAGCTATGTCGCCCTGCCCCTGAGCTATTTCCCTGAATGCTCAAGCGCGGCGGCAGCATAACCACAACTTCTGCGTACGTCAAATGTTTTGACTAATTCCCTGGAAACCGGGGGAATCGCTCCCTCCGGCAAGGGCGCATGCAGATAAGAAGATTCGAGTATTAGAGTTCCCTCTGTCACCCCAAGCGGTGCGCGTTACTGCCCCCCAGCGCCCTGCCCTGGCTGGGGGGCAGTTCCGTATCGAGAGGCGGCTCGAGGTCCTCGGCGAGGGCGGCCAGCTCGGCGAGCGGCACGCGCAGGCTGATCGCGATCCGGCGCACGTTGCCCCAGGTCGGGTTCACCCGGCCCGACTCGATGTGCGAGATCCAGGTCGGGTGGATGTCGGCGTCCAGCCCCAGCGCTTCCTGGCTCAGCTGCCGCTTCTTGCGAAGGCGTCGAATCGCCTGCGCCAGCCCGATCTGAGGTTCTTCCCGGCGCGGCATCAGATGGTCGGTTCCACGGCAGGGTGCGACTGGGGGCGCGCCTGGCCAAGCAGATCAAGGACGCAGGGCGCAGCCTTTGCCGGCGGCAAAGGCAAGCCCGAGGACACAGAGATGCGCAGTGCCAGGCGCTTCATCCAGGTGTGCCCTGTCGTGGAAGCGATCATCTACAGAAGGGAATTTGCCTCCCGCCCCCGCGTCCATAGAGATAGGCGCAAGCCCCCTCCGTCCTGGCGCGCGACCGGTCTCTTTGCAGTGCGCCTCAAGTTCCGGCGGTGTCGCCCGCGAGGACCCTGTTCAAGGGGGCGGTCTCTCACGAGAGCAAACACGAACGTATGTTCGCATACAAGGCGCAGCAGGGAAAGGGCAGTTCTGCGCCAGCCGGCCGCGCCTGCGACATTTCCGCGGTGCCGCCCGACCTCGATCCCACCCTGACCGAGAGCTGGACCTCGACCCCGACACTTCCCAGCCGCTGCTCGAGCGCGGCCGGGTCGCGCTCAGCCTCGGTCCCCAGTTCGGCCCCCCAGGGCACCGGTTTCGCCCGCCTCAACTCGGCACCTCTCCGACGCTGGTCGAAGAGGCGGTGCGGCGGATCGCCCGCGCCGTGGGCCGCACCTGACCGATCGGGCGCGAGGCCCGGTCAGCCCTCCCAGCCGCTGGCCCCGGAGCGCCCCTGCGCCTCGCCCAATCGCTCGCGGATCTCGGCGCGGACGCGGGCGACCAGCTCGACGGTCGCGTCGCGCAGCCTGTCTATGTCCTCCGCCAGGGTCAGGCGTCCGTGCTGGCTGACGCAGAGCGTCCCCTCCACGTACTCGAAGGCGAACCCCGTCGGCGCCAGGTCGAGCAGGAAGACGATGAAGCCGGGCGAGAACAGCTCCCGCAGCCAGACGTCGTCGCGGTCGGGGGAGGCGTAGATGCGGTAGCAGCGGTCGAGCTCGGCGCTCTCCAGGTCGACGCGGTCGTTGCCGTGGATCAGCTGCTCGGCGGCGCGGCCCAGCAGGTGCTCGTCCTCGACCCGGTGGCAGAGCAGCCAGGGGGCGAAGCGCTTGGCCTTCGGCACGTGGGTGACGGCGACGGTGAAGTCCTGCGCGTCCTGATCGTCCGCCCCCGCGCGCCGGACGATCGCGATCTGCGCTTCCAGGTATTCGCCGAGCCAGCCGCGCATCAGCGCCTCGACGCTGCGCAGCTCGCCCTCGGCCAGCAGCGGCGTCGTCCGCGGCAGCCGCCCTTCCGGTTCGAGGGCGAGCTTGTGGGCCGCGGCGTAGGCGGCGAACTGGTCGAGGTCGGCGGCGTCCCCTGGCATCCCTCCGGTTGACGATAATGCTCGCGGAGCGATGAGGGGAGGGCACCACGTAAAGAACGCCCACCGCGAGATGATCGCCGTGGTCCAGGGTCGGACCAGGACCCACACCCACCTGCGGCGCCGGCTGCTGACGATCTTCCTCGCCACCGCCGTGATCTCGCTGGTCGCCACCCTGATCGTCTTCTTCACCGAGCGCCACGCCCGCGGCACCGAAATCCACAACCTCTTCGACGCCTTCCTCTTCTCGACCTCGCAGCTCCTCACCGCCTCCTCGGTCGCCAACCCGAGGACGAACTTCGGCAAGGTGCTGGAGCTCTTCTTCGACATCTGGGCGATCACCGTCGTCGCCACCCTCGCCGGCTCCTTCGGCGCCTTCTTCCACGCCCGCAGCAAGGAGATGGACGGCGAGATGGACCGGGTCGAGCGCCATCTCGAGGGCGAGGTCGAGGCGCTGCGCGAGCGGCTCTAGACGCCCGCGGGCCGGAGCGGGCCGGCTTGCGGCGCTAAGAGAGCTCGGCGAGGCCCTGCGCGACCCACGCCTTCAGCTCGTCGCTGCCGGCGAAGGGCGCCCGGTCGGCCTCGGCACGGGCGAGCACCTCGTCGGGCGAGGCGCCCGAGCGCAGGCCGGCGTACAGGTAGACCAGGGCCGAGGAGCGCGGCCCCATCCGGCAGGTGACGAGGGTGGGCCGCGGGAGCTCGTCGAGGGCGGCGATCTGCCGGCGCGCCAGGTCCATGTCCATCACCCGGGGTGGGTCGGAAACGACGTTGGTGGACTCCGGCACCGCCGCCTGCACGCTCGCGTAGGACATCCCGCCCTCCATCGCCGCGAACTCCTCGCCGCAGAGGTAGAGCCAGGAGGCGGCGCCGGCCTCGCGGGCGAAGGCCTCGGGGTCGGCGATGCGCCCGCGATTGAAGACGAGGTCCTCGGGGGTGCCGAAGTCGTTCATGGGAGCAACCTACCTCTCGCCCCAGGCCGTGGCCAGCACCGTGCGCGGGCCGCCGTGGTCGCGGTGCTCGCATAGGTAGAGACCCTGCCAGGTGCCCAGCGCGAGTTGGCCGTCGCGCACCGGCAGCGTCAGCGACGGTCCCAGCAGCGCCGCCTTCACGTGGGCGGGCATGTCGTCGTCCCCCTCCAGGGTGTGGGTCCAATACGGCGCCCCTTCCGGGACGACGCGGTCGAACCAGGACTCGAAGTCCCGGCGCACCTCCGGCGAGGCGTTCTCGTTCAGCGCCAGCGAGGCGGAAGTGTGCTGGATCAGCAGGTGCACCAGCCCGACCGACATCTCCGCCAGCTCGGGGATCGCCCCGACGACCTCCGTCGTGACGAGGTGGAAGCCACGCGGCCTGGGCGGCAGCCGGATCGGGCGCTGGACCCACATCGGCTAGGGCATCCCGGCCTCGTGCCCAGCCGCCGCCAGCGGCTCCACGTGCTCGTCCCACATCCGCCGGTCGGCGACCCCCGCGTGCAGGAGCACCACCGCCGGGCCACTTCCACATTCGTCGCAGGGGAGCTGCATCGACCCGTCCGACGGTAGACGAAACCCCGCCTTCCGGTGTGGCGGACTACTGATGTCCTGCCGTTCTGCTCTACTTAGGTTTCAGCCGATGAAACGTTTCCTCGTCGAATCCTGGGCCTTCATCGCGGTGGCGATCATCGCCTTCGTCGGCGGATTGCTGGTCGGCGATCTGGGCGGCTCACCGAACACCGAAACCGTCTATGTCGCCAGCGCCGCGAGAGAAGGCGAAGAAGCCGAAACGGAACCGGCGAGCGAAACGACCGAAGCCGAAGGCGGCTCCGGCGCCCAGCTCTTCACCAGCATCGGCTGCGGCGGCTGCCACACCCTCTCCCAGGCGGGGTCCACCGGCACGACCGGGCCAGACCTGAACGAATCCCTCGCTCCCGACGACAACACGGCGGGCATCGAAGAGATGATCGTCCACCCGGACGAGGAGGTGGTCGAAGGCTACCCCCCGAACGTGATGCCCCAGACCTACGGCGAAAGCCTCTCGCCCACCGAAGTCCAACAGCTCGCCGAATTCCTCGTCGCCTCCACGCCGGCCAAACCCTGACCGCCGGTGAGCAGGCCCGAGCGCCGGCCGGGAGAGCGATCTCCATCTTTCGCTTACCCGGGTGAGGTGACGCAGCGGAACCGGCGCGGAGTGTCGATCGTCTCCGTGACGGCGACGCGCCCTTCGGAGTAGAGGAGCGTCTGCGGGAACTGCGACCCGTTGACGGAGATGTCGGCGACAAGCTCAGGATTGCCCAGGGGCTTGCCAAGTGAGCCCATCGCGTTCAGCTCGGCGATGAGGGGCAGGCGCCCTCCCGATGCGGCGCAGCTTGCGACCGCCTGGCCGTACCCCGCGGGCCCGCGCAGGCCTTCTTCGATGCAGCCCGTGCCGATGAGAACGCTGGCGGAGGGACAGCGCAGCTTCGCTCCCGTCACCGCTCCGTCGCGGAGCTTGGCCGCGGTCACCGCCCCGTTGCGGAGTTGGAAGGTCCCGACGCTGTTGCGGCCGATCTGAACGCCGGCGTAGGTCGTGCCGGCAAGCGAAAGCACCAGCGCGATGCAAGCCAAGACGAACGCCGGCCGCGGTCTCCTCTTCAGCAGCCTTCCGATCACTTCAGCTTCACCTTCTTGCTCGTCACCTTCTTGTTTCCGGCTTCGTCGAAGGTGGTTGCGGTCACCTTCAGCGTCGCCTTCGAGACCTGCTCCAGAGCGGCGTGGGCGGCTCGATTCAACTCCACGGTCACTTTGCGCTTGCCGGCGCCTTCGATTTCGACCGCGGCGGATCCTGCCGACTTCACCTTCGGTGACTTGGAGCCGACCGTTACTTCGGAAAAGCAGGCCTCGTTGCACTGAAGTTGAAGCGCTAGGCCCTTGGCGAGCACTTTGTCCAAGCTGCGCTTGGTCACCGAAAGCTTGACGTTGGGAGGAGTCTTGTCTACGGGGAGCGGGGCGGCCGGTCCGCCCTGAGGACGCCTGAACGGAACCGAGCTCGTGACGTGGTAGCTGTCGGGTCCGGCGGGTTCGAAGATCAGGTTGTTCTGGTCGAGGTCGAAATGAATGGGCCTCCCGCTGAATTCCTCGAAGATGAGGTCGCCGCCGTTGAACGGCAACGTTTCGGAGTAGTCGGTGCCCGGTGGCGGGAGTTCGAATCCCGGCTGGAGTACGACCCCTCCCTTGGCGATGACGGGCATGAGCGGAGAAACGAACTTCGTGGGAGGCTGGTTGCTCAGGACGCCGTTGTACCCGAAGACGATCCTGCCGGTGTCGAACAGCTGGACCTGGACCAGGGCACGGCATCCGAGCACGTTTTCACACCCGAAGAACTGCGAATCCCAGGTGAAGACGAGCCGGTCGACCGCGGGGTCCGCGTCTTCGTTGAAGGTGTTCAACCAGACCGACCCCTGGTCGGGCGGCAGGTTCGACGGGTTGAGATCCGCCCAGAGGGCGGCGATCTTCGGCAACCCGGTCTCGGCCTCCAAGCCGCTCGGGGTGTTGTCCGTGTCTTCGCCGTTGAAGACGAGCAGGCCGTTGCTGGAAACGCCGATCGTTTCCGAGCCCGTGTGGGTGGTCCCGTAGAACGGGAACGAGAACGAGCCCATCGGCAGTTCGACAGCGACGTCGTCCCCATCGGTGACAGTGGGTATCTGAGCACCGAACAGGCTCTCCCAGATCGGAGGCGTGGCGGATGCCGACGTGACCGGACCGACCAGCACAAGGCACAGGGCAACGAGCAACCCCGGCATGACCCTTCCCCGAGTCAGCATGGATTCACCCTATATCTCGTCGAGCCAGAGTCAAGTGAGTCCTCGAGATTCACGAGGGCGTGACACGGGGGTGGGCAAGACGTAGGATCGGAGCGGGCGGGGAAACGAAAGGAATAGTGATGGACACCTACGTGATTCTCCGCCGCACCGCCTGGAAGTCGCCCGAGGAGCTCGAAGTCGCGGCCGGCCGCTCGGCCCAGGTCGGCGACGACGAGATGCCCGACGACATCCGCTGGATCCGCAGCTACGTCCTCGAGGAGGACGGCGGCTCGGTCGGAACCGTCTGCATCTACCAGGCATCCAGCCCCGAGGCAATCCGCGAGCACGCCAATCGCGCCGACCTCCCAGCCGACGAGATCATCAAGGTCGCTGACACTGTGATCGTCCGCCCCGACCCGGAAGCGGCTGCCGCCTGACGGAGGAGGCGGGCGGAAGCCCTGTGCCCGGTTGCACCGGCTTGATCGGGGAGACAGGATTTGAACCTGCGACCGCTCGGCCCCCAGCCGAGTGCGCTACCAGACTGCGCCACTCCCCGCGGGGATTCCATTCTGACGGATCGGCGGGATGGCGGCTACCCTGCCTGGGGCGCGGCGGTAGCTCAACGGTAGAGCCTCAGCCTTCCAAGCTGATGACGCGGGTTCGATTCCCGTCCGCCGCTTTCTTCGAGACCTAGACGAAAGGCGCGCAGGAGGGCCGTTGAGGTGGCCACCTGAGCTGCCGATGAGAGGACGGATGGGCGTTCCGAGATCGAGGCCAGGCGCTTTTGCAAACCACTGGTTGACAAAAGCGCCTATCGCACGGGCCTGTGTCGCCCTATGCATCGCCGCCATCGGCTCGGCAGGCTGCGGGGGGTCGGGTGCTTCGTCGACGAGCGCTTCGAGGTCCGGCGCGCGAGCCGGCTCGGACGGCTATGTCGATTGGCCGCAGTTCGGGCGGGTCCCGGCTCGGACGCACTACCTGCCGGAGCACGCGCGGGCGCTGGATCCGCCGCTGAAGGAAGCGTGGTCGATCAGCACGCATGCGCTGATCGAGTTCCCGCCGGCGATCCACGATGGGGTCGCCTACGTGATCAACAAGTACGGCAACGGGAAAGCGGTGCGGCTGCGGGACCGCAAGGTCCTCTGGGAAATCAACATCCGGCCCAGCGACAAGGGGAAGCCGAACTTCGTCACCGCGCCGACCTGTTACGGCGGCGCGATCTACGGGGCCTTCCTCGACGGGCACGTCGCCGCGGGCGATGCGGCAACGGGGAAGAAGCTCTGGGTGCGCAAGCTGCACGCGCACCTCGAATCCTCGCCGCTCGCCGTCGACGGCCTGCTCTACCTCGGCACCGACACGACCAACCTGGTCGCCCTCGACGCCAAGACCGGCAGGACCGTCTGGACCTTCAACTCGCCGGGCGCGATCAAATCCAGCCCCAGCTACGACGCCGGCGACGTCTTCGCCGCCGACTACCAGAGCTCGATGTACGCGCTGGACGCGAAAACCGGCAAGGTCGTCTGGCGCACCAACACCAGCAAGGTCCCGCCCTACGGCAGGGGCGGCTTCTTCTCCTCCCCCGCCGTCGCCTTCGGCCGCGTCTACGCGGCCCGCGACGACGGCACCGTCTACGCCCTCGACGAGCAGACCGGCAAGGTCGACTGGTCCTTCCCCACCGGCGCCTCCGCCTACGGCTCGCCCGCCGTCGCCCGCGTCCCCGGCACGCCCCCGACCGTCTACATCGGCGCCGAAAATGGCCGCTTCTTCGCCCTCGACGCGCGCACCGGCAAGCCGCGCTGGCACTACGACGTCGGCGGGCCGATCCCCGGCACCGCCACCGTGATCGGCCACACCGTCTACACGACCAGCTTCAAGACCCGCGAAACCACCGGCCTCGATGTGCGCGCCGGCAGGCGCGTCTTCCACATCAAGCAGGCCGGCTACACGCCGATGGTCTCGGATGGCAAACGCCTCTTCCTCGTCTCCTACTACGCCCTGATCGGCCTCGAACCGACCAAGCGCTGAGCGAGCGGTGCATCAGCGTCGAGGCGATGCAGGTGGGGCTGGTGGAACTCGACGTCATCCTCGTCGCCAAGCTCCTCGCCCTGGACGAGCACAGTGCCGACTGCCGCGACCTGATCCTGATCACCCGCTCGCTGCGCGAGCAGATCGGCTGGGAGCCGCTGCCCGAGCGGACCGCCGCGAACCTCTTCGCCCGTGCCTTCTTCGCCCTCGCCGGCGGACCCGAGGCCATCCCGACGACGCCGGCGGTCAGGTCTGGTTGAGGAACGAGGTGCTGATGGGCAGCACCAGCCCGCCCCAGGCGGGAGCCAGGGTGCGGATGAATTCGACCGCCTCCCCGCCCTTCATGGCCCAGGTCACGGCCGCGGCAGCTCCGAGAACCAGGTAGGCGAGAACGTAGCCGCGCCCGATCCATTTGCGGGCGGCGGCAGCATCGAGCTTCCGGGCTTCGACCAGGTTCGCGAGCCTGGCGGTTGCCGGTGGATTATCGGGACTCTGCGCGACCCCGAAGGCGGTGGCGACGACGCCGCCGACGAGGGTGGTCAAACCGGGCATGAAGTACTTCATGCCATCGCCGCCCAGCCAGGACGGATCGTCGCCCGACTTGAAGCTGTAGGCGATCCCGATGATCACGAGGACCACCCAGGCCAACCCGAGCAGGATCGCGATCCCGGCGCGGACTCCGCGAATAAACGGTTCGTCACCCATTTCCTTACCTCCCGTGCAGTAGGGACAACCCGACTTACGACCGGGCGAGACTGGGAACGGTTTCCACCCCCCCGGTCCCGGTCCCGGTCGGCGGGGGAGCCCCCGAGTGACTCACTCGGGGGCTCCCTCCTGGCCCAGCCTCAGTGTCCCGAGCCGCTGCCCACCTGGGTCGTCAGGTTCACCTTCGGTTCGCCGGAGCCGATCTTGGCCGCGGCGACCGAGAAGCGCAGGGTCCCCTTCCGCAGCCCGGTGACTTTGGCAACCAGGAAGGTCTGACCTTTCGTCTTCTTCACCTTCAGCCTCGCCACCTTCGGGCGACCGGCCGCGACCACTTTGCCCTTGACGATCAGCTTCAGGTGGCCGAGCTTGAAGAGGTCGAGCGGGCTCGCCCAGCTGAGCGCGATCTGCAGGACTTTGGTCGAGGCACCCACAGCGACCGCGTGGGTCTTGCTCTGACCCTCCTTCAGCAGGTCGTTGAATTCACGCGGCGGCGTCTGGCAGGTCAGCGCGGCGCCGATTTTGTTCATCACCGCCTGCAGCTGGCTGCTGTCTTCCAGCTGGAAGAGCTTGCCGTGCGTGTCTTCGGCGATTTTCTTCAGCCGCGCCTGGTCTTCGGGCAGGGCTAGCCCGGAGCCGAACCCGATCACGTAGGTCGGCACGTTGTGCGCCAGGTGGGCTTCGTTGTAGGTGCCTTCGTTGTGGCCGCCGTCGGTGAGGAAGATCCGAGCTTGCGCATTGGGACTGTCGGCGTCGGCCTTGGCGAAGGCGGCGTTGTAGTCGGTCGAGCCGTTGTCGGCGTTGATCGCGCTGGAGAGGGACGAGCGCATCGTCCCCGCGTTCGGCCCGATCGGCTCGGGCGGGAAGATCGTGTCGGCGGCCGGTTGCGTTCCGAACAAGGACGAGCCGAACTCGATCGCCCCCAGCTGCGTCCTTTCCGGCAGCGTGTTGATCAGCAGGTCCATCGCCTGCACGCGCAGCCGGTTTTCGTCGGTGACCGCCATCGAGCCCGAGTCGTCGATGATCGCCTCGATGTTCGTCGCCGCGGTACAGCTCGCCGTCGCGGCGCCGCCGCCCGTCGCCCCGCTCGGCGCGGCGAGTATCGCCATCGCGAGAAGCGCCCCCATCGTCGCCGCCATCCAGATCCGCCAACTGCGCATCATTCCGCTCCCCTTTCGATCGATCGTTCGTCCGGGCGAATTTGCAAACCGGTGGTTGACAAAGTCGCCATCGCTCGCAACCTAACGGCGCGGGCAGGCCACCGCAACGAGATTCGAACGGCGGTCCGCTCGGCTACTTGAGCCCGGCGAGGATCTCGCCCGCGGCCCTTTCGCCCGATTCGACCGCGCCGTTGAGATAGCCCTGGAAGTCGATCGAGGTGTGCTCGCCGGCAAAGTGGCAGTTGCCCACCGGTTCGCGTTCGGCGCCGGCGAACTTCGCATACTGGCCGACCTTCCAGTAGGAGTAGGAGCCCTTGGTCCACTGGTAGCCGGTCCAGAAGTCGATCGTCGCCTTCCCGTTCCAGCGCGCGGAGATCCCGGGCAGCACCGGCTCGATCTGCCCGAGGAACTGGGCGGCGCGTTCGGCCGGGGTGCCGCTGCCGAAGCTCGCGCCGATCGTGCCGCCGGTGTAGTCGACGAGGATCCCGGCGCTGCCCGGCTGGGCGCGGGTCACCTCCCAGGTGTTCTGGTAGCCGGTGTCGGCGTAGGTCTCGCCGGTGCAGCCGAGCGAGCTCCAGAGCCGGTCTTTGAACTGGACGTGCAGCTTCGAGTTGGTCCCCATCCCCATCTCCTCGATCGCGGTCTTCTTCACCGCGGAGAAGCCGGCCTTGGAGTAGTCGAGCGTGCGCAGGATCGAGAACGGCAGCGCCAGGACCACCCGGTCGGCAGTGACCGTGCTGTTCGCGCTGCCGGACTGGAAGCCGAGCCGGTAGGTGCCGTCGGCGTTGCGCCGGATCGAGGTCAGCGCGGCGCCGGTCGTGATCTGCCCCTGCAGGGCCCCGGCGAGCCGGGCCGGAATCTGGTCGTTGCCGCCCCGCACGTGGTACTTCTCGTTCGAGGGGCCGAAGATCCGCAGCTGGCCCTGGCCGGAGTAGCCGAGCAGGTAGAGCATGTTGAGCGAGCTCTGGACGTTGGTCTCGGCGCCGTACTCGATGTTGTAGGCCACGTCGAGCAGCTGGCCGAGCTTCGATTTCATCCCACCCGGCACGTAGGCTTCGATCCAGTCGGCGATCGACATCGCGTCGAGTTCGCGGCCGCGTTCGGTGGAGCTGTAGTAGAGCGTCGGGTAACTCGCGGCGGAGACGTCCTTGTGCAGCTGCTGCCAGATCTGCTTCAGGTCGTCGGTCGCTTCTTCGAACGAGTATGGCTGGCCGTCGAAGTACTGGAAGGGCTCGGTCCCGTTGACCTCGGCCTGGTGCAGGTTGTCGAGGTCGAGCCCGAGCTCCTGGGCGAGCTGCCGGATTTCGGTGTGGCCCTGGTCGATCAGCTCGCCGCCGTGCTCGGCGATCTGGCCTTCGGTGAAGTCGCCGCGGCGAGTCCAGCAGCGGCCGCCGAGCCGGTCGGAGGCCTCGTAGAGCTGGGCGCGGACGCCGGCCTGCTGCAGCCGGTAGGCGCAGGTGAGCCCGGCGAGGCCGCCGCCGACGACCACGACCCGCGGCGCGGTGGCCGCGAGCGCGCGGGAGATCGGGCCGCTGAGCATCGCCGCGGCGGCGAGACCGGCACCGCCGGCGAGGACGTCGCGCCGGCGCAGCCCCGGCGTCGGGTCGGCGAGGACCTCCTCGGCCGAGACTTCGCGCGCGGCGGCCTGCGCCGCGACCGATGCGGCTTCCCCCAACCTCCTGGCCAGCGGAGTCCTCCCCATCTCAGGTGCAGGGTGCCAGAGGCGCTGCCGCCTGACAAGTGCCAGGAAGTCCAACCAGAAGGGTGGATGTTCGGACGTCTGGGGTAAGAGCCACCGCCCGCTTCACGCATCACTCCTGCTCCGGGTCGGTGATCACAAGGGGGCAGGAGCGGCATGCCGCAGAGCCGCTCTGCCGATGCCACCGGCAGTGGGGACGAATGCTGCAGTGGGGCAGCACCTCGTCCGCACCGCGGTCGGGCTCCGGATGCGCGGCGACTGCATCGGATACCTCGCAACGCCCATCGTGCCAGTGAACGCAATGCGACTCGAAGCAGGGGGAGGCAAAGCGAAACCGCTTCGCCACATCCCCTTCGGCCTCGACGCGGGCGACGAAGTCCTCGTCGATCCGCACGGGCGAGGAGACGTAGCCGACCCTGCGGTCGCGGCGGACCACGCCGAGGAGGATCGCCCCCGGCTCGCAGGGCGCGCTGGGGCACAGCTCCTCGCCCATGACTAGCCCTGGGCGCGGGTATCGGCGCGCGCCTGGCGGGCCGCCGATCCGAACTCGCGCTCTTCGAGGCTCTTCACCAGAGCCTCGCGCTCGGTGCGAGCGAGATCGGCGCGGAGCAGCCATCCCCCGTTTCGGATGCCGTCCCGAACCTGCTTGACCTCCTTGGGAAAGGGCTTGAAGAGCATCTTCGGGCGATCGCCGCCGGCACCGGCACCGGCCTTGCCGGCAGTCTCGAGGAGCACCTTCTCGATGCCCTTTTCGATCTGCCTCCGTTCCTCCGCCGTGAGATCGATGCCATCCACGACCAGCTTGAACGTCTCCACCTCGACTCCTCCATCTCCCTGCCCGCGAGCAAATACCGACGAATACCAATTTAGTACTTACGGATACTCACTGCAATCGGGCGATCGTCCGGCGCGCCACCGCTCCTGGGCAGGTCGTCGCCGAGGTGAACCGGGGGATTCCGCCGGTCTCGATCGGCGCTCGTCGAAGGCGACGGGGCAACTAGGACTCGAACCTAGAATCGCCGGTTTTGGAGACCGGTGCCTTACCAATTTGGCCATTGCCCCAGCAGATCTGATCGTAGCGGCCGGAGTGCGGGCGGAGGGACTTGAACCCCCACGGGCCGAAGCCCACCAGGACCTAAACCTGGCGCGTCTGCCAAATTCCGCCACGCCCGCGTGGCCGGGCCGGTCGGCCCTTAACGCGCGGCCAACGCCGCCGCGTCGCTGACAGATTCTATGATCGGGCCGTGGCGGTAGGAGAGGTGAGGCCGGGCTACGAGCTGTGGCGGCCCAATCGTGAGAAAGCGAGCTCGGTCACGACCAAGTTCGTCGTCGTGCTGCTGCTGGCGGCCACGTCGGCGATCGCGGCCCTGATCACGATCGGCGGCTGGCCGCTGCTGAAGGGCGGCGGCGGCATGGGAATCGTCTGCTTCGTCTACGCGATCCTCTACGCGTTCTTCGCGATCATCGTCGCGCGCTGGAACCGCGGCGTCCTGCCGGTGGCGGCAGCGCTTTCGATGCTCCTGGCGATCTTCTGCGCCGTCGGCGCCGAAAGCTGGTTCAACCGCGACCGGAACGGGTTCGACACCGCCCTGCTCAACTCGTCGCTGATCGGCCTCCTGGTGATCGTCCTCGGCCTGCTGCAGATCGTTCTCATCGCCGCCGCCCTCTACGCCTTCAACCAGGAGTGGCACGTCGAGGAGGAGCGCCCGATCGGCTCCGGCGAGGACTACGGCGCCGGTGCACCGGGCCATCCGCAGCCTGCCTGATCCGGCTCTATCGTTCTGAGCAGGCCGGAGTGGCGGAATTGGCATACGCGATCGACTCAAAATCGATTGCCCTTGCGGGCTTGTGGGTTCGAATCCCACCTCCGGCATCGAATCGATGCGGTCCTGGACCGGCGCCGTGAGCGGCGCATCGGGAGAGCTGCTCTGGGAGCCGTCGGCCGAGCTGGTCGAGCGCTCGCGGCTACGGGAATTCATGGACTGGCTGGAGCGCGAGCGCGGCCTCTCCTTCGACGGCTACGGGGAGCTCTGGCAGTGGTCGGTGGATGATCTCGACGGCTTCTGGTCGGCGATCTGGGAGTTCTTCGACGTCCAGGCCGACGGCGAGGCGCAACCGGCGCTGGCCTCGCGCGAGATGCCCGGCGCCGAGTGGTTCCCGAATGCCTCGTTGAACTACGCCGAGCACGTCTTCCGCGGCAAAGGCGACGACGAGGCGGCGATCCTCCACGCCTCCGAGCTGCGCGAACTGCGCGAGCTGCGCGAGCTGCGCGAGCTGCGCTGGGGCGAGCTGCGGCGGCAGGTCGCGGCGGTGGCGGCGGGGCTGCGGGCGCTCGGGGTTCAGCGAGGCGACCGCGTCGTCGCCTACATGCCGAACATCCCCGAGGCGACCGTCGCCTTCCTCGCCACCGCCTCGATCGGCGCGGTCTGGTCGAGCTGCTCGCCCGACTTCGGGCCGCGCAGCGTCGTCGACCGCTTCGCCCAGATCGAGCCGAAGGTCCTCTTCGCGGTCGACGGCTACCGCTACGGCGGCAAGGACTTCGACCGGCGCGAGGTGGTGGCGCAGCTGCAGGTGGCGATGCCGACCTTGGAGCGGACGGTCGTCCTCCCGTACCTCGACCCCAAGCCGGACCTCGTGCCGCTGCGCGAGGCGATGACCTGGGATGACCTGCTCGCGACCGACCCGAGAGCCGAGCTGCGCTTCGAGCGGGTCCCCTTCGACCACCCGCTCTGGGTCCTCTACTCCTCCGGCACCACCGGGCTGCCGAAGGCGATCGTCCAGGGCCAGGGGGGCATCCTCCTCGAGCACCTGAAGAAGCTCCACCTCCACGTCGACGCCCATCCCGGCGACCGCCTCTTCTGGTTCACGACGACGGGCTGGATGATGTGGAACTTCATCGTTTCCGGGCTATTGACCGAAGCCGCGATCGTCCTCTACGACGGCAACCCGGGCTATCCGGACATGAACGTCCTCTGGGACCTGGCCGAGCGAGCCGGGATCACGACGTTCGGGACCAGCGCCGCCTACATCGGCGCCTGCATGAAGGCGGGGATCGAGCCCGGCGGCGGCCGCGACCTCGGCGCCCTGAAGGCGATCGGATCGACCGGCTCTCCCCTCTCCCCCGAGGGCTTCGACTGGATCTACCAGCACCTCGGCGCCGACACCTGGCTGTTCTCGACCAGCGGCGGAACCGACCTCTGCACCGCCTTCGTCGGCGGGGTCGCGACGCTGCCCGTCTACCGCGGCGAGCTGCAGGCGCGGGCGCTCGGCGCCGCGGTCGAGGCCTGGAACGAAGCTGGCGAGCCGGTGGTCGAGGAGGTCGGCGAGCTGGTCGTCACCGAGCCGATGCCCTCGATGCCCCTCTACCTCTGGGGCGACGAGGACGGCAGCCGCTACCGCGAGAGCTACTTCGACATGTTCCCCGGCGTCTGGCGCCACGGTGACTGGCTGGAACTGACGCGGCGCGGGACCGCGGTCATCTACGGCCGCTCCGACTCGACGATCAACCGCGGCGGCATCCGCATGGGGACGAGCGAGATCTACCGCGCGGTGCTCGGCATCGAGAAGATCGTCGACGCGCTGGTCGTCGACGTGCCGCGGCCGGGAACCGACGGCTGGATGCCGCTGTTCGTGGTCCTGCGTGACGGCGCCGAGCTGGACGAGGAGCTGCCGCGGGAGATCGCCCGGCGGGTCCGCGAGCAGTGCTCGCCCCGGCACGTCCCCGACGAGGTCTTCGAGATCGACGAGGTGCCGCGCACGCTCAGCGGCAAGGTCCTGGAGGTGCCGGTGAAGCGGATCCTGATGGGAACGCCGGTGGAGAAGGCGGCCAGCCGCGACTCGCTGGCCAACCCCGCCTCGCTCGACTACTTCGTCGAGATGGCCAAGCGGCTCGCGACCTGAGCTCGGCGCCCCGCCAGAAGCTGCGCCGTCGCCTGCAACACCGCAAGCACGTGCTCGGGTTCGTACCGGACCTGCTCGTGGGTGAAGCGCAGCGGCGTCAGGCCGGCAGCGGTGTGGGTCTGGTCACGCAGCCGGTCCCGCGCCTGCTCGGCCGGCGTGCGGTGGTAGCGCAGCCCGTCGGTCTCGACGACCAGGCCAAGGGCGGGCCAGTAGAAGTCGACTTCGTATTCGTTCACCCACCGGCCGGCCAGCGGGGTCGGGAGACCGGCCTCGCCGGCGAGCGGCAGGAAGCGCCGTTCCAGCTCCTCTTTCGTGAGCCGGAAGGTGCGCCGGTCGAGGACGAAGCGGAGCGTCGCGGCGCCCGGCTCGCCGGGCCGGGCGCCGAGGGCGGCGCGGAGCTGGGGCGGGTGGACGAGGTTGTATTTGTCCGCCTCGTTGATCGCGCGCTCGAGGCCGCGCCGGTCAAGCCGGAGCGCCATGTCGATCAGCGTCTGGATCGGCGTGGTGACCGGGATCCCGTACTCATGGGTCAGGTCCCGGTTGGTGTCAAGGGACGGGCGGCGGTGGATGCGTAGGCCGGGCACTTCCCGATGGGATTGGCTTGGTAAGGAGAGCTCGACCTCGGAGCCCTTCTCAGACCCGATGCGCCACAGAGCAGCAGCGCTGGAGTGGCTGAGAACGGCGCCGTCGCCACAGACGAGAACAGCGGCCATCCAACGGCCTTTGTCATCCACGGTCGGCCGGCCCACCGCGTAGACGCCCCGCCGGATCGGATGCAGCCTGCCCTTCGAGGTGCGGTGTTTGATCGCATGTGGAGTGAAGCCGAGATCAAGCAACTGCCTGCGAGAAATCACTCCGTGCTGGTTCTGCGCGAGCCTCCAAGCCTTGGCGGAGCGCTCAGAGTCGGCTTCCGAGCGTGCTTGGCGACTTTGGGCGGCCATCACCGCCTCAAGTCGCCAACGGCTCGAAACTCTCCCCCCTGTCCGCCGAGGGTCTCCCTCCCGGCCCCCGCGGGCGTCAGACCATGCCGAGGCCGCCGCTGACGCCCAGGGTCTCGCCCGTCACATAGCTGGCGTCGTCGCTCGCCAGGAACGCCACCGCCGCCGCGACCTCCTCGGGCTGGCCGAGGCGGCCCATCTGGGTGGCGGAGCGCATCGTCTCGATGACCTTCGCGCCGATCTCGCCGAACTCCTTGGCGCCCATCAGGAGGGGGGTCTCGATCGGGCCGGGAGCGATCGCGTTGGCGGTGACGCCGTAGCGGGCGGCCTCGCGGGCGATCGCCTTGGTGAAGCCGATCACGCCGGCCTTGGCGGCGGAGTAGGCGGCGGAGCCCTTGGAGCCGACGCGGCCCGCCTCGGAGGAGATGTTGACGATGCGGCCGTAGCCGCGCTCCTGCATGCCGGGGAGCGCCGCATGGGTGCAGTTCATGACGCCGCCGAGGTTGACGTCCAGGACCTGCGCCCACTGCTGTTGCGTGACGTAGACGAAGAAGCCGAAGTTGTCCATGCCGGCGTTGTTTACGAGGATCGCGAGGTCGCCCGCGGCGCTCACCGCCTGGCGAGCAGCCTCGAGGTCGGTGACGTCGAGCTCGACCGCGTGGCCCGCGATCTCGTTCGCCACTTTCTCGGCCCCTTCGACGTCGACGTCGCCGACCCAGACCTCGGCGCCCTCCGCTGCCAGCCGGGCAGCGGCCGCGGCCCCGATCCCGCTGGCCCCGCCCGTGACCAGCGCTTTGCGTCCCTCCAGCCTCATGCGGGCGGAGCATAGACTGCGCGGCCTTGACCCCGGGTAGCGAACCGATCCCGATCATCGGCGGCACCGGCGCCCTCGGCGCGGGACTGGCGCGGCGCTGGGCCAAGGCGGGCGTGCCGGTCGTGATCGGCTCACGCGACGCCGGGCGGGCCGAGGAGGCAGCGGCAAAGGTCCGCGACGCCGTTCCGGGTGCCGAGGCGACGGGCTTGCAGAACGAGGAGGCCGCTGCCAGGGGCGAGATCGTCTTCCTCACGGTCCCCTTCCGCGCCCAGTCGGAGAACCTCAACAACCTGCGCGAGGCGCTGCGGCCAGGCCAGCTCCTGGTCGACTGCACCGTCCCCCTCGCCGCCGCGGTCAGCGGCAAGGCGACCCGCTCGCTCGGCGTCTGGCAGGGCTCGGCCGCCCAGCAGGCGCAGGAGATGGTCCCCGAGGGCGTCACGGTGGTGGCGGCGATGCACACGCTCGCCGCCCCCGTCGTCACCGATCTCGACGCCGAGCTGGGCGAGGACGTCCTCGTCTGCGGCGACAAGAAAGCCGACAAGGCGCGGGTGGCGCGGCTGATCGAGCTGATCCCCGGCCTGCGCGCGGTCAACGCCGGCACCCTGGAGATGGCGCGGATCGTCGAGCAGCTGACCCCGATGCTGATCTCGGTCAACAGCCGCTACAAGACCCACGCCGGCATCCGCCTCACCGGCATCCCGGACGGCGACCACTGGGCATGAGAGCTCCGATTCGGGAGCTCCTTCGATGAGGGTCGCCCTACTGGCCGGCGGCACCGGCGGCGCCAAACTCGCGGCCGGGATGCAGGAGGAGCTCGGACCGGATCTGGCGGTGATCGCCAACACCGGCGACGACGTCGAGGCGCTCGGGGTCCACGTCTCCCCCGACCCGGACCTCGTCACCTACTGGCTCAGCGGCGAAATCGACGAGGAGCGCGGCTGGGGGATCAAGGGGGACGGGTTCGTCGTCTTCGAGCGCCTGAAAAAGCTGGGCGCGCCGAGCTGGTTCGGCCTCTCCGACCGCGACCTCGCCGCCTGCCTCTACCGGCGCCAGTTCATCGACGACGGCGGCCGCGCCACCGACGCCCAGGCGCAGATCGTCCGCGGCCTCGGCGTCGAGGCCCAGGTGCTGCCGATGACCGACACCCCGGTCCGCACCCGGGTTCTCACCCCCGACGGGACGCGCGGCCTGCAGGAGTACCTGATCCTCCACCAGGGACAGCCGCAGGTGCTCGGCGTCGAGCTGGAGGGGATCGAGGCGGCCGAGCCGACGCCGGAGGTGCTCGAGGCGCTGGCCCGCGCCGAGGCGATCGTCGCCGGCCCCTCCAACCCGGTCATCAGCATCGGCCCGATCCTCGCGGTGCCCGGCATCCGCGAGGCGATCGCCGCCTCCCCCGCCCCGGTCGTCGCGGTCAGCCCCTACGTCGCCGGCCAGGTCGTCAAGGGCCCGACCGATCGCTTCATGGAAGGCCTCGGCCGCCCGACCACCGCCGCCGGGGTGGCCTCGCTCTACGCCGGCCTGGTCGACGCGATGGTGGTCGACGAGGGCGACCCGGACCCGCCCCCGCCCGAGATCCCGACACTCGCCGCGCCGACGCTGATGGACGGTGCCGCCGGCCGCGCGCGCCTGGCGCGGACCGTGCTCGACTACGCCGCTACCCTCGGCTCTTGAACACGGCCGCGGTACTCCCCGTGAAGCGCTTCGGCGCCGCCAAGCAGCGCTTGGCGGCCGGAATCGACGACGAGCGCCGGCACGAGCTGGCGGCGGCGATGGTCGGTGACGTGCTCGAGGCGATCGGCGGCGCCCGCGCGATCGAGCGGACGATCGTCGTCAGCGGCGACCCAATCGCTCAGGAGCTCGCGGCGGAAGCGGGTGCCGAGGTCGTCCCCGACCCCGAGGACGCCGGCCACGTCGAGGCGGCGCAGGCGGGGATCGCCCGGGCGCAGGGAGATGGAGCGGAACGGGTCGTCCTCCTCGCCGGCGACTGCCCCCTGCTCGATCCCCGCGAGCTCGACCGGCTGCTGACCGGCGTCCCCGGCAGCTACGTAGGGATCGTCCCCGACCGTCACGGCACCGGTACCAACGCCCTCCTGCTCAGCCCGCCGGAGGCAATCGTCCCGGCCTTCGGCGAGGGCAGCCGCGACCGCCACGTCGAGGCGGCGCGCCGGGCGGGCGTCCCCTTCGGGATCGAGGAGCTGCCGTCGATCGAACTCGACCTCGACACCCCCGCCGACGTGATCGCGCTCACTCGCGAGCTGGAGAGGCAGAAGGGCCGGGCGAAGCGGACGGCCAGGGCATTGGGGATATGAGCCGCGGGCTTCGGGTCATGCCCGTGGAGGGGATGCCCGAGGTGCGGGAGGGGGACCGGGTCGGCGAGCTGATCGCCGAGCGGGCGCAGCTGGAGCCCGGCGACGTCGTCGTCGTCTCCCAGAAGGTGGTCTCGAAGGCCGAGGGGCAGGTTCGGAGGCTGGCGGAGGTCGCCCCATCGGAGCGGGCGCGCGAGATCGCGGAGAGGCTCGGTAAGGAGGCGGCCCTCGTCGAGCTGGTGCTCTCCGAGAGCCGCGAGGTACTGCGGGACGAGCGGGTGCTGATCGTGGAAACGCATCACGGCTTCGTCTGCGCGAACGCGGGGATCGACGGCTCGAACCTGCCGGAGGAGGGGACGGTCTGCCTGTTGCCGGAGGATCCGGATGCGTCGGCTCGGAGGATCCGGAGGGAACTCCTGGCCGCGGGGGGGCCGGGTGTGGGGGTCGGCGGACAACAGCGGGGAGCGTCCGGCGACCCCCACACCCGGCCCCAGGCGGTCGGGGTCGTTATTGCGGACAGCTTCGGGCGAGCTTGGCGGGTGGGTCAGAGCGAGGTCGCGATCGGCTGCGCCGGGTTGCGACCGGTGGACGATTGGCGCGGGCGCCGCGACTCGAGGGGGAAAGAGCTGAGTGCCACGGTGATCGCGGTCGCGGATGAGGTTGCAGCTGGTGCCGACCTCGTGCGCGCGAAGGACGGCAACGTCCCCGCAGTCGTCGTCCGCGGCCTCGACCGCTACATCACCGCCGAGGACGGCCCCGGCGCCACCGCCCTCCTCCGGGCAAAGACAGAAGACCTGTTCCGCTGACGGCGATCCGCATCAGCCTCTCTACCCAGCAAGAGAGGCTGATGCGGATCGCCCTACGCCACCTGCAGTACTGCCGCACCGCGGAAACGACCCGCTCGCAGGTCGTCCAAGCCCTGGTTCGCATCCTCCAGTCGATAGACCGAGACCTCGGTCTTCACCGGCACCTGCGGCGCGAGGGCGATGAACTCCTCGCCGTCCTGCCGGGTCAGGTTGGCCACCGAGCCGAGGACGCGCTCGCCCCAGAGCTCGGCGTATGGGAAGGAGGGGATGTCGCTCATGTGGATGCCGGCGCTGATGATCCGGGCGCCCTTGGCGCTGGCCCGCAGCGCCGCCGTCATCAGCGCCCCGACGGGGGCGAAGACGATGGCGCCGTCGAGCTCCTCCGGCGGCACCTCCTCGGAGGAGCCCGCCCACTCGGCGCCGAGCTTGAGCGCGAACGCCTGCGCGTCGGCGTCGCCCTCGCGGGTGAAGGCGAAGACCTGGCGGCCCTGGTGCACCGCCACCTGGCAGAGGATGTGGGCGGCGGCGCCGAAGCCGTAGAAGCCGATCCGCTCCGCCTCGCCGACCAGCCGCAGCGCCCGGTAGCCGATCAACCCGGCGCAGAGCAGCGGCGCCGCCTGCAGGTCGGGGTATCCCTCCGGGATCGGGAAGCAGTAGCGCGCGTCCGCCGTCGCCGCCTCGGCGTAGCCGCCGTCGAGGTCGTAGCCGGTGAACCTGGCGTTGTCGCAGAGGTTCTCGCGGCCGCTGCGGCAGTAGCGGCAGCTGCCGTCGGTCCAGCCGAGCCAGGGGACGCCGACCCGGTCGCCGGGCGCGAACCGCTCCACCCCCTCCCCCGCCTCGCGGACGACGCCGACGATCTGGTGGCCCGGCACCAGCGGCAGCTTCGGCTCGGTCAGCTCGCCGTCGAGGATGTGGAGGTCGGTGCGGCAGACGCCGCAGGCGCGGACGTCGAGCAGGACCTGGCCCGGCCCGGCGCTGGGCTCAGGCAGCTCGGTGAGCCGGAGCGGCTGCCGCTGCCTCTCGAGGACCATCGCTCGCATAGGTCTCGATGATCTCGTACAACGTCGTCCGCTGCGCGGGTTCGCGCCCCGCCGCCCGCGCCGCCGCGATCAGCTGCTCGGGCTCCAGCCGCACTCCGTGCTGGGAGCCGGCCATCCGCGAGATGTTCTCCTCCATCAGCGTGCCGCCAAGGTCGTTGACCCCCCAGCGCAGCGCCTCGGTCGCCCCCTCCAGCCCCATCTTCACCCAGCTCGCCTGCATGTTGGCGATGCTGCGCCCGAGCGCCAGCCGGAAGGCGGCGGTGTGCTTGAGGTTCTCCTCGATCGAGATCTCCTCGATCCCGTGGGTGCGGCCGAGCAGCGTGTTGAAGGGGATGAAGCTGAGCGGGACGAACTCGGTGATGCCGCCGGTCCGCTCCTGCAGCTCGCGCACGACCCGCATGTGGCGCGCCAGCTCGCGCGGCTCCTCGATGTGGCCGAACATCACCGTCGAGGTCGAGTGCAGGCCGGCGCGGTGGGAGGCTTCGATGATCTCGACCCAGCGCCGGGCCGGCAGCTTGTTGGGCGAGATCCGCCGGCGGACCCCTTCGTCCAGAACCTCGGCAGCCGTTCCAGGAGTAGAGCCGAGCCCGCACTCGAGCAGGTACTCGAAGACCTCCAGCGGCTGCTTGCCGGAGCGCTCGCAGGCCCAGTCGATCTCCATCGGCGAGTAGGCGTGAAGGTGCAGCTGCGGCGCCGCCTCCTTCGCCAGCCGCAGCCAGCGCCCGTACTCCTCGAGCGTCAGGTCGGGATGGATGCCCCCCTGCATGCAGAGCTCGGTCGCGCCGAACTCGACCGCCTCGCGCACCCGCGCCGCGAAGTCCTCCTCGGCGACTTCGTAGGCGTCGGGCGAGCGCCGCCCTTGCCCGAACCCGCAGAAGGCGCAGCCGACGACGCAGACGTTGGTGAAGTTGATGTTGCGGTTGACGACGAAGGTGACCCGCTCCCCGGCCAGCTCCGCCCGCAGCTCATCAGCAGCAACCCGCATCTCCTCGATTACCTCGGGCCGGGTCTCAGCGAACAGCGCCGTCAGCTCGTCCTCCGAGAGCTGCCGACCTTCCCTCCCCTTGGCGATCGCCTTCTCCGCCAGCCACGGCGCGACCGCCTCCTCCGACCTGCGCCCCGACCCTCGCCGCGGGATGAACGACCAGTACTTCAGCTTGACCACGTCGAGGACCCCCTGCTCCATCCACGTCGGGTCCATGTACTGCGGATAGACGCAAAGGCGCTCCGTGAGCGCATACCCCCGTGGCGCCAGCTCCTTCTTGACCTGATGGGGCGACGGGAACGGCTCCTCGGGCGAGATGTGATCGCCGTTAGCTGACAGACCTCCAAGGTCCGTAGCTCCCGCTTCGACTAGCTCAGGCCACCAGTTCGACAGGTTCGGCGGGACCTGAATTCCAACGTCGGGCATCAACCGCCGGCACTCTTGAATCAACCGCTTGATGTCCCCCACGTCAACCGGATTCGCCCACGAGGGGAGGGGCGGGGCACCCTCTGAACGTTTTGCGGAACCTTGCCGAGGCGGCAGCGCGGACGACAGCCCACGCTCCTCAAAGGATCCGAGTGAAGAGGGTGCCCCGCCCCTCCCCCACCGTTGGCGCGCCGCGTCATCAGCGATGTCCGCTACCTCGGCGCCGTAGTAGCGCGGATGGGGGATGAAGTTCTGGAGGATGACCTCTTGGAGATGGCCGTGGCGTTGGTGGCTGGCAGCAAGGGCTTCCAGCGATTCGATGCGCTCCTGCTCGGTCTCTCCGATGCCGACGAGGATGCCCGAGGTGAAGGGGATCTTCAGTTCCCCAGCGGCTTCGATAGTCGCCAGCCGCTCCTTGGGATGCTTGGTGGGAGAGCCAGCGTGGACCGTCTCCATCAGGCGCTCGGAGATCGACTCGAGCATCAGGCCCTGGGAGGCGGTCACCTCTCGCAGACGGGCTAGGTCCTGCTTGTCCAGCACGCCGACGTTGGTGTGCGGGAGCAACCCCCGCTCGAGGGCTCGTTCGCAG
The DNA here is from genome assembly GCA_035760065.1 of Solirubrobacterales bacterium. Lineage (GTDB taxonomy): Bacteria > Actinomycetota > Thermoleophilia > Solirubrobacterales > 70-9 > VAYN01. Next base: position 26,947 of record DASTTQ010000030.1, read on the forward strand.
GCCCAGGCGACGTAGCTCGTGAAGTCGTCGTGGCCCCAGGCGGCCAGGCGCTCGGCTACGACCGGGTTTACCTCGGGGCGCTCGCCGGTGAGGACCAGCAGCTCCTTGGCGTTGCGTTTCAGCGCCTCGTCGAGTCGGCGTTCCACCTCCTCGGGCGCGTGGATGTGGGCCTGGTGCGTGGCGAAGGCGCAGTACTTGCAGTAGCACTGGCAGGTGCGGGAGAGGGACAGCGTGTAGTTGCGGGAGAAGGTGACCCTGCGCACGGCGCTCAAGCTACTGCAACGGATGAGCCAGGCCGTTCTTTGCCCCGCCCGGCCCGAAAGAGAAAGCGCCACCCGGTCGGGTGGCGCTTTCGAAGCCTTGCCTCAGTCTGCGGGTTTGTCGCTGGCCGGCGTCGCCCGTTTCGGCACCGGCGGCCGAACGTGCTCCGGCGGTTCGGTCGGCGGCAGGCCGCCCGGCTCGAGGACGAATCGGTAGACGGCTGCGGCCACCAGCGTGCCGACGAGGGGCCCGACGAGGAAGGGCCAGACGCTGCCCCACTGGTTGCCGACGAGCGCCGGACCGAACCAGCGGGCCGGATTGAAGCCGGCGCCGTCGAGCGGACCGCCGACCATGACGATGAACCCCAGGGTGGTGCCGATCGCCAGCGGCGCCCACTCCTTGAAGCTCTTCTCCGAGTAGACCGCGGTGAGGATCACGAGCACCAGGACGAAGGTGCCCACGGCCTCCACGACCGAGCCGGCGAAATTGCCGGAGAGCAGGCCGGTGACCTTGAGGGCGCCGTAATGAGTCGCGCGTCCCTCGTCGAGCAGCAACCCCTTGGTCAGGAGCGCACCGAGGACGGCGCCCGAGAGCTGGGCCAGCATGTAGATGACCCCGTCGAGCGGTCGGATGCGCCTGATCACCAGGGCCGCCAGCGTCACGGCCGGGTTGAAATGCCCGCCGCTGACGACGCCGAACATGACGATCAGACCGAAGAGCAAGAAGGCGTGGACGAGGCCGACGACGGCGAAGTCGGAGCCGAACTGGGCCTGGCCACCGGTTGACACGTACAGGACGACGACACTCGTGATGAAGAAGACCAGCAGCAACGTGCCGATCAACTCAGCCAAATATGCGGCCAGACCTCTCTCCTGCACTGTTTTCCTCCTCGATTCCCGTGGATCAGGTAAGCGGCGGCAGTCTACTCACATTCGCTGGATGAAATAGCTTTCCCGACCGCATGAGACGAGCTGCCGCGCTGCTGGCGGCCGCTCTCGCCCTCACCGGCGCCGCCGGCTGCGGGGGAGGCGGCGCTGAACCGGGCGCGCCGAAAGGCGCGACGCTCGTGCTCGATTTCACCCCCAACGCGGTCCATTCCGGCATCTACGCAGCGGCCGCCGAAGGCTTCTACGAAGATGCCGGCGTCGACCTGAAGGTGCAGCCGCCGGGAGAATCGACCGACGCGCCGAAGCTGCTCGGCGCCGGCAAGGTCGAGTTCGCGATCCTCGACATCCACGACCTCGGGATCGCCCGCGAGAAGGGAATCCCGCTGGTCGGCGTGATGCCGATCGTCCAGCGTCCGCTGGCGGCGGTGATCGCCCGCGACGACGCCTCCGTCCGCAGCCCCCGCGACCTCGAAGGGCAGCGGGTCGGCGTCAGCGGTCTCCCCTCCGACGAAGCGGTGGTCGACTCCGAGGTCGAAGCCGACGGCGGCGATCCGGCCAGGGTCGACGAGGTGACGATCGGCTTCACCGCGGTCCCCTCGCTCGCGGCCGGCAAGGTCGAGGCGGCGACCGGCTTCTGGAATGCCGAGGCGGTGGCGCTGCGTCGCCGCGGCGTCCCGATCCGCGTCTACAAGGTCGACGACTTCGGCGCCCCGCCCTATCCCGAGCTCGTCCTCTGCACCTCGGAGAGGCTGCTGGAAAGCGACCCCGGGCTCGTCGAAGAGGTGGTCTCGGGGACCCGCCGGGGCTACGCCTTCGCGGAGGCACGGCCGAAGGCAGCCCTCGGTGATCTCCTCGCCGCGAACGGGGATCTCGAACGCTCCGACCAAGCCGCGCAGCTGAAGGCGCTGCTGCCCGTCCTGCGTCCGAAGCCGTTCGACCGAAAGGTGCTCGACGAATGGGCCGCCTGGGACCTGAAGCACCACCTGCTCGGAGAGCCCTTAGCCGTCGAGCAGGCGTTCCACCAGGTTCGGTAGCTCCCGCGCCATCCGCGAGCGCGGCACGACCAGGTCGACCCCGGCCGCTTCGGCGTTTCCCTTGGTGGCGACGTCGACGTGTGAGTAGTAGCCGAGGACCGGCATGCCCAGGCCGACCAGGGCCTCGGGGCGCCCGATGTGGAGGTCGGCGACGATCAGATCCATGCCTTCCCAGCTGCTCTCCTCGATCGAGGTCGACGTCGTCACTTCGTGGCCGGCGGCGTTCAGCTGCGCCTCGACCCTGGAGCCGAGCATCAGGTCGGCCGAGATGCTGAGGACGCGAGCCACCTAGATGGAGCGGCGCCGGCGGAGCTCTTCGCGGACGCTCTCCGGCCGTCCCCACATCTGCACGACCTCCGAGCGCCCCTCCCGCACCTCAGCTGCCCGCAGCTCTCCGGCGACCCCGTCGGCGTCGAGCTTTTCGAGCACGCCCTTCACCGTTTCCGCCGCCGCCGCGTGGCCGAAGCTCTTCGCCACCAGCAGGCGCCAGTGCCAGCTGCCGGCCTCGGGGTGCTGGTAGACCTGCGCGTTGACCTGGCTCAGGGCCACCGCGGTGTCGACGTACTGCGACATGTCCCCGATTCGGACATCGACCTCGAGGTCCGTCCAGTCAGGCGGCAGCGTTTCGAGGATCCGCTGGAAGTCGCCGGCCAGGCTCATCTGCCGAAGGCTAGCTGGAGGAGCAGCAACGCGTTAAGCGCGATGATCAGTGCTGCCAGCGCTCCTGCGAGCGCAGATAGCCACCGTGGATTCGCGAGGTCCTTCATGACGTCTTTGTCCGCCGCGATGAGAAGCAGCGGAACAAGGGCGAAGGGGATGCCGAAGGAGAGGACGACCTGGCTGCCGACCAGGGCGTCGGTCGGGTCGATGCCGATCGCGAGGACCAGCAGCGCCGGGGCGAGGGTCAGCGCGCGGCGGGCGAAGACCGGGATGCGGCGGCGGATGAACCCCTGCATCACCACCTGCCCGGCCATCGTCCCCACCGAGGAGGAGGCGAAGCCCGAGGCGAGCAGGGCGACGCCGAAGATCGTCGCCGCCCGGTCGGAGACGAGCGCCTTGAACCCTTCGTAGGCGCCGTCGATCGAGTCGACGCCGGTCAGGCCGCTGCCGTGGAAGAGGGCCGCGGCGACGATCATCATCGCGAGGTTGACGGCGCCGGCGAGCGAGAGGGCGATCACCACGTCGACCTTCTCGAAGGAGAGGATCCTCTTCTTCTCCCGCTCGTCGCGGCCGACGATTCGCCGCTGGGTGAGCGCCGAGTGCAGGTAGATGACGTGCGGCATCACCGTCGCGCCGATGATCCCGGTCGCCAGCAGGAGGCTCTCGGTGCCGGAGAACCCCGGGACGACCAGGTGGCGGCCGATTTCACTCGCCTGCGGCTTGGCGTCGATCAGCTCGAAGGCGAAGGAGGCGACGACGACGCCGACCAGCACGGTGATGCCGGCCTCCAGCCGCCTGAAACCGCGCTGCTGCAGCCCCAGCAGGGCGAAGGCGCCGGCGCCGGCGATCAGCCCCGCCGGGAAGAGCGGAATCCCGAAGATCAGGTGGAGGCCGAGCGCGGCGCCGACGACCTCGGCGATGTCGCAGGCCATCGCCACCAGCTCGGCCTGCAGCCAGAGGCCGATCGAGGTCCGCCGCGTGAAGCGCTCCCGGCAGAGCTCGGCGAGGTTCCTGCCGGTCGCGATCCCCAGCTTCGCCGACTGCGACTGGACCAGCATCGCGATCAGGTTGGCCGCGAGGACGACCCAGAGCAGCAGGTAGCCGAACTTGGCGCCACCGGCGATGTTGGTGGCGAAGTTGCCGGGGTCGATGTAGGCGACGGCGGCGATGAAGGCGGGACCGAGGAAGGGCCAGACCCGCCGCAGCCCGCGCTGGTGGCCTTCGAGCGCGCGGTAGGCGGCTTCCGCGACCGCCGCCTCGCCCGGAAGGACGTCCTCGGGCCCGGGGCGGCGGCGCAGCTCGGCGGCGATCGCCTCGCCCGGCGGCGGGGCCGGTTTCACGGCGCGTCCCCCCAGGTCGGGGGCATCAGGTCGGGGCCGGGGATCGGCGTCCCGTGCGGGTCATGCCGCGGTTCGCCGAGCTTGGCCGCGATCAGCGCCTCCAGGTCCTCGGAGATGTAGTGCTCGAGCACCTCGGCCTCCTCGTGGACCCGGTCCTCGGGCATCCCGAGCGCCTGGGAGAGATAGGCCTCGATCAGCCGGTGGTGGCGGATCACCTCCAAGGCGACCTTCTCCCCCGCCGGGGTCAGCCTGACCCCCTTGTAGGGCTGGTAGTCGACGAGGCCGAGCTCGGCAAGCTTCTTCAGCATCGAGGTGGCGGTGGCCGGCGTCACTTCGAGCCGCGCCGCGACCTCGCCGTTCAGCACGAGTCCGTCACGCTCTTGGGAGATCGCGTATATCGCCTTCGCGTAGTCCTCTATCGCCTGCGAATTAGACACGTCTAAAAGAGTTTGGCATGTCTAAAGCGGGAGGCTTGATGGGGGTCGGGGGCACCCCCTCCAGACACCACTCGCCTATGGCTCGTGGTTGAGTGTCTGGAGGGGGTGCCCCCGACCCCCATGCGAACCGCTTCTAGAATCGGTGGGCAGATGGCCGATCTTCAAACCGTTGAGATAGATGCGCAGTACCGGCAGCTGCGGGAGGAGTGCGGGCTGGTGGATCGGCCTGAGCGGGGGAAGCTGGTGGTCTCGGGGCCGGAGGCGGCGGCGTATCTGCAGGGGCAGTTGACCAACGACGTCGAGGCGCTCGGGCCGGGCGATGGGGTCTACGCGGCGCTGCTGGATCGCAAGGGGCACATGCAGGGAGATATGCGGGTCCTGCGTCCCCATTCTTCTGTTCCTTATGCCTCCCAGACAGGCAAAAGGAACAGCCAAGCGGAGCTCTGGATCGACACCGAGCCCGAGGCGCTCGAGGCGGTGCGGCGGCATCTGGGGATGTACAAGATCGGACGGCAGGTCGAGGTCGCGGACGTGACCCAGGAGCGGGCGATCCTCTCGCTGATCGGGCCGCGCGCAGCGGAGATCGCCGGCTCGCCGCCGCTGCCGGAGAACGTCTGCGAGGAGGTGGCCGTCGGCGGGGCCCGCTGCCTCGCCGTCGGCACCACGGGCGGGATCGACCTGATCCTCGCCGCGGCCGAGCGCGATCGCGCCTGGGAGGCGCTGCTCGCGGCGGGCGCCGCCGAGGTCTCTCCCGAGGCGGTCGAGATCGTCCGCATCGAGGCAGGTCGCCCCCGCTTCGGCAGTGAGATGGGGACCGAGACGATGCCGGCCGAGGCGGGGATCGTCGAGCGGGCGGTCAGCTTCACCAAGGGCTGCTACATCGGCCAGGAGACGGTCGCGCGCCTTCACTACAAGGGCAAGCCGAACCGCCACCTGCGCGCCCTCAGGCTGAGCGCGCCGGCTCAGGGCGGGGAGCCCGTCAGCCTCGACGGGAAAGAGCTCGGCACCCTCGGCGGGGCCGCCGTCTCCCCCGCCTTCGGCCCGATCGCTCTGGCGATCCTGCGCCGCGAGGCCGAGCCGGGCACCACTGTCGCGGTAGGTGAAGACGGTGTTACGGCGCAGGTCGTCGCCCTCCCCTTCGGCTAGATTCAGCCCCGATGGGGGTCCGGAGAGCTAGATCGTCGACTTCGCGGCGAGTCGTGGCCGCGCCGTTGAGCGCCCTGCTCGTGGTCGCTGCGCTGATCGCCGGCTGCGGCGAATCGCGCCACGCCAACGAGCAGCGCCCGCAGGTCTCGACCCGGGTCAGCGTCACGATCAGCCCCGGCGAAGTCATCGTGCAGCCAGGGAAAGTCGCTTTCGGCCCCGAACGCGACAAACAGATTCCCCAGAACCAGAACCACGCCCAGCCGCCGATCAAGACGAGGAAGCCGCTCGACCTGACCCTCGTCACCGCCAACCAGACGACCAAGGACACCCAGCTGAAGATCCGCGGCAGCAAGGAAGCGGAATCGGGCACGATCTACGCCCACAGCCCCGGCACCTACGGGGTCGAACTGCCGGCCGGCTCGTACACGATCTACGCCGTGGGAATGCCCGGGGCGCAGCCCGGCCACCTGACGGTGGGCAGCTACCGCGCCTCCTCGCAGAACGACGTGCTGCTGCCCTGACCGCGAAGCCGCTGCAAGCGGCATTTCATGATGGCGGTTCCGTCTGGAGGCTCCGTCAGCCTGGCTGGCGATGACCATCGCACTCGCCATAGCCGTCCTCGTCCTCGCCGTCGCCCTCGTCTACCTGCTGGTGGTGCGTGAGCCGGAGCCCGCCGAGCAGCCCGATCTCTCCCCCGCGATCCAGGAAGCGGCCCACGAAGCGACGTCGCGCGCCATGGACAACCTCCTGAAGATGAACGAGGAACTGCGCAAGCGCGAGGCCGAGACGGCGAGCGAGACGCTCGACAAGCGACAGGCGGAGATCCGGGGCCTGGCCGAGCGGATCGCCAAAGGCCAGGAGCGGATCGAGGAGCAGGTTCGCAAGCGCGGCGAAGCCGACCTGCAGACGAAGACGCTGCTCGAGCAGATGGGCCAGACGATCGGCAACCTCAACAACGAGACGGCGGGGTTGAAGAAGGCCCTGCGCCAGCCGCAGACGCGGGGCCAGTGGGGCGAGCTGCAGCTGCGCCGCTGCGTCGAGATCGCGGGCATGACCGAGCACGTCGACTTCGAGCTGCAGGAGACGCTGCGGACCGAAGAGGGCAGGCTGCGCCCCGACGCGCTGTTCCTGCTGCCGGAAGGCCGCAGCTTCGTCGCCGACTCGAAGGTCCCGCTCGACGCCTTCCTCGACGCCCAGGAAAGCGAGGTCGAATCGGAGCGGCGCGTCCACCTCGAGCGTCACGCGCGGCAGGCGCGCGAGCACGTGCGCAGCCTCAGCTCGAAGGACTACCAGGGCCAGTTCAACCCCGGCGAGATGCCGGACCTGGTGATCTGCTTCATCCCCAACGAGCCCGCCCTGCACGCGGCCTTCGCCGCCGACCCGGGTCTCTTCGACTACGCGCTGGAGCGCAACGTGCTCCTGGTCAGCCCGACCTCGTTGATCGGGCTGCTGCGGACGATGGAGCTGGGCTGGCGGCAGGAGCGGATGGTCGCCGAGGCGGCGGAGATCGCCGAGGCGGCGAAAACCCTGCACGCGCGCTTCGGCAAATTCCTCGGCGACTTCGACAAGATCGGCCGCGGCCTGCGCACCGCTACCAGCGCCTACGACACCGCCGTCGGCTCGATGGAACGGCGGTTGCTGCCCCAGTTGCGCAAAGTCGAGGGCCTCGGGGTGGCGCCGGGCAAGGAGATCGAGGCGCCGACGCCGGTCGAGGCGACGGTGCGGGAGATCACCGCCCCGGAGCTGCACGACGTCGAAGGTCCCAAGGCCGCCTGACCTTTAGGATTCGCCGCCCATGGAACGACCCGCGGAGGAGCCAGGTCTTGGCCGTTGACACCAGTGAAGTCTCGAAGTTGGACGTAGAGCTCGGCACGCTGCCGGAGACGATGGCGGCGTGGGTGATCCGCCAGGAGCGCGAGGGCGAACCGAAGGACGCCTTCCAGCTCGAGCAGATCGAGGTCCCCGAGCCCGGCGCCTTCGAGGTGGTCGTGCGGGTGATGGCGGCCGGCGTCAACTTCAACAACGTCTGGGCCTCGCTGGGCAAGCCGGTCTCGGTCTTCGGCTACGGCGACCACCCCGAGTACGGCCATCACATCGGCGGCTCCGACGCCTCCGGCGTCGTCTGGAAGGTCGGCGAGGGCGTGACCCGCTGGCAGCCCGGCGACGAGGTCGTGATCCACTGCAACCAGGCCTCCTACGAGGACGTCGAGGTGCACGGGCTCGACCCGCTGGCGGCGCCGAGCCAGCGGATCTGGGGCTACGAGACCACCTGGGGATCCTTCGCCCAGTTCACGAAGGTGCAGGCCCAGCAGCTGCTGCCGAAGCCGCGCAACCTCTCCTGGGTCGACTCCTCCGCCTACGGCCTGACCTACTTCACCGCCTACCGGATGCTGATGGACCAGTGCCACCTGCAGGCCGGCCACAACGTCCTCATCTGGGGCGCGGCCGGCGGCCTCGGCGTCTTCGCCGTGCAGCTCTGCAAGGCGGCCGGGGCGAACGCGGTCGGCGTCGTCTCCTCCGACGAGAAGGGCGAGCTGGTCAAGCAGCTCGGCGCCGTCGACTACGTCAACCGCAACGAGTTCGGCGAGATGATGCGCACCGACGCCAACCTCGCCGACCCCGCCGCCGACAAGGAGCGGTTCAAGGCCTCCCGCGGCTTCGCCAAGCGGGTCAAGGAGATCCTCGGCGACGCCCCCGACATCGTCTTCGAGCACGTCGGCCGGGCCACCTTCCCGACCTCGGTCTTCACCGTCAAGCCGTTCGGCAAGGTCGTGATCTGCGGCGCCACCTCGGGCTACCAGCTCGACTTCGACGTCCGCTACCTGTGGATGAAGCAGAAGCAGATCATCGGCTCCCACTTCGCCAACGCGTATGAGTGCATGCGCGCCAACCAGCTGATGGCGGAGGGCAAGGTGCGGCCGGTGCTCTCGGAGACGATGGGCTTCGACGGCGTTCCCACCGCCCACCAGCTGATGCACGAAAACAAGCACCTCGGCAAGATCTCGATCCTCGTCGGCGCCGAGTCCGAGGAGGAGGGCAAGCACGAGGACGGCCCCGGCGCGATCCGCGCGGAGGTCGGCGCGTGAGGGCCCGGGACACCCGACTCGAAAGGGGAATCTGATGGCGGAGGTCTGCACGCTCGACTGGCACATCGCCCCGCTGCGGGCCGACCGCTTCCTCGACCTCTGGGAACCGGCGGCGGCGAAGGCGCCCGCCTACGGCGCCAGGAGCTGGTCGCTGATCCGCTCGACCGACGACCCGCTCTCGTTCCGGCAGACGATGGTCTGGGAGAGCCGCGCCGACTTCGAGCGCTACTGGTACTCGGAGGAGATCGGCCAGGCGCGAGCGGCGATCATCGACCTCTACGATTTGCCGCTGCTGCCCGCCTGGCACATCCTCGTCGCCGCGGAGTAGATAGTCCGGCGCCCGAGCGCTCCGTGTCGCCTGACGCGAGAAGGACGAGACCTCCTATGTGTCCTGTCGGGCCGGCTTCGCCTGACGCGCGGGGACGGTCCCGACGATCTCGTGGAGCAGGAGATCGGCCCGGGGCATGCCTGGAGGGTCGAACCGGGAGTGGTCCACTCGATCGCCGCGGTCGAGGACTCGGTGGTGCTGGAGGTCTCGACCCCGCACCTGGACGACGTCGTCCGCCTGCAGGATTCTTACGGGCGCTGAGCGTCGGCGGCCGGCTCGGCCTCGAGACTGCGCGCCCAGGCGTTGAGAGCTTCCACGTGCACCTCCTGCAACCCCAGGCGCGATTCGACGTCGATCAGCAGCGTCGGCTCGGACCGGCTGCGCGCCCAGCCGTAGCAGCGCTCGTCGAAGCTGTCGTCGATCCACGCCAGGGGCCGGCCCTGCGCGTACTTCTCCAACGGCTCGGTCTTCCAGTGCGCGGAACCGAACCGGGCGGCCCCGTCGAAGGTGAGAAACGGGTGCTCGGATAGGGCCAGGCGCCGGCCGAGCTCGTTCGACTGCCGCTCCCAGCCGCTCGCCCAGACGATCTCGAAGCTCGGTTCGAGCCTCCGCAGCCTCTCGCCGGCCTCGAGGGAGATGCAATGCATGTCGCCGTCGATCAGTGCCAGTTCGGCGGCCGGCGACTGCGGCGGCTCCTCGATCCCGATCAGCAGGACCACCCCGTCGACGTCGACCGCGAGGATGGGCTTGTCGCTCACCTCTCTCCGCGGCCGGCGCGTGCGGCGCCGGAGGCCCAGGGGCGTCATCCCCGCTCGAGCGGCGCCATCGTCAAGCCGGCGCCGTCGAGCTGCTCCCAGTAGTGCTCGGCCGGCTCGCGGGGGCCGGTCCAGACGATCGCCTGGCCGCCGTGGTGGATCTGGTCGGCGATCCGGTGCCCCTGCTCGAGGCTGATCCCCGGCAGGACACGGGACAGGGTCTGCGCGACGTGGTCGAAGGTGTTGTGGTTGTCGTTGCGGACGATCACGCGCCAGTTGCCGCCGAGGTCGGAACCGGGACCGGCCGTGCGCGGACGCTCGATGGTGCTGGTGGGCATGCCCTGCGAATTATGCCCCTGAACAGCTGCCCCGAGGCATCGGCCTAGAAGGGGCCGGGAACGCGAACGACGACGTCATCTACGGAGGCGACGATCCCATTGCCGTTCTTGATCGTGCCGACGACGACCGCCGAGGCGCGGCCGCTGAGATCGCCGGCGCCTTCGTCCACCGCTTCGCCGACGAGCTTGCTGCCGACGTAGGCGAAGAGGTGCGCCTGGCCCTTTTCGGGCCCGCTGGTGACGTTGACGGCGCGCAGCCGCAGCTTGTTCGCTTCGTCGATCCCCACCACCGCCTTCTCGTTCTTGGCGATTGCCAGGTATTTGGTGCCCGCGCCGGTCACCTTGACCAGCTGCGCCTTGCGCTGGCGCGGGAAGACCAGCAGCGCGTACTTGGCGCCGGCCCCGGCGCGCAGCTCGAGGCCGAGGTAGGCCTTGCGCTGGAGCGCGGTCGGGGTGGCGCTGAGCAGGCGCTCGGTGGCGGCGATCTCGAGGTCGCGCCCGAGCACGGGCGTGCGGAACGAGCAGGAGCCGGTCTTCTTGCCGATCGCGATCTGCATCGCTCCCCCCGCCCCGGCGCGGTCGCAGTTGCGGCCGGAGAGCTTGACCAGCTGGCTGCGCTGAGCCAAGGTCTGCATGCCGTTGCGGTAGATGCCGATCATCTCCCCGGCGGCGACGGCGCAGCAGAGCAGCCCGGCGGCCAGCGCGGAGAGCATGATCGCGGCGGTTCGGCGATTCATCGGCTGCCAGGGTAAACACGCCGGGCGCGGAAGGATGCGGGGCCGGAGGGCTTGAATCCCAAATATCATTTGATCCATGAGCGACCACCGACTTCCCCAACCCGACCGGCCGTGGGTGATGCGCACCTACGCCGGCCACTCCGACGCCAAGCGCTCCAACGAGCTCTACCGCAAGAACCTGGCCAAGGGCCAGACGGGGCTCTCGGTGGCCTTCGACCTGCCGACGCAGACCGGCTACGACCCGGACCACGAGTTGGCGCGGGGCGAGGTCGGCAAGGTCGGCGTCTCGATCGCGCATCTCGGTGACATGCGGACGCTGTTCGACCAGATCCCGCTCGCCACCATGAACACGTCGATGACGATCAACG
>DASTTQ010000031.1:0-17367 GCA_035760065.1 Solirubrobacterales bacterium
GGGTTCGAGGCCGGCGTGGTAGGCGACCGCGGCGATCCCGCCGTCGCGCAGCTCTGCCGCCACCTCTTCGGTTTGCCGGCGGGTGCCGCAGTAGACGATCGCCGGCCGGTTGGCCGGGTCCGCCAGGCCGGCCGCCAGCAGCGCCTGGCGGCGCGCCTTCGAGCCCTTGCCCTCGAGGGCGACCACGTCGAAGGAGATGTTGGGCCGGTCGAAGCCGGTGCGGACCTGGAGCGGCTCGCGCATCGCGAAGCGGGCGGCGATCTCGCGCGCCACCGGCACGGTCGCCGTCGCCGTGCAGGCCATCACGGTCGGCCGCCCCAGCCGCTCCACCACCTCGGGCAGACGCAGGTAGTCGGGCCGGAAGTCATGGCCCCACTCGGAGACGCAGTGCGCCTCGTCGACCGCGACCAGGTCGACCGTGCGGTGCGAGAGCGCTTCGAGGAAGACGTTCGAGGCGAACCGCTCGGGCGCGCAGTAGACGATCCGCGCCTCGCCGCGCACCGCCGCGAGCGCCTCGCGCACCTCTTCCTCGCCCATCCCCGACGTGATCATCGCCACCGGCCGCCCCAGCCGCCGCAGCTTCTCCCACTGGTCCCGCATCAAGGCGATCAGCGGGCTGACGACGATCGTCAACTCCTCCGTGGCCAACCCCGGCAGCTGGTAACAAAGGCTCTTCCCGCCGCCGGTGGGCATCACGATCAGCGAGTCGCGCCCTTCGAGAGCAGCCACAACTGCCTCTCGCTGGCCACTCCGCCACCGGCGATAGCCCAGCTCACCTAAGAGCCGATCAGCTTTCTCCTCCACTCCGACCATCGGACCGGCCACCATAGGCATCTCTCCGGCGGGTGGCGACGATTTTGAAAACTCTCCCGCCAGGGAGAGCCCAAAATCGGAGACAGGACCCGCCGGCCAGCGAGGTTGCGTCCTTCGCCGTTAGTCGGCTACGCAGTGCTCTCAGCCGCGCCGATGCGGCCGGTGGTGCGCACGCGCTGACGGCGGCGGGTCGGCCGCCAGCCCTGCGGCCAGAGCACGTAGGCGGCCATCGGGATCGCGTAGGCGAGGTAGACGAACGCTTCGATCACGGTCGGGCTCGGCTGCAGGCCGAGCATCCCGGTCAGCAGCGAGCCCGAGACCGTGCCCGGCTGCACCAGCCAGCCGAGGTCGACGGCCTGGCCCTGGAGGGCGCTGATCCAACCCGCCTCGTGGGCGGTGTGGGCGGCGGATGCGAGCAGGCCGGCGGCGACGAAGACGAGGACGATGCCGGTGAGGCGGAAGAAGCGGGTGAGGTTGATGCGGACGCCGCCGCGGTAGAGGCCGAGGCCGATCGCGATTGCGGCGAGGAGCCCGAGGATCGAGCCGGCGCCGGCGGCCGTCGTGTTGGAGGACTCCTGGAAGGCGGCGAGAAGGAAGACCGAGGTCTCGAAGCCCTCGCGCAGGACGGCGAGGAATGCCATCCCGACCAGGGCCAGGGTCGAGCCCGTCGCCAGCGCCGAGGCGGCCCCGCCTTCGAGCTGGGCTTTGATCCCCCGCGCATGGCGCCGCATCCAGACGATCATGTAGCTGACGGCGCTGACCGCGATCAGGGCGACGATCGTCTCCAGCCCCTCCTGCCCCTTGTCCGGGAGCTCCTGGCCGACCACTTCGAGCAGGACGGCGACGCCGACGCAGAGCGCCACCGCGACCCCGATCCCCAGCCACATCTGGCGCATCGCGTCCCGTCGCCCCTCCTTGACGAGGAAGGCGGCGATGATGCCGATGATCAGCGAGGCCTCGACGCCCTCGCGGAGGGTGATGACGAAAGTGGGGATCATGCGGTGTGGGTCTCTACTCGTCGTCCGGGAAAGATTAGGTCGCCCTAATTAGGAGTCCCGAAAACCTAGCATGTCGCTAGGGAATCAGTCGGACGGGAGCCAGGGGCCGGCCCACTGGCCGGTTCCGCGGAGCAGGTCGGCGGCCTGGTTCGGCCCCCAAGTTCCCTGCTCGTAAACGTGAACGGGACCCGGCTCGTCGAGCAGCGGCTGGACCACGCGCCAGGTCTCTTCGATCGCGTCCTGTCGGGTGAAGAGCTGGTGGTCGCCGGCGAGGGCGTCGCCGAGCAGGCGCTCGTAGGGCTCGGGCTCCTCGCCCGGCACCTTTTCGAACAGGACCTCGAGGTCGGCGGCCTGGAAAGCCTCCTCGCCCGCCTTCTTGGCGTAGAGGCGGGTGCGCGCGCCCGGCTCCGGCTCGATGCGGATCGTCAGCTGGTTCGGTTCGGGCGTCTTGCCCTTGCCGATCCCCAGCCGCGGCGGCCGCCTGAAGAAGAGGGTCACCTCGCTCACCTTCACCGGCAGGAACTTGCCGGCGCGGACGAAGAAGGGGACGCCGCTCCAGCGCCAGTTGTCAACCGCGAGCTCGACCGCGGCGAAGGTCTCGGTATTCGAGTCGGCCGCCACGTCCTTGACTTCGAGGAACCCCTCGTACTGCCCGCGCACGTAGCGCTTCGGGTCGGCGGTCCGCATCGCCTTGAAGAACTCGAGCTTCTTGTCGCGGACGCTGTCGGGGTCGTTGCCGGTCGGCGGCTCCATGCCGACGATCCCCAGCACCTGCAGGGCGTGGTTCTGGATCACGTCGCGCATCGCCCCGACCGCGTCGTAGAAGCGGCCGCGGTCCTCGACCCCGAAGTCCTCGGCGATCGTCATCTGCACGTGGGAGACGTGCTCGCGGTTCCAGACCGGCTCCAGCAGCGCGTTGGCGAAGCGCAGGTAGGTGATGTCCATCACCGGCTCCTTGCCGAGGTAGTGGTCGATGCGGAGGATCTGCTCCTCGCCCAGGACCTTGCAGAGCTCGGCGTTGAGCGCGCGGGCCGATTCGAGGTCGTGCCCGAACGGCTTCTCGATCACCACGTGGGCGTTCTCGACGAGCCCGGCCTCGCCCAGCCCTTCGACCACCGTGGCGAACAGCGCCGGCGGGATCTCCAGGTAGAAGACCGGCCGCTTCGCGTCGCCGATCGCCTGGCGGACCCGCTCGAAGGTCCCGGGGTCCTCGTAGTCGCCTTGGAGGTAGGAGAAGCGCGCCGCGAGCCGGTCGAAGACGTCCTCGTCGGGGCTGCCGACGGTGGCGCCGATCGCATCGCGCGCATGCTCGCGCAGCTTCGCGTCGTCCCAGTCGTCGATCGCGACGCCTACGATCGGGATGTCGAGCCTCCCTGCCGCCTCCAGCCGGTAGAGCGCCCGGAAGGTCATCTTCTTCGCCAGGTCCCCGCTTATCCCGAAGATCGCCAGCACGTCGGCGGCCTTGTCGGAGCGTTCGCCGGCTTTGCCCATCGCCGGCAGGCTATACCGCTCCTCGTGCCGAGACCGCAGAAATGCGCCTATACGACGCACTTTCACGGTCTCGGTGAAAGTACGATGGCCTCGCAGCGCCCCACCCCAAACCTGCGGAGGACTTCATGGAGCTCGGAATCGTCGGCCTCGGACGGATGGGGGCCAACATGGCTCGGCGCCTGATGCGCGACGACCACCGGATCGTCGCCTACGACGTCAACCCGGATGCGGTCTCCCGGCTGGCGGGCGAGGGCGCCGAGGGCGCCTCGTCGCTGGAGGACATGGCGGCGAAGCTGAGCGCGCCGCGCTCGGTCTGGATCATGGTCCCGGCCGGCGAGATCACCCAGCAGACGGTGGACGCGGTCGCCGCCGTGCTGGAGTCCGGCGACGCGATCGTCGACGGCGGCAACTCCTACTACCGCGACGACATCCGCCGCGCCGCGAAGGTCGGCGAGCAGGGAATCGACTACGTCGATTGCGGCACCAGCGGGGGGATCCACGGCCTCGAGCGCGGCTACTGCCTGATGATCGGCGGCCCCGACCGCGCGGTCGAGCGGCTCGACCCGATCTTCGCCGGCCTGGCGCCGGGCGTCGGGGCGGCGGAGCGGACGCCGGGGCGCGACGGCGACCCCTCGCCCTCCGAGCAGGGCTACCTCCACTGCGGCCCGAACGGGGCGGGCCACTTCGTGAAGATGGTCCACAACGGGATCGAGTACGGGATCATGGCCGCCTACGCCGAGGGCCTCAACGTCTTGAAGAACGCCGACGCCGGCAGGGTGCAGCGCGAGGCCGACGCCGAGACGGCGCCGCTCGACCACCCCGAGTACTACCGGTACGACCTCGACCTGCCCGAGGTGGCGGAGGTCTGGCGGCGCGGCAGCGTGATCGGCTCCTGGCTGCTCGACCTGACCGCGGCGGCGATGCGGGAATCGCCGGACCTCTCCGACTTCGCCGGCCGCGTCTCCGATTCGGGCGAGGGGCGCTGGACCTCGATCGCGGCGATCGACGAGGGGGTTCCGACCCCGGTCCTGACCAGCGCCCTCCACGAGCGCTTCTACTCGCGCGGGCTGGGGGACTTCGGCGACAAGGTGCTCTCGGCGATGCGCAAGCAGTTCGGCGGCCACGACGAGAAGGCGAGCTGACCGTGCCGATCGAGCTCGAGGTGGCCGGCGACGAGCGGGCCGCCTCGCGGCGGGCGGCGGAGCTGATCGCCGCCGGCGGGGACGAGGCGGCGGCCGAGCGCGGCCGCTTCGCCTTCGCGATGAGCGGCGGCCGCTCCCCATGGGCGATGCTGGCGATCCTCGGCGAGCTGGAGGAGATGCCCTGGGACCGGACCGAGCTCTTCCAGGTCGACGAGCGGGTGGCGGCGCCGGGCGACGAGGCCCGCAACCTCACCCACATGGTGCTCGGCCTCTCGATGGACCACCAGCCCGCCCTGCGCCCGATGCCGGTCACCCAGCGCGACCTCGGCGCCGCGGCACGCGAATACGAAGCCTCGCTGCCCGACCGCTTCGACCTGGTCCATCTCGGCCTGGGCCCCGACGGTCACACCGCCTCCCTGGTTCCCGGCGACCCCGTCCTCGAGGTCACCGACCGCAAGGTGGCGGTGACGGAGACCGCCTACCAGGACCACCGCCGCATGACCCTCACCTACCCCGCCCTGAACGGCGCCCGCCGGATCGTCTGGCTCGTCACCGGCTCCGACAAGCGCGAGGCGCTGCAGAAGCTCCTCGCCGGCGACGAATCGATCCCCGCCGGCCTGGTCCACAACGACAACGTGATCGTGGTTGCAGACGAGGCGGCTGCGGGCTAGAGCGAAAGCTCCGCCAAATGCGTGAGGGATGGCCGCTTCTCTAGGGCTTGGTCAAGCGACACGATCTTGCCCGGAAACGAAGGCCCGTTCACCGGTAGCGAGGCCACGAAGGACCCTGCGGGTCCCTTCGGCTGCCAATGCAGCCTAAACATTACACCCCTGGGTCGAGCGAAACGGCGTGGTTGCCGACCATGCGGCCTTCGGGGTCCCACTTGCGCTTGACCTCGGCGAGGCGGGAGCAGACGTCGGGCGGGAGGATCGCGTCGGTGTCGCAGGGGCGCTCGGCGAAGTTGAAGTAGCCGCCGTCGGCGGCCCAGGGCTCCATCGTGTCGTCGAAGCGATCGAGGCGGGCCTCGATCGCCCCTCCCAGCTCCGGGCTCATCGGCAGGCCGACCCCGAGCATCACCCAGTCGGCCTCGAGGTGGGAGAGGGCGCCGCCGTCGGGGTCGGGACGCCCCAGGGCCCCGCCCATCTGGCGGATCTCGGTCAGCAGGAGCGGCGAACCCGATTCGGGGCCCGCGAGGCCGACGAAGGCGTCGATCGCCTCGTCGGGCAGCTCGCGCAGGACCAGGTGGTGCCCGAGGCCGGGCACCGGCTGCTCGGGGTCCATGTGGATGCGGCAGAGAGCCGGGGTCGGGACCTGAGCGAAGGTGTCCACGATCGGCTCGCCGATCTCCCGCAGCGGCGCGAATGCCGCTTCGCCCGCCTCGCGGTCGCCGATGCAGGCACCGTCGATGGTCAGCAGCGGTTTGTTGCGCAGGGGCTCGGGCACGTCGGGGACATCCGGCGGCCGGAGGAAGCGGACGACCGAGGTGACGTCCTCGGAGACCGTCGCGGCCCAGTCGCGGTAGAGGCGGACGGCGTCGGCGCCGACCTCCGCCGGGAAGAGGAGCGCCCCGGCGTGGGCCTCGGCGACCGGCACCAGGTTCAGGTGCAGCGCGACGACGACCGCGTAGTCGCCGCCGCCCCCCCGCAGCGCCCAGAAGAGGTCGCTCTCGCTCTCCGCGTCGACGGTCCGCCGCTCGCCGTCGGCGCTGACCAGCTCGATCGCCCGCACGCGGTTGCAGGCGAAGCCGTAGTGCCGCCCGAACCAGCTCAGCCCGCCGCCGAGCGTGTAGCCGGTGACGCCGACGTCGGGGGAGGAGCCAGGCAGGAAGGAGAGGTCGCTCCCGGCGGCGGCTTCGGCCAGCTCGACCGAGAGAACCCCCGGCTCGACCCGTGCGGTCTGCGCGTCGGCGTCGATCTCGATCCCCCGCATCCGCTCGGTCTTGATCAGGATCGTCCCCTCGAGCGGGCGCAGCGCGACGGCGCCGTGCCCGGTGCCCTGAGCGGCGACCCGCAGCCCGTTCTCGGCGGCGAAGCGGACGGTGGCGGCGATGTCCTCGCCGCTCTCGACGAAGGCGACGGCGTCGGGGTGCTGGTCGGCGACGAGGTTCCAGGCGGCGCGCGCCTGGTCCCACTCGGCGTCGTCAGGGGTGGCAACTCGGCCGGCGATCGCCAGCCCGCTGAAGTCGGTCATCGGTCTCCTCCTCCTGGGGTGTCGCTGACCCTGCGCACCCTATCCCCGAGGGCGATGACAAGTTGGTCAGCGATCGGACGCTGCGCACTCCGTCGAGGCGATATGCAGGCGCAAGCTCCGCGTCCTCCCGCAGCCCCCTATGTGGCGCAGATGGGATGGCGCACGCTCCGGCCGCCTCTACGGTCACTCGCATGAACGCTGCAGACGATAGATGTGTCCGTGTCCCCCTGCTCGTCCTGAGCGCGCTGTTGCTGCTGGTCCTGGCGCCGGTGGCGCATGCAGCCTCCGGCTCGATCACCAACGTCCATGCGGTCGGCGGCGAAGTCGAAGCCACCTACACGACCAACATGGACATCTGCGACGAAACGTATTGCGGCTGGTTCGCGCACGCCTATCAGTACCCGGCATCCCAGCCCTGCACGCCGAACGGCTCCCACATCGTCTTCGTCGGCGAACTCCACAGCGCCTCCGGCAGCGAAACCGCGAGCGACCGGTTCGCTCCCGCCTACGGCGGCGAGATCAGGATCTGCCTCTACGCCCACCAGGCGGGCAAGGACTACTTCATGGCCGAGGCCACCTACACGAGGCCGTCGAGCATGTCCGGCTCGATCACCAACGTCCACGCGATCAGCGGCGGTCGGCTCGAAGCCACCTACACGACCAACTTCGACAACTGCGTCGGCAGCTACTGCGGCTGGTTCCCCGAGGCCTGGCAGTACCCGAGCAGCCAGCCCTGCGCGCCCAACGGCGCCCACATCACCTACGTCGGCGACGTCCACAGCAGCTCCGGCACTGAGACCGCCAGCGACGATTTCTACCCCGAGTACGGGGCGCTTAAGATCTGCCTCTACGCCAGGCAGGTGGATAAGGACTTCTTCCTTGCCGAATCCGTCTTCTACTCCAGCCCGGCACCGAACCGCTATGTCCGTTTCACGGTCGGCGACCAGGAAGTTCTCTTCTATTACCCGCGCTCCTGCGTCACCCCCGGACGGGAAGTTCAGCTGCGGGTCGTCTCCCGGAAGCGCAAGGGGGCGCCGCACACCTCGATCTCGCGCGTCGACTTCTCGGTCGACAGGGCGAAGAAGACCGACAGGAAGAAGCCGTGGCAGAAGAACTTCTCGACCGCCGGCTTCCTGCCCGGATCGACCCACAAGGCCGGCGCCAAGATCACCTTCAAGCAGACGCACGGCAAGAAGGTGAAGAGGAAGCTGCAGAAAAGCTTCAGGATCTGCTGACGCCGAACTTCGTCCGCGTCACGTTCCCGTCCCTGCCGACGAACAGCTCCGAAACCAGATCCGGCGGGAAGAGGCCGTGCGCCGCCATCCCCGGATCGGCCTCCAGCCGGGCCGCCAGCGCGGCCGGGTCGTCGAGCCCCGGGCCGCGGTAGTCGGCGATCAGGCCGCCGTCGGGGCTCGGCGGCGCGGCGCGCAGCTCGACATCGGACCCCAGCCGCGCCAGCGTCGAGGCGGCGCCGAAGCCGAACAGCTCCAGGGGGACCGGGCCGCGCAGCGCGTCGACCGGCTTGCTCGAGTCGCAGATGACGACGAAGCGGTCGGCGGCCGCGGCGACGACCTTCTCGCGCAGGTGGGCGCCGCCGCCGCCCTTGATCAGCCAGCCGTCCGGCGTCACCTCGTCGGTGCCGTCGATCGCGATGTCGAGTCGCTGCAGGCGGTCGAAGTCCTCGACCGGGATCCCCAGCTCGCGTGCCTGCTCCTCGGTCGCAACCGAGGTCGCGACGCAGCGGATGCCGGTGAGGCCGCGGCGGGCGATCGCCGGCAGCAGGTGCGCGACGGTCGAGCCGGTGCCGAGGCCGACCGCCATCCCGCTCTCCACGAGCGCGGCGGCGGCTTCGGCCGCGAGCCGCTTCTCCTCGTCGGGCGAGTTCACGACCGGCACGGTACCTTTCTCCAATGACCTCCACCGCCGCGACTGCAACCGAGACTCAGGACTACAAGGTCGCCGACATCGGCCTCGCCGGGTTCGGCCGCAAGGAGATCTCCCTCGCCGAGGTCGAGATGCCGGGCCTGATGCAGACGCGCGAGGAGTACGGCGCCTCGCAGCCGCTGAAGGGGGCGCGGATCACCGGCTCGCTCCATATGACGGTGCAGACCGCGGTGCTGATCGAGACTCTGGTGGCCCTCGGCGCGGAGGTGCGCTGGGCGAGCTGCAACATCTTCTCGACCCAGGACCACGCCGCCGCCGCGATCGCCGCCGCCGGCGTCCCCGTCTACGCCTGGAAGGGCGAGACGCTGGAGGAGTACTGGTGGTGCACCGAGCAGGCGCTGATCTGGCCCGACGGCGGGGGGCCGAACATGATCCTCGACGACGGCGGCGACGCGACGCTGCTCGTCCACAAGGGAGTCGAGTTCGAGAAGGCGGGCTCCGTGCCGGACCCCGATTCGGCCGAATCGGAAGAGTTCAAGATCGTCCTGCGGACGCTGCAGCGCTCGCTCGAGGAGGACTCGCAGCGCTGGACCAGGATCGCCGCCGACGTCAAGGGCGTAACCGAGGAGACGACGACCGGCGTCCACCGGCTCTACCAGCTGGCCGAGACCGGCGACCTGCTCTTCCCGGCGATCAACGTCAACGACTCGGTCACCAAGTCGAAGTTCGACAACCTCTACGGCTGCCGCCACTCGCTGATCGACGGCATCAACCGCGCCACCGACGTGATGATCGGCGGCAAGGTCGCCGTCGTCTGCGGCTACGGCGACGTCGGCAAGGGCTGCTCCGACTCTTTGCGCGGCCAGGGCGCGCGGGTGATCGTCACCGAGATCGACCCGATCTGCGCCCTGCAGGCGGCGATGGAGGGCTACGAGGTGCGCAAGCTCGACGAAGTCGTCGAGACCGCCGACATCTTCGTCACCGCCACCGGCAACAAGGACATCATCACCGTCGACCACATGCGGCGGATGAAGCACAACGCGATCGTCGGCAACATCGGCCACTTCGACAACGAGATCGAGATGGCGGCGCTGGAAGAGTCGGAGGCCCAGCGGATCAACATCAAGCCGCAGGTGGACGAGTGGATGTTCCCCGACGGCCACGCGATCATCGTCCTCTCCGAAGGGCGGCTGCTGAACCTCGGCAACGCGACCGGCCACCCGAGCTTCGTGATGTCGAACTCGTTCACCAACCAGGTGATCGCCCAGATCGACCTCTTC
This sequence comes from Solirubrobacterales bacterium, assembly GCA_035760065.1. Lineage (GTDB taxonomy): Bacteria > Actinomycetota > Thermoleophilia > Solirubrobacterales > 70-9 > VAYN01. Next base: position 9,799 of record DASTTQ010000031.1, read on the forward strand.
GGCCACCGCGACGACAAATATGGCGGCGAGCCGCAGGTCTACGTGCTGCCCAAGCACCTCGACGAGAAGGTCGCCCGCCTGCACCTCGCCGCGCTCGGCGTCGAGCTGACCGAGCTGACGCCCGAGCAATCGGCTTACCTCGGGGTTCCGGTCGAGGGGCCCTTCAAGCCGGATCACTACCGGTACTGAGGAGCGCCAAAGGTAAGAGCGCCACGGCGCTTCGACCACCGACGGGCCGAAAAGTCGCACCCCCTTTGCCGACGGGACGATTTGTCCTTCTAGGTGGGACTAATCGTCCCGTCGAGAACTAGGAAGCGACAAATCGGCCCGCCGACCTATGCTCGCCGCGATGGACCCGCGACTCTGGATCTCCGCCAGCGGTGAGGCGCCGCACTCGGTGGCGCTGAGTGGTGAGCGGACGGTGGTGGGGCGGTCGCCGGAGGCGGATGTGGTGCTCGAGGACGAGGCGGTGTCGTGGAACCACCTGGAGATCGAACGCAAGGGGGAGGTGCTGATGGCGACCGACCTCGACAGCCGCAACGGGACGGCGCTGAACGGCGAGCCGCTGGACCGGCCGCGGCGCCTGCGCGATGGCGACACCCTGATCGTCGGCGGGTATCGGCTGGAATTGAAGACTGGCGTGGCAACTCCGGTCGGGGCCACGGTCGCCGCGACCGAGCCCTCGGTGGCGCTGAACGAGGAGGAGCGGGCGACCGCCGCCGCCCTCGTCGCGCCCTACCGATCCGAGGGCGCCTTCGCCGGCCGCCCCGCCACCCGCGCCGAGATCGCCGCCGAGCTCCACGTCAGCGAGCGCACCGCCCAGCGCCGCCTCGACGCCCTCGCCGCCAAGCTCGAAATCCCCGGCGACGCCGGCCGCGACCGCCCCCGCCAAATCGCCGCCCGCGTGATCGAACTGGGCCTCGACCGCCCTCGCTGACGGGCCGAAAAGACGCATCCAGTCCGCCGACGGGCCGATCTGTCCAACTGTGTTGGACAGATCGGCCCGTCGGCGGTGAAAGGACGACAGATCGGCCCGTCGGCGCCGAGGCCTGACCCGGACCGAGCCAATCGTGGCCCGACGGGTGGCGCGGGTGTCATTGGACGGTACGGCTCTGGGGCCGAGCATCGGTGCACGCAATCGCCGATCGCTCGGAAAGGAGCATCCGATGTTCAAGAAAATCGTCCTCAGCGTCTTCGTCGCCCTTCTCGCGCTGGCCGTGCCCGCAAGCGCTTCCGCTGTGACCGGGGCGATCGTCTTCTCGAAGGTCACCGAAGACCATCGCAGCTACGAAGAAGGCGGAAAAGCGCTGCCGCCTAAAGCGCCCGAAGGCGGGCTGTTCGCACTCAAGGACCAGCACCTCAACCAGCTGACCGACAACCCTGCCGACAGCGAACCGTCGTTCTCCGCCGACGGGCACACGATCGCCTTCGCCCGCGAAGGGGACGTCTACGTGATGCGGGCCGACGGCTCGGGCCAGAAGCAGCTGACCACCGGCTCGGAGATCGATTCCCGTCCGCTCGTCGCGCCGAACGGCCGCTACGTCGTCTTCGAGCGGCGGACCTCCGCCGGCGCGCCCCGTGACCTGTTCACGATCGGCGTCGGCGGCGGCACCCCGCACGCGCTCGCCAGCTCGCCCGCCGACGAGCACGAAGCCTCGTTCTCGCCCGACGGGCGCACGATCGCCTTCGTCCGCACCGGCGGCTCGACGCCCGGCGAACAGAACGACGACATCTACACGGTGCGGCCCTCAGGTGCCAAGCTCCGTCGCCTCACCCGCACCGCCGGGCTCGACGAGTACGCGCCCAACGTGCTGAACGAAACCATCGTCTACAGCCGCGGCGAGAACAGCGAAGGCCCGAGCGCCTACGCCGACGTCTACCGGATGGACCTCGCCGGCAGGCACGTGAAGAAAGTCATTGCCGGGGCCGGCTCGGCCTACGTCGAGGACGTGACCGCCAGCGGCCGCACGATCCTCTTCCGCCGCGACCAGGGCCTCTGGGTCAAGCAGCTCGGCGGCAAGGGCCGCAAGCTGGCCGAACTGCCGGACAACTCGAAGACCAACAGCGTCTTCTCCTCCGACGGCAGGCAGGTCGCGGCCTTCACCGAAACCAACGACGAACAGTCGCTCTCGCTGATCGACGTCGCCACCGGCCGTCGCAGCTACGCCGAAGTGGTCGGCTACTCCAGCGGCGAAGTCACCACCACCATCGGCCCGATCGTCGCCTGGCAGCCGTTGCCCCACCGGTAGCCCGCCGAGTTCTTTGTCTGTTCCTTGTGCTCGCTATAGAGGCATAAGGAACAGCGGAGGGGGCGTCCGTCCCCCACCCGCCGGTATAACCGGCGGGTGGGGGAGTTTTCCATTGGCTCTGAGGTCGCCGGGTACCGCATCGACGGATTGATCGCGCGGGGCGGCATGGGGGTCGTCTACCGCGCCACGCACCTCGGCCTCGACCGGCCGGTGGCGCTGAAGGTGATCGCCCGCGAGCTTGCCGATCGCGACGGCTTCCGCGAGCGCTTCCTGCGCGAGTCCCGCCTCGCCGCCAGTCTCGACCACCCCGCGGTGGTCCCCGTCTACGACTCGCGCGAGGTCGACGGCGAGCTGATCGTCGCGATGCGGCTGGTCAGGGGCGGCGACCTGCGCCACATGATCGACCGCGAGGGACCGCTTCCCCCCGACCGCGCCCTGGACCTGCTGGGCCAGGTCGCCGACGCGCTCGACGCCGCCCACGCCGCTGGCATCGTCCACCGCGACGTCAAGCCCCACAACGTCCTCGTCGAAGGCGACCGCGCCTACCTCTCCGACTTCGGCCTCGCCAAAGCCTTCGACGAGAGCGGCGCGGTCAGCAGCGCCTCGGTCGTCGGCACCGCCCACTACATGTCGCCGGAGCAGCGGCGCGGCGACTCGATCGGCCCCGCCGCAGACGTCTACTCGCTCGGCTGCGTCCTCTACGAGGCGCTGACCGGCATCGCCCCCTTCGCGCGCGGCGAACGCGACCCCGAGCCGACGATGCCGCACGGGGTGGAGGCGGCAATCCGCCGCGCGGTCGCCAAGGACCCGACCGACCGCTATCGCAGCGCCGGCGAGCTGATCGCCGCCGCTCGCGCCGGCGAGGGCTCCGAGGTCCGCCCGACCGCCGTCCTCTCCCGCTACCGCAGCGAGCGGACCACCGTCCCCAACCCCTCGCAGTCGTTCTTCGGTCGGATCGGCGGGCGCGCCACGGCCTGGCTCCTCGGCGGCTTCGCGATCATCGCGATCGCGATCGCCGCCGCCGTCCTCTTCCTGCTGCTCGGGGGCAGCGGGCCCAGCGTCTCCCCCCCGGTAGCGGTCGGCAAGCCGCCGTTGCGTCTCGCCGCCGGCTCGGAAGGGATCTGGGTGACCAGCGAACGCGACGGCACCCTCACCCGCCTCGATCCCGGAAGCGGCGAGGAGGTCGGCCGCCCGATCGCGCTCGAACCGGGGATCGCCGGCGTCGCCGTCGGCTCGAAGTGGGTCTGGGTTACCGACCCCGCTCGTGGTGAGCTGCTGCGCGTCGACCCGCGTACCCGGCATGTGAAGAAGATCAAGCTCGGCAGCAAGCCCGGCGCGATCGCCCTGGGCGGCGGCCGGGTCTGGGTCGCCGACGAGGGCGGCAAGGGCATCACCGCCGTCAATCCCGAAGGCGGCCGCGTGTACCGCACGGGGCTGCCGCCGCACTCCGCGCCGCTGCGCCTCGCCAGCGGCGCCGGGGGCCTCTGGGTCAGCAGCGCCACCACCGGCACCGTGCGGCGGATCGACCTCGGCACCCTCGCCGCCGACGAGCCGATCCCCGCCGGGCGCGGCCCCGCCGGCCTCACCGTCGCCGGCGGCCTGGTCTGGGTCGCCGACGCCCGCGGCGGCTCGGTCTCGATCGTCGACCCCTCGATCCACCAGGTGCGCGAGCTGATCGAAGTCGGGGGCAAGCCCGGGGGGATCGACGCCAGCGACAGCTCCGTCTGGGTCAGCGACACGGCGGACGGGACGGTCGAGCGAATCGGCATCTCCAGCAGGGAGGTCGAGGGCGACCCGATCCAGGTCGGCGCCGACCCGGGCGCCGTCGCGGTCGGCGGCGAAGCGGTTTGGGTCGCAAATAACGGAGACGGGACTGTTACCCGGATCGAGCCCTGACTTCCGGCACTTAGGCGCGGCGTCCAAACATCTAGGATCGGGAGCCAATGACCCAGGACATCGATCAGCTCGCAATCAACACGATCCGCACCCTCTCGATGGACGCCGTCCAGAAGGCGAACTCCGGCCACCCGGGGACGCCGATGTCGATGGCGCCGGTCGCCTACGAGCTCTGGCAGAACCACCTCCGCTACGACCCGGCGAACCCGATCTGGCCCAACCGCGACCGCTTCGTCCTCTCGGCCGGGCACGCCTCGATGCTCCTCTACTCGATGCTCTTCCTCGCCGGCGTGAGGAAGGTCGACGCCGAGTACAACGTCCTCGACGAGCCCGCCTGCTCGCTGGAGGAGATCGAGAACTTCCGCCAGCTGCACTCGCGTACCCCCGGCCACCCCGAGTACCGCTGGACCACCGGGGTCGAGACCACGACCGGGCCGCTCGGCCAGGGCGTCGGCACCTCGGTCGGGATGGCGATGGCCTCGAAGTGGCTGGGCGCCCAATACGGGACCGAGCTGTTCGACTTCAATACCTACGCGCTCGCCGGCGACGGCTGCCTGCAGGAGGGGATCTCCCACGAAGCCGCCTCGCTCGCCGGCCACCTCAAGCTCGACAACCTCTGCTGGCTCTTCGACAACAACCACATCTCGATCGACGGCGACACCGCGCTCGCCTTCTCCGACGACGTGCTCAGCCGCTTCGAGGGCTACGGCTGGAACGTGCTGCGGGTCGGCGACGCCAACGACGCCGCTCTGCTCGGCCGCGCCTTCGAGGAGTTCAAGGCCGAGACCGGCCGCCCGACCCTGATCGTCGTCGACAGCCACATCGGCTGGGGGGCGCCGAACAAGCAGGACACCGAGTCCGCCCACGGCGAACCGCTCGGCGAGGAGGAGGTGAAGCTGACCAAGCGGGCCTACGGTTGGCCCGAGGACGCCAAGTTCCTCGTCCCCGACGGCGTCCGCGAGCGCTTCGACGAGGTGATCGGCAAGCGCGGCGCCGAGCTGCACGGCGCCTGGGCCGACACCTTCGAGAGCTACAAGCGGGACGAGCCGGAGAAGGCCGCCGAGCTGGAGATGATGCAGCGGCGCGGCCTCCCCGACGGCTGGGACGTCGGCCTGCCGACCTTCGAAGCCGACGAAGAGAAGGGGCTCGCCACCCGCAAGGCCTCGAACAAGGTCCAGAACGCGATCGCCGAGCGGGTGCCGTGGCTGATCGCCGGCTCCTGCGACCTCACCGACTCGACCTCGGTTCGGCTCAGCGACGCCGACCAGTACGAGCCCGGCAGCTACGACGGCCGCCAGGTCCACTTCGGGATCCGCGAACACGGCGCCGCTGCGGCCTGCAGCGGGATGTCGCTGACGAAGCTGCGGCCGCTGTGGTCGACCTACCTCACCTTCTCCGACTACGGCCGCGCCGCGATCCGGCTCTCGGCGCTGATGGAGCTGCCGGTGATCCACCTCTTCACCCACGACTCGATCGGCCTCGGCGAGGACGGGCCGACGCATCAGCCGATCGAGCAGCTCGCAGCGCTGCGGGCGATGCCGCACCTCGACGTGATCCGCCCCGCCGACGCCAACGAGGTGACCGAGGCCTGGAAGATGGCGCTCGACCGCACCCACTGCCCGGTCGCCCTGGTGCTGACCCGGCAGAACGTGCCGGTGCTCGACCGCTCCAGGTACGCCTCGGCCGAGGGCGCCCAGCGCGGCGGCTACGTCCTCGCCGACCCCGAGGACGGGGACCCGGAGCTGATCCTGATCGCCACCGGCAGCGAGGTCCAGCTCGCCGTCGCCGCCCATGAGCAGCTGGGGGAGGAGGGCCTGCGCAGCCGCGTCGTCAGCCTCCCCTGCTGGGAGATCTTCGAGAAGCAGGACCAGGCCTACCGCGACGAGGTGCTGCCGCCCGAGGTAACCGCCCGCCTCGCGATCGAGGAGGGATCGACGCTCGGCTGGGAGCGCTACGTCGGTACGGAGGGCGCGATCATGGGTATGAGTACCTTTGGACAGTCGGCGCCGTTCAAGGACGTCGAGGCCGAGTTCGGCTTCACCGCCGACGACGTCGCCAGGGCCGCGCGTGAGGTCGCCGAGCGCGAGACCGCGAAATCCACGACCTGAGGAGGCGGCTGATGAAGCCCACCGAGCGTCTGCACGAACTGGGCCAGAGCCTCTGGCTCGACAACATCACCCGGCCGATGCTGCGCGAGGGGGTGCTGGAGAGCTACATCGACGACCTCTCGGTCACCGGACTCACCTCCAACCCGACGATCTTCGACAAGGCGATCTCCGGCGGCGACGCCTACGACGAGCAGATCGCCGAGGTGGCGCCGAAGGCGGCCGCCGGCGAGGGCGTCGGCGCCAACGAGAACGAGAAGGTCTTCTTCGAGCTGGCGCTGGCCGACCTGCGCGACGCCGCCGACCTCTTCGCCGACGTCCATCGCCACACCGCCGGCGTCGACGGGTTCTGCTCGCTCGAGGTTTCGCCGCTGATCGCCGACGACGCCGGGGCGACGATCGAGGAGGCGAAGGCGCTGCACGGCAAGGGCGAACGGCCGAACCTCTACATCAAGATCCCGGGCACCCGGGCCGGCCGCGAGGCGATCGAGGAGTCGATCTTCGCCGGCATCCCGATCAACGTCACCCTGCTCTTCGACGACAGGCAGTACCTCGGCGCCGCCGAGGCCTACATGCGCGGGATCGAGCGCCGGATCGAGGCCGGGCTCGACCCCGACGTCGCCTCGGTCGCCTCGATCTTCATGAGCCGCTGGGACGTCGCTGTCGGCAAGGAGGTGCCCGACCACCTCGTCAACCGGCTCGGGATCGCGATCGGCGGCCGCGCCTACCGCGCCTACAACGAGCTGCTGGAATCGGACCGGATGCGGCGCCTGATGAACGAGGGCGCGCGGCCGCAGCGGCTGCTCTGGGCCAGCACCGGGACCAAGGACCCCGACGCCTCCGACACCCTCTATATCGAGGCCTTCGCTTCGCCCTTCACGGTCAACACGATGCCGGAGCCGACCCTGAAGGCCTTCGCCGACCACGGCCAGGTGACCGACCTCCTGCCCAAGGACGGCGGCAACTGCGAGCAGGTCCTGGCCGAGTTCGCCGAGGCCGGGATCGACGTCGCCGCCCTGGCGGCGCGCCTCCAGGAGGAGGGCAAAGAGAGCTTCAACAAGTCCTGGGAAGACATGCTGGAGACGATCGGCTCGAAGAGCGGGGTCGCAGCCGGGTGAGCGCCGCCGACGCCGGCGTCACCTGTTCCTTTTGCCCGCTATGCGGGCAAAAGGAACAGGAATGAGACTTCTCGTGTCAACCCCCCACCGGTTGAAGACGCTCCAAGTTGCCGTGTTTTCCGGGGTCATAGGGAACTTCGTCCTGCCAGCAGCGCCAGAGGACGCGCAGCCAGGCTCGGCCGAGGACGCGGATCGCATGGG
>DASTTQ010000032.1:0-34072 GCA_035760065.1 Solirubrobacterales bacterium
GTAGCGGCGCTCCGGCTTGCCGCCGTTGCCGTTGCCCTCGCCGTCACCGTCGACCGGGGCACCGCGGTCCTCGGCCAGCTGCAGCGGCACGACCTCCTGCAGGGGCCGGTCGGCGATGACGACGGCGGCGGCGTGGATCGAGTTGTTGCGGATGATCCCCTCCAGCCCCTGGGCGACGTCGACGATCTTCTTCGCGTCGGGCTCGGAGTCGTAGGTACGTTTCAGCTCCTGCCCGTTCTTCAGGCATTCTTCGAAGGAAGGGCTGCGGCCCATGATCGGCTCCGGGATCTGCTTCGCGAGGCGGTCGCCGGTTGCGTAGTCGAAGCCGAGCACGCGGGCGGCGTCGCGGGTCGCGGCGCGCGGCGCCATCTTGCCGAAGGTGATGATCTGGGCGACCGACTCGCGGCCGTATTTGTCGGCGACGTAGCGGATCATCCGCTCGCGGCCGCGGACCGAGAAGTCGATGTCGATGTCCGGCATCGATTTACGGCCGGGGTTGAGGAAGCGCTCGAACATCAATTCGTTGGCAAGCGGGTCGAGGTCGGTGATCTTCAGGCAGTAGGAGACGATCGAGCCCGCGGCCGAGCCGCGGCCGGGGCCGACCGCGATCCCGTTGCGCTTCGCGTAGCTGACGAAGTCCCAGACGATCAGGAAGTAGGAGGAGAAGCCCATCTCCTCGATCACCCCGAGCTCGAACTCGAGCCGCTCGACCGCCTCGGCGGGAAGCGGGTCGCCATAGCGCAGGCGCAGGCCTTCGTCGGCGATCCGGCGCAGCATCGCCTCGGGCTCCTCGCCGTTCTCGGTCGGGTAGCGCGGCAGCAGCAGCTTGCCGAGCTCGATGTCGATATCGCAGCGCTCGGCGATCTCCAGCGTCGTCGGAACCGCCTCGGGCCACTCGGCGAAGGAGGCCGCCATTTCGGCGTTGTCCTTGATGTAGAACTCGTTGGTGTCGAAGCTCATCTTCGGCATCTGCAGCGTCGACTTCGTCTGCACGCAGAGCAGCGCCGCATGGTTGTCGAAGTCCTCGCGCCGCAGGTAGTGGACGTCGGCGGTGCCGACCAGCGGGCGATTCAGCTCGCGGGCGAAGCGGACGATCCCCTCGTTCGCCTTGTCCTGCTCGGCGATGCCGTTCTTCTGCACCTCGAAGTAGACCTGCTCGGGGCCGAAGGCCTGGATCAGGTCGTCGAGGTGGGCGCGGGCGTCCTCGGCACGCTCTTCGACCAGGCGCCGGCAGAAGCGCGACTGCAGGCAGCCGGTGAGGACGATCACGCCCTCCGCGTGTCGGGCCAGCAACTCCATGTCGACGTTGGCCTTGCCGCGCGAGAAGCCTTCGAGGAAACCGGCCGAGGTGAGCTTGACCAGGTTCGAGAAGCCGGTGTCGGTCTCGGCCAGGAGGGTCAGGTGGTTGCGCTCGTAGCGCACCTGCTCCTTGATCGCGTGGCGGTCGTCGACGAGGTAGGCCTCGAGGCCGACGATCGGCTTGATCCCGTGCACCTTGCAGGCCTTGTACAGATCGACGGCCCCGTTCATCACGCCGTGGTCGGTCAGTCCCAGGGCCGGCTGGCCGAGCTCGGCGGCCCGAGCCGCCATCGCGTCGATCTTGCAGGCGCCGTCGAGCAGCGAGTACTCGCTGTGGGCATGCAGATGTACGGCCGAGGCGTTGCTCACGGTGCCCGCCGATCATGCCAAGCGGGCAGGATGGAGCCGGCGCCTTGCGTGACACTTCCGCGCGATTTCCGGCAGCTTCAGAGCTGGGTGACGAGGATCGCCCCGATGATGCTGGCGACGATGCTCGCCGTCATGCCGCTGAAGCAGACGATCATCGTTCGTTGCATCGAGTCGATGCGTTTGTCGACTTCGGCGAAGCTGGCCTTGATTTCAGACCGAAGTTCGCGGATGTCGGCCTCGACGCTATCGAAGCGTCGGTTGACTTCCGCTCGGAAATCGTCCAGCCGCTCGTCGGTCCAAGCTTCCCTTGCCATGACTGCCATGGAGGCAACCATACGAAGTCAACTGTCTACAGTGGCGCGCAGAATCTAAGAATTCACGCGCCGCTTCGAGGCAATTCCGTGACCTAGCCGCAGACCCAGGCGCTGGGCCCCGAGTCGGCCCAGATTTCGGCGGCGATCCGGTCCTGTTCGGCCTTCGGCGCGTTCTGCGGTTCGCCCTTGCCGCCGTAGAGTTCCCAGGTCGAGGGGAGGATCTGGTAGGCGCCGCCGGCGCCGCTCGAGGGATTGAGGGCGCTGTAGTTGCCGCCCGACTCGCACATCACGATGTAGGTCGGGATCGAGTACGGGCCGCCAAGCCAGCGGCCGACTTCTTCTTCGGCTTCGGCTTCGGATTCGGCCAGTCGCGCTTCCTGGACCTCCGCGACCCATTCGGCGATGTCGCCTTTCAGCGTCGCCAGGGAGGCTTCGCGGCTGCCCTTCAGCGCTTGCAGGCGCGCGGCCGAGGCCCGGGCGGCTTCGCGTACTTCGGCGACTTCCGCCCGTGCCGCTTCGAGCTGTTCGTCGTAGGCGATCGCTTCCGCCTTCAGGTCGCCCACCTGGAGCACCTCACGGTGGACCGCGGCCCGCACTTCGGCGACCCGGTCGGCGAGGGCGCTGTCGGCTTCGGAGATCGTCCGCAGGTAGTCGTCGCGGGCGACGAAGTCCCGGTAGTCGCTCGATTCGAGGACGAGGTCCGCGGTGTCGGGCGTGCCGCTCTCGTAGATCGCGACGAGCCGGGCGGCGAGCACCGATCGCGCCCGTTGCAGGCGCGCCTTCTCGACCGCCAGGCGATGGCGCGTCGCCCGCAGCCTGCGAGCCAGCTCAGCCGCCCGTTCGCGCCCTTCCTGCAGCATCCCGTCGAGCTTTTCCTCGTGGGCCTGCGCCTTCGCGGCTTCGGCTTCGGCGGCGCCGAGCTCGGCCGTGGTGCTCTGAAGCCGGGCCGAGAGCGAGCTCGCCTCGTCGCGCCCGTGCGCGAGCTTCGCTTCCAGCGCCCCGGCGTCGGTCGCGCCGGCGGTGCCGACGGCGAGGATCAGGATCGCGAGCAGCGCGCCGAGCGACGCCGCGGCGCAGATCCCGAGGAGATCTCTTCTGGGCTCGAGCGGCCGCACGAGGCGGCTGAGGCTAGCGAGCGCGCTTCAACGGCCCTGCAGGTTGCCGATAAACCGCAAGAAAGCTTGCGGGGTCAGCCTTCCGGGACTTCGCGGCTCGCCAGGTAGGCGACGACCACCGCAACGGCGATCCCGAGCACGAGGGCTATCCGCGCCTCGCGCCGATAGCGGCGCCGCACGTAGCGGAAGGCGATCCTGACCGCAGCTTTACCGATCCGCTCGCTCACCGGTTTCCCCCTTCTCGCCCGTGTCGCGCAGCCGGTGCGCCATCCGCGACTGCAGCGACCACAGCTCGATGAAGCCCGGTGAGGCGTTCTGGTCGAACAACCCGCCCGACTCGGCGAAGGTCGCAAGCTGGGCGTCGTAGACGGCGTTCGGCGAGGAGCGGGTGACGACCCGGACCGATCCCTTGAACAGGCGCAGGCCGATCTCGCCGGTCACCTGCCGGTTGACCGCGTCCATGTAGGCGTCGAGGTCGCTGCGCAGCGGCTCCCACCAGAGCCCGGCGTAGACGAGATAGCCCCACTTCCGGTCGAGCGCCGGCTTGAACTGGTTCTGGTGGATCGTGCCGACCAGGCGCTCCAGCTCGTCGTGGGCGGTGAGCACGATCGCCGCCGCCGGCACCTCGTAGATGTCGCGGACCTTGAGGCCGACGATCCGGTCCTCGATGTGGTCGACGATGCCGACCCCGTGGCGGCAGCCGATCTCGGCGACCCGTTCGAGCAGCTCGACCAGGCCGAGGCGCTTACCGTTCAGCGAGACCGGGACGCCGGCCTCGAAGCCGACGGTCACCGTCTCCGGCTCATCCGGCGCCTCCTCGGGCCGCGTCACCAGCTGGAAGACGTCGTCCTCGGGCGCGTGGTCGAGCTCCTCGATCCAGCGACCCTCCGAGGAGCGCCCCCAGAGGTTGTCGTCGATCGAGTACGGGGCGACCTCGGTCCCGCCCTTGACCGAGATGCCGTGCTCGCGCGCGTAGGCGATCTCCTCCTCGCGCCCCATCTGCCAGGAGCGCACCGGCGCGATCGTCTTCAGCTCCGGCGCCAGGGTCGCCACCGTCGCCTCGATCCGGACCTGGTCGTTGCCCTTGCCGGTGCAGCCGTGGGCGATCGTGTCGCACCCCGATGCGCGCGCCTGTTCAACCGCGAGCTGGGCGATCAGCGGCCGCCCGAGCGCGGTGAACAGCGGGTAGCCGTTGCCGTAGACGGCGTTGGCCTTGATCGCCGGCACGAGGAACTCCGCGGCGAAGCGCTCGCGGGCGTCGACGACGTGGCACTCCAGCGCCCCGAGCTGGCGCGCCTTCGCCTCGATGACGTCGTAGTCCTCGCCGGGCTGGCCGAGGTTGACGGTGAGGCAGACGACCTCGGCCTCGTAGGCCTCCTGGATCCACTTCAGCATCACGCTGGTGTCGAGCCCGCCCGAGTAGAGCAGGAGGACGCGGTCGACGGTCGCCGGGTCGGCCTCGTAGCTGGCCGTCGGCTGGGGATGGGGTTTCTCCACGCTCACAGGAGGCGGAAGTCTGCCACGCAGAGGCGTGAGCCCGCTCTGCCGTCGCTAGGGAGCTTCGATTCCGCCGCTGCCGCCTTCTTCTTCAGGCGTTTCCGGCGTTTCTTCTTCTTCGGGCGCTTCTTCGCGTTCTTCGGGCGCCGTTTCGGCTTCTTCTTCTTCCTTTTCTTCGGTGGTGGTCGTTTCCGTCGTCGTGGTCGAGCCTTCGGTCGTGGTCGTCGACGGGACGGTCGAGGTGGTCGAGGCGCTGGACGCGGTCGAGCTTTCCCCGCTGTCGCTGCCGGCGATCACGATCACCGCGATCAACAGGCCGACGATCACCGCGATCAGGCCGGCGATCAGCCAGCGGGTGTTGTTGTCGCGTCCGGGTTCCGGGCCGCGACCACCGGGGCCGCGCCCTTCCGGGCCCATGATCCGCGTCGGGTCGTCGTGCATCGCTCAGGCCTCTGGTCCGAGAATCGCGTCGAGGATCGGCTTGGTGTCCTCGATCTCGAAACCCTTTCGCAGGCGAGCTTCGATCTCCTCTCGGCTGCTGCCCGAGACCGCCATCTGGGTTGCCAGCAGGCGGGCGCCGGCAGCCTCGCCGCGGGGCGCTTCGGGCCCGAAACCCGGCTCGTCGCCGTGCCCCACCGCGCGCAGCCGCGGCGGCCGCGCATCGCGAGGATCCTCAGGCGGCTGCGCCCGCGGCGCGACTGCGGGCTCTGCGGATCCGATTTGAGCCTGCGCGGCTTCCAGGGTCGCTTGCAGGCGCTCGGCCTCCTGCCGCAACGCCGCCGCCTGGCCGAGCAGGGCGTCGATCAGATCGGAGAGGTCCGCCAGTCGACCTTCGGAGACCCGGTCCGCCTCCGCCCTGGCCTGCGCCAGGTAGCTGCGCGCCTGCTCCTCGGCATCGTCGATCACCTGCTCCGCCGCGCGCTCGGCAGCCTCGACGATCGCCTCGAGGCGTTCGGCGGTATCGGCGCGGAGCTGCTTCTGCTTCTTGGCGAAATCGCGTCGCTGACTGGTGCTCATCGGGCCGAGTAGCCTAAAAGCGATTCGCCGATCAGGTCAACGGCCATGTCGACGTGGTCGGAATCGATCACCAGCGGCGGCAGCAGCCGCAGCGTGCCGGGGCCGGGAACGTTGACCACGAGACCGCGCTCGAGCAGGTCGGCGCCGGCCGCCGCCGCGTCGATCCCGTCCTCGAGGCCGACGCCGACTATCAGGCCGCGACCGCGGGTTTCGGCGACGCCGTCGACAGCCCCGAGCCGCTCGCAGAGGTAGGCGCCGAGCTCGCGGACGCGCCGCAGCAACACCGGATCGTCGACGATGTCCAGGACAGCCAGCGCCGCCGCCGTGGCGAGCGGGCCGCCGGCGAAGGTCGAGCCGTGGTCGCCGGGCTCGAGCACGTCGGCGCAGCTGGGAGCCGTGATGCAGGCGCCGATCGGGACGCCGCCGCCGAGCGCCTTGGCAATGGTGAGCACGTCGGGGCGGACCGGCGTCTGCTCATAGGCCCAGAGCGAGCCGGTGCGGCCGACACCGGTCTGGATCTCGTCGAGGATCAGCAGCGCGCCCGCCTCGTCACAGGCCTCGCGGGCGGCCAGCAGCGCCTCCTCGCTGGTCACCCAGACACCGGCCTCACCCTGGATCGGCTCGATCAGGACCGCGGCCGTCCGCTCCCCCACCGCCTCGCGCAGCGTCGCCGCGTCGTTGTGGGGAACCGAGCGGAAGCCCGGCAGCAGCGGCCCCAGCGCCTCGTTCGCCGCGAGGCCCGGCGTCGCCGAAAGCGCCCCGTAGCTGCGGCCGTGGAAATCGCCCTCGAAGCTGACGATCTCGGGCTCGGCGATCCCGCGCTGGTGGGCGTGCTTGCGGGCGACCTTGATCGCGCACTCGATCGCCTCGGTGCCGGAGTTGGAGAAGAAGACGCGGCCGCCGAGGCTCGACTCCGAGAGGCGCTCGGCCAGCTGCGCCATCGGCTCGCTGTAGAAGAGGTTGGAAACGTGCATCAGCGTGTGGGCCTGGTGGCTGACGGCCTTCACGACCTCGGGATGGCAGTGACCGAGCGAGCAGACCGAGATGCCGGTGAGGAAGTCGAGGTAGCGCTTGCCATCGGCGTCCCAGAGCAGCGGGCCCTCGCCGCGGAGGAAGTCGACCGGCGCCCGCTTGTAGGTGCGCATCAGGTAGCGGTCCTCGAGCGCCCGGACCCGCTCGAGGCCGATGCCGTCGGCGAGATCGGTCATGGCGTGACCATCGTGCCGATACCGGCGTCGGTGAAGAGCTCGAGCAGGAGGCTGTGCGCGACCCGGCCGTCGATGATGTGGGCCGACTGGGCACCGCCGCGGATCGCCTCCACGCAGGCCGCGAGCTTCGGCCGCATCCCTCCCTCCAGGCCGGGCAGCTTCCCGTCGACCTCGCGCACCGTCGCCCGCGAGATCAACGACCCGTCGTCGCCGGGGTCGGCGAGCCAGCCCTCGACGTCGGTGAGGAAGATCGCCTTGTGGGCGCCGATCGCGGCGGCGACCTTGCCGGCAGCCTCGTCGGCGTTGACGTTGTAGGACTGGCCGCTGCGGTCCGAGGCCGATGAGGCGATCACCGGGATGTAGTCGGCGGCGATGTGGTTGAGGACGTCGACGTCGACCCGCTCGATCGAGCCGACGAAGCCGACCTGCTCGGCGTTCGGCACCGGCGAGACCTCGAACAGCGTCCCGTCCTCGCCGGAGAGGCCGACCGCCGCCTGGCCGTGGCGGTTAAGACGCTGGACGATTTCCGAGTTGAGCTTGCCGACGAGGACCATCTTCGCCACCTCGACGGTCTCGGCGTCGGAAACGCGCAGCCCCTCGTGGAAGCGCACCTCCAGGTCGAGCCGCTCCATGTAGCGGGTGATCTCCGGCCCGCCGCCGTGGACGATGATCGGGTTGAGGCCGACGTACTTGAGCAGGACGACGTCGGTGGCGAAGGCTTCGCGCAGCTCCTCGTCGAGCATCGCCGCACCGCCGTACTTGATCACGACCGTGCGGCCGTGGAACTCGCGGATGTAGGGGAGCGCCTCGAGCAGGGTGGCGACGCTGCCGCTGTCGTAGCGCGGGTTCACGTCGTGTATTCCGCGTTGAGCTTGACGTAGTCGTAGCCGAGGTCGGAGAACCAGACGTGGGCGCTGTGGTCGCCGCGCTCGAGCCGCAGGCCGATGTCGGCCTCGGCCACCTCGGCGCCGAGCTCCGCCGCGTCGATGTTCTCGGCCCCCAGCTCCTCGAGGTCCTCGCCGGCCAGAGCCGCACCGGCGGCCTGCGCGATCCGGCCCCAGTTGGGGTCGCGGCCGAAGAGGGCGGTCTTCACCAGGGGCGAGTTGGCGATCGCCCGGGCGACCCGCTCGGCCTCCGCCTCGGTGGCGGCCCCGGTGACCTCGATCCGCGCGCTGCGGGCCGCGCCCTCGCCGTCGCGGACGACCTCGATCGCCAGCTGCTTCAGCACTGCCTCGAGCAGGCCGTCGGGCAGCGGCTGCCCGGAGGCGCCGGAGGCCTGCAGCAGCACGGTGTCGTTGGTGCTCATCTGGCCGTCGACCGTGATGCGGTTGAAGGAGCCCTCGACGGCGGCGCGCAGCAGCGCGTCGACCTCCGGGACCACCGCGTCGGTCTGGACGAAGCAGAGCATCGTCGCCATGTTCGGCTCGATCATCCCCGCCCCCTTCGCCTGGGCGGAAAGCGTCACGCCGCCGGCGCGCAGGGTGCAGCGCTTCGGCCAGCGGTCGGTGGTCAGGATCGCATCGGAGAAGGCGTTGCCGCCGTCGGCGGCGAGACCGGTGGCGGCCTCGGCGATGCCGCCGAGGACGGCGTCGATCGGCAGCGGCACGCCGATCGTCCCGGTCTCGGCGACGGCGACCTGCTCGGTGGCCAGGCCAAGCTGGCGGGCGGCCTCTTCCGACATCGCAAGGGCGTCGGCGTAGCCCTTCTCCCCCGTCTCGGCGTTGGCGTTGCCGCTGTTGACGACGGCGCCGCGGACGTCGCCGCTGTCGACGACCTTGCGGCAAACGCGGATCGGCGCCGCGGCGGAGGCGTTGCGGGTCAGCAGCAGCGCCGAGGTGACCTCGTCGGCGTCGCAGACGAGCAGGCCGACGTCGGTGCGGCCGCCGCCCTTGAGCCCGCAGTGAGCGCCGCCGGCCCGGAAACCGGGCGCGAGCTGGTTGGGATCGAGCTCCTCGACCCCTTCGGGCGCGTCGACCCAGCGAGACCGGAAGAAGGATCCAGTCACGACAGGCCCTTCTTCTGTTCCTTTTGGCCGCATAGCGGCCAAAAGGAACAGACAACTGATGGGACGCTCACAGCAATCCCTCCGTCTCGTCGAGGCCCAGCATCAGGTTGAGGTTCTGCACGCCCTGGCTGGAGGCACCCTTCCAGATGTTGTCGATCGCCGCGAAGGCCATCACCCTCCCCCGCTCCTCGACGGTGACGTAGACGTGGCACTCGTTCGTGTCGCGAACCGCGCGCAGGTTCGGCGGCCCGTCGAGAACGTGGACGAAGGGCTCGTCGGCATAGCGGCGCTCGTAGAGGTCGGCGATCGCCTGCTTCGAGGTCGCCTCGCCGAGGGTCGCGAAGCAAGTGGCGAGCTCGCCCTGGTCGAGCGGCAGCAGGTGCGGCACGAAGGTGACCGGCGCCGGGCTGCCGAGCGCCGCCAACTCCTGCTCGATCTCCGGCCGGTGCCGGTGCCCCTCGGTCTTGTACGGGAAGGCGTTCTCGGTCATGTTCGAGAAGTGGACGAGGTCGTCGCTGCTGCGGCCGTAGCCGGAGGTCCCTTGCATCGCCGAAACGAAGACCTCCGAGAGCAGTCCCTGTTCGGCCAACGGCGCCAGTGCCAGGACGCTCGCGGTCGGGTAGCAGCCGGGGGTCGCGACCAACTTCGCCTCGCGCAGCTCGTCGCGGTAAAGCTCGGTGAGACCGTAGACGCCGGTGCCGAAGAGATCCGGCGCCCCGTGCTCGCCGTACCAGCGCTCGTAGGTCTCCATGTCGCGCAGGCGGAAGTCGGCGGAGAGGTCGACGACGAGGGCGTCGTGCTCGCGCAGGGCGGCGTCGGTGGGTGCGGCGGCGCCGTGCGGGTAGGCGACGATCGCCGCGTCGACCTCGGGCAGATCGTTGAGATCAAGCTCGGTCAGCTCGATCGGCACCCGGTGGCGCGGGTAGATCTCGTCCAGCCGCTTTCCAGCGTCGCTGCGCGAGGTGGCGGCGACGAGCTGGAGTCGCGGGTGGTTCCAGACGATCTGCGCTGCGAGGGCGCCGGTGAAGCCGGAGGCTCCGGCCACGAGCACCCGCGCGGCGGGGTCGCCGTCGAGCGGTTGGGTGCGTAGGTCACTCACGGAGAGAACCTCCGATCTCGACCAGTCTCGCCTTGATCGCCTCGCGCCGCTCGGCGACCTCCTCGTCGGTGAGGGTGCGGTCGTCGGCCCGGAACTCGAGGTTGAGCGCGAGGCTCTTGCGCCCCTCGCCGAGCTGCTCGCCCTCGAAGCGATCGAAGACGTCCGCAGCGCGAAGCAGCTCGCCGCCACCCGCCATCACCGCGGCGCGGACCTCGCTTGCCGGGGTGTCGGCCCCGACCACGACGGCGAGGTCCTGATAGACGGCGGGGAAGGTGGTGACGTCCTCGTAGCGCTCCTCGCCGACGGTCGCCGCACCGATCAGCGGCGCCGCGTCGAGTTCGAAGGCGACGGCGGCGTCGATGTCCCAGGTCCGGCAGACAAGCGGGTGCACCTCGCCGAGCCAGCCGACTGGGGTGCCACCGGCCGCAACCGCGGCGGCGCGGCCGGGGTGCAGGAACGGCTCCCCAGTCGGAGCGAAGTCGAGCGCGACACCGAGCTGGGCCGCCAAAGCTTCCAATACTCCTTTGAGCGCGAAGAAGTCCGCAGCCTCGCCACCGCCCCGCCAAGAGCGCGGCGCCAGCGCCCCCACGGCGATCCCGGCCAACCGATGCGGCTCCATGAACGGCGCCGGCTGATCGCCCGCGAACTTCCCCGCCAGCGGGTCGACGGGCCGATCAGTCCCACCCTCTCTGCCGACGGGCCGATCGGTCCCGTCGGCTTGGACATTTCGGCCCGTCGGCGGGGTTGAGGCGTCTTTTCGGCCCGTCGTCAGGTAGACGCGGGCGGATTCGAAGAGGGCGAGCGCGTCGGCGCCGCGGGCGGTATTCCGCGCGGCGATGTCGAGGAGGGAGCCGAGCAGGGTCGTGCGCATCGCCGACTGGTCCTCGGAGAGCGGGTTGGCGAGCATCACGGGCTTGGCGCGCGGGTCGTCCTCGGGGATACGGAGGCGCGCGGCCTCTCCCGGGTCGGTGAAGCTCCAGCCGACGGCTTGGTCGAAGCCGAGATCGCGCAGGGTGTCCTCGGCCCGCCGCCGCAGCCGCTGCTCGCGGCTGAGGCCGCCGACCGCGCCGCCGACCGCCGGCAGGGTCGTCGGCAGGTGCTCGTCGATGCCATGGACGCGCGCGACCTCCTCGATCAGGTCAACCTCGCGGGTGACGTCGTAGTAGCGCTCGGGCGGGACAACGACCTCGAGGTCGTCCCCGGCCGGCTGCACGTCGAAGCCGAGCCGCTCCAGGTAGGCCTGCTGGTCCTGTTGCGAGATGAACATCCCGAGCAGGCCCTCGACCCGCTCGGCCCGCAGGATCAGCCGCCGCGGCGGCGGGGGCTCGGCGACGACGTCGATCGTCCCCGGCACCAGCTTGGCGCCGCAGAGCTCGACCAACAGCCGCGAGGCGATCCGCTGCGCCCGCATCGTCAGCTCCGGGTGGAGCTGCTTCTCGAACCGCGCCGACGCCTCCGAGCGCAGCCCCAGAACCCGCGAGGTGCGGAGGATGTTGGTTCCGTTCCAGTTGGCGACCTCGAGCAGGACCCGCGTCGTCCCCTCCGAGACCTCGGAGGTCTGGCCGCCCATGATCCCGGCGATCCCGGAGGGGCCGTTGCGGTCGCAGACGAGGACGGTCTCGGCGTCGAAGGTGCGCTCGACCCCGTCGAGCGTGGTCATCTTCTCGCCCTCGCTCGCCGTGCGGACGGTCAGCTCGCCGCCGGGCACCTCGTCGAGGTCGAACGCATGCAAAGGCTGCGCAGTCAGCAGCATCACGTAGTTGGTGATGTCGACGACGTTGTTGATCGGCCGCTGCCCGGCGGCGGCGAGGCGCGCCTGCAGCCACAGCGGCGAGGGGCCGATCTTCACGTCGGTGAAGACGCGCGCCGTGAAGCGCGGGCACAGCTCGGGCACCTCGACCGTGACCGAGGCGAAGTCGGAGGCCTCCCCCTCTCCTTCGGCCGGCGCGTCCTCGGCCCAGGGGTCGGGGGCCAGCGGCGCGCCGGTGATCGCGTGCGCCTCCCGCGCGACGCCGTGGACGCCGAAGCAGTCGCTGCGGTTCGGCGTCACCTCGATCTCCAGCACCGCCTCGCCCAGCGGCAGCACCTCGGCCAGAGGCGTGCCGGCGGCCAGCCCGCCGTCCAGCTCCATGATCCCCTCGTGGTCGCCGACGAGCTCGAGCTCGTCGGCGGCGAGGATCATCCCCTCCGAGGGAACCCCCCGCAGCTTCGCCTTGCGCAGCCTCTCGCCGTTCGGCATCCGCGCCCCCGGCAGCGCCACCGCCACGGTCTGCCCCGCGGCGACGTTCGGCGCGCCGCAGACGATCGGGCGCTCGCCGTCGCCGGTGTCGACGACGCAGGCGCTCAGCCGGTCGGCCTTCGGGTGCTTCTCGCACCTGACGACCTTGCCGACGACGAAGCCCTCGGCCGAGGGCGGCCCGACCGTGTCGAGCCGCTCGACCTCGGTCCCGGTCATCACCAGGCGATCGGCCAGCTTCTCCGGCTCCACCCCCGGATCGCAGTACTCGCGCAGCCAGCTGTACGGGACTCTCATACCGAGCACCTCATCCGAACTGCTCCAGCAGCCGCACGTCGTTGTCGAAGAAGCGCCGCAGGTCGGGGACGCCGTGGCGCAGCATCGCCACCCGCTCGACCCCGATCCCGAAGGCGAAGCCCTGCACGCGCTCGGCGTCGTAGCCGTGGGACTCGACGAAGCCGAGCACGTTGGGGTCGACCATGCCGGCGCCGAGGATCTCGATCCAGCCCTGGCCCTTGCAGAGGTTGCAGCGCTCGCCGCCGGCCAGCTCGCCGGTGCCGCCGCACTGGAAGCAAGAGACGTCGACCTCGACGCTGGGCTCGGTGAAGGGGAAGAAGTGCGGCCGCAGGCGCACCTCGCGGTCGGGGCCGAAGAGCGCCCGGCACATCGCCAGCAGCGTCCCCTGCAGGTCGGCGAGGGTGATCCCCTCGCCGATCGCCAGACCCTCCACCTGGTGGAACATCGGGCTGTGGGTGGCGTCGGAGTCGCGCCGGTAGACCTTGCCGGGGACGACGACGAAGATCGGCGGCGGCTGGGTCTCCATCGAGCGCACCTGCATCGGCGAGGTGTGGGTGCGCAGCAGCACGTCGGGGTGGGACTGGACGTAGAAGGTGTCCTGGAGCATCCGCGCCGGGTGGCCGGGCGGGTGGTTCAGGGCGGTGAAGTTGTAGTAGTCGTGCTCGATCTCCGGGCCCTCGGCGACGTGGTAGCCGAGGCCGATCATCGTGTCCTCGATCAGCCGGGTGGTGCGGGAGATCAGGTGCGCGTGGCCGACCGGCCGCGGCGGCGCCCCGGGCAGGGTGACGTCGATCCGGTCGGTGACCAGCTTCACCTCCAGCTCGGAGGCGTCGAGCCGCTCGGCGCTCTGCTCGAGCAGCGCTTCCAGATCCTTGCGGGCGCGGTTGGCGGCGCCGCCGACCGCGCCCCGTTCCTCCTGGGGCAGCTCCGCGATCCCGCGCAGGATCGAGGTCAGCTCGGCTTTGCGGCCGAAGTAGCGAACCCGCAGCTCCTCCAACTCGGCGCTGCTGCCGGCGCCCTCGATCGCCGCGGCGGCCTCGGCCCTGATCTCCTCGATCCGCTCAAGCATCGCTCCGGGCCTCCCGCATCGCGAGCGAAGATATCCGCTGAGCGGCGATCGCAGCCGCGGCGGCGACGTTGAGCGACTCGGCGCCGCCCGGCCGCAGCGGAATGGTCACCTTGGTTTCGCACGCGGCGAGCACCTCCTCGGGCAGCCCCTCACGCTCGGCGCCGAGGCAGATGGTCGTGGGGCCGTCAAGTGCCTCCAGACCCTCGCCGCCGTGCGCGACCAGCGCCGCGCGCGGCTCCGGCGTCGCCTCCACGCCTGCCCGCACGGGTGGCCGGCTGAAGACCGAGCCCATGCTGGCGCGGACGGCCTTGGGCGAATACGCATCGGCGCAATCGGGACCGAACACGACGGGGCCGTCGATGAAGGCATCGGCCGTACGGATGATCGTGCCGACGTTGCCTGGGTCCCTAATCCCGTGCAGATAAAGGCATCCCCACTCCCCGCGGTCGTATTTCTTGCCGCTTGGCGGAGTCAAATACGACCGCGCTTCAGATGGCACCGGCCAGGCAGCGATTACACGCGCGCCGGAGCCAAGGGACGAAACGGCAGTCAGGAGCCCAGGCTCGACCTCCTCGCCTTCCAGGCCCGAACCCGCTGCGACCAAGACGAACCGCGGCTGCGCCCCAGCGGCCAGGCCCGCCTCCAGCAGATCCTCGCCCTCCGTGGCGAACAGGCCCTCGCGCTCGCGGTGCTTGCGATCGCGCAGCTTGCGGACCAGCTTCAGCTTCTCGTTGTGGGGGCTTTCGATCATCTGCTTCGTGCGGTGTCGGGTTCGTCTCTTCTGCTCGTCGCTTTCTTCTCCTGGAACGAAAAAGCGGGCCATAACGGCCCGCCCGGGAGAGAGAGGTGTCAGTGCGCGCTCAGGCGGCCGCACCCTCCCGGGCCATCTCCACAAATCGGCGGAAGGCGTCGCGGTCCGAAACGGCGATCTCGGCCAGCATCTTGCGGTTCACCTCGACCTCGGCCTTGTTCAGGCCGTGCATCAACTCCGAGTAGCTCATGCCCTCGAGCCGCGCGGCGGCGTTGATCCGGGTGATCCATAGCCGGCGGAAGGTCCGCTTTTTGTTGCGCCGGTCGCGGTAGGCGTACATCCCCGACCGCTGCACCTGCTCTTTGGCGAAGCGGTAGGAGGAGTGCTTGCGGCCGAAGTAGCCCTTCGCTTCCTTCAGCACCTTGCGGCGCTTCTTGCGCGCGTGGACGGAGCGCTTGACCCGGCTCACCCGCCACCCCCGAGCAGCGTCCGCACTTTTTTCGCGTCGCTCGGCGCGATCTCGACCGGTTTCGCCATCCGCCGCTTCCGCTTCGGCGACTTCTTCTCCAGGATGTGGCTGGAGAACGCGCGCCGGCCACGGAGCTTGCCCGTGGCGGTCTTCTTGAAGCGCTTCTTGGCGCCGGAATGGGTTTTCATCTTCGGCATCGGGTCCGCTATTGAAGCAGACGCCTCGCCCCTGGGTACGCTGGCGCCGCGATGCGCATCCTCTACGTCGTCGGGACGCGGCCCAACTTCGTCAAGACGGCCCCCGTGATCGGGGCGCTGCGCGAACGCCATCCCGAGGGCCGGCACGCGATCGTCCACACCGGCCAGCACTACGACCGGCTGATGTCGGAGGTCTTCCTCTCCGAGCTCGGGGTGCCGGCGCCCGACTACATGCTCGAGGTCGGCTCGGGCAGCCACGCGGCGCAGACGGCGAAGACGATGGAGCGCCTGGAGCCGGTCCTGGCCGACGAGCGGCCCGATCTGGTGATGGTGCCCGGCGACGTCAACTCGACCCTGGCGGCGGCACTGACCGCGGTGAAGATGGGGATCCCGGTCGCCCACATCGAGTCGGGCCTGCGCAGCTTCGACCTGACGATGCCCGAGGAGGTGAACCGGATCGTGGCCGACCGCTTCGCCCAGTGGCTCTTCCTCCACAGCCCCGAGGCGGTCACGAACCTGGAGGCCGAAGGCATCCCCGAGGAGCGCATGCACATGGTCGGCAACACGATGATCGACACCCTGGTGGCGCTGGAAGCGCGCTTCCGGGCAGCGGGCGCGGCGGCCCGGCTCGGCGTCGAACCCGGCTCCTACGCCCTGGTCACCCTCCACCGCCCCGCCCTCGTCGACGGTCCGCTGCTCGGCGAGACGGTCGCCCAGCTGACGGCGCTGGCGCAACGGATGCCGGTCGTCTTCCCGGTCCACCCGCGGACGCGGAAGATGATGGAGGGGATCGAGCCCGAACACCCGGGCCTCCTCCTCACCGAGCCGCTCGGCTACCTCGACTTCCTCTCGCTGCTCGCCGACGCGGGCGGCGTCCTCACCGACTCCGGCGGCATCCAGGAGGAGGCGACCTACCTCGGCGTCCCCTGCTTCACGCTCCGCGACAACACCGAGCGGCCGGTCACGATCACCTCGGGCACCAACACCCTGCTCGGGCTCGATCCGGCCGCGATCGCCCGCATCCCGGTCCTGCTCGGCGAGCGCGAGGGCGGGACCCCGCAGCCCCCGCCCCTTTGGGACGGCCGCGCCGCGCAGCGGATCGCCGACGTGATCCTCAGCTAGCCTCGGCGGCGGCGTCGGACTCGCCCGCCGCGGCGGGCTGATCGCGCTCGGCGATCCGCTCGACCTCTTTGCTCGGGCCGAGCAGCATGCTCATGTTGCGGCCTTCCTGGAGCGGCGCCTGCTCGATCGTCGCCAGGCCGTCGAGATCCTCGAACAGCTTCTGCAGCAGGTCGCGGCCACGCTCGGGGTGGGCCTGCTCGCGGCCGCGGAACATGATCGTCACCTTGACCTTGTCGCGGTGCTTGAGGAAGCGTTCGACATGGCCCTTCTTGGTCTCGTAGTCGTGGGTCGCGATCTTCGGGCGCAGCTTGATTTCGCGGACGTTGACCTGCTGCTGGTGCTTGCGGGCCGCCTTCTGCTTCTGCTCCTGTTCGTATTTGTACTTCGAGTAGTCGAGCAGGCGGGTGACCGGCGGCTTCGAGTTCGGCGCAACCTCGACCAGGTCGAGGTTGGCGTCCTGCGCCTTTTTCAGCGCGGCGCTGGTGTCGAGGATCCCCAGCTGCTCCCCGTCGGCGCCGATCAGGCGCACCTGCGGGACCCGGATCCGCTCGTTGATCCGAGTCGTGTCGCGCTCTGGAGGGCGCCGGTCGAACCTGCGAGGAACCGGCACTATCGCGAGAGGCGGGAAGACTTCAAGAGGACGAAACTGGGGTCGGGCACGGGGCGCTCAGCGGCGGCGGTGTTTGTTCGTGCCTGCGATCAAGTTCGGCGCAGTATAGAGACAGAACGCCCGCGCGCAAAACGCGGCGCTCAACGGGCCTCGGTCTCGGCTCGCACGCGCGAGGCGAACTCGGCCAGCGGCATCTCCCCGAGGTCGCCGTCGGCGCGGGAGCGGACGGCGAGCGCCCCGGTCTCCTCCTCGCGGTCGCCGACCACCAGCATGTAGGGGTAGAAGCCGATCGTCGCCGCGTCGCGGATCTTCTTGCCGATCGACTCGGAACGATCGTCGAGGGCGACGCGGACGCCGAGGTCGCGCAGCCGGTCGTGGGCGCGGCGGCCGTAGTCGTTGTGGCGGTCGGAGATCGGCAGCACGATCGCCTGCACCGGCGCCAGCCAGGTCGGGAAGCGCCCGGCATAGTGCTCGATCAGGATCCCCGCGAAGCGCTCCATCGAGCCGAGCAGGGCGCGGTGGATCATCACCGGCCGGTGGGCGGAGTCGTCGGCGCCGGTGTAGTAGAGGTCGAAGCGCTCGGGCATCTGGAAGTCGAGCTGGCAGGTGCCGCACTGCCAGGAGCGGCCGAGCGCGTCGGTGATGTGGAAGTCGATCTTCGGCCCGTAGAAGGCGCCGTCGCCGGGGTTGAGCGTGTACTCGCGGTTCTGGCTGTCGAGCGCCTCGGCCAGCGCCGCCTCGGCCTTGGCCCACTGCTCCTCGGTGCCCATCGACTTCTCCGGCCGGGTCGAGAGCTCGACGTGGACGTCCTCGAAGCCGAAGCGGGCGTAGAGCTCGTCGATCGCCTCGCAGATCGAGGCGACCTCGTCGCCGATCTGCTCCTCGGTGCAGTAGACGTGGGCGTCGTCCTGGGTGAAGGCGCGGACGCGCAGCAGGCCGTGGAGGACCCCCTCCCGCTCGTTGCGCGAGACCCGCCCGAACTCGGCCAGGCGCAGCGGCAGCTCGCGGTAGGAGTGGCGGTCGGCGGAGTAGACGAGGCAGGCACCGGGGCAGTTCATCGGCCGCAGCGCGTAGCCACGGTCGTCGTCCTCCATGAAGTACATGGCGTCCTTGTAGTTGTCCCAGTGGCCGGAGCGGTGCCAGAGCTCGACGTCCATCACCTGCGGGGTGGCGATCTCCTGATAGCCGCGCTTGCGCAGCTGATCGCGTACCTCTGTCTCGATCGAGCGCAGCAGCGTCGTCCCGTTGGGCAGCCAGAACGGCATCCCCGGCGCCTCCTTGCGCAGCATGAAGAGGCCGAGCTGGGGGCCGAGGCGGCGATGGTCGCGTTCCTTGGCCTGCTCGAGGCGCTCGAGGTGCTCCTCGAGGTCCTTCTTCGAGAAGAAGGCGGTGCCGTAGATGCGGGTGAGGCTCTCGCGGGTCTCGTCACCGCGCCAGTAGGCGCCCGCGACCGAGTTCAGCTTGATCGCCTTGATGCGGCCGGTCGAGGGGCCGTGGGGGCCGCGGCAGAGGTCCTCGAAGGGGCCGTTGCGATAGAGCGAGACGGTCTCGACGCCCTCGTCGCGAATCAGGTCCTCGATCAGCTCGACCTTGAAGCCCTGGTCCTGGCCCTTGAAGATCTCGATCGCCTCGGCGACCGGGACGTCGCGGCGGGAGAACTCCTCGTCGGCGCCGATGTGCCGCCGCATCGCCTCCTCGATCTTCGGCAGGTCGTCTTCGGTGATCCTTGTATCGGGCGGGAACTCGAAGTCGTAGTAGAAGCCGGTCTCGATCGGCGGGCCGATCGTCACCTTGGTCCCCGGGTAGAGGTCGACGACCGCCTCGGCCATCACGTGGGCGGCGTCGTGGCGGATCAGCTCCAGCGCCTCGGGGTCGCGGTCGGTGAGGATCGCCACCTCTCCCCCGCCCTCCGGCAGCGGCGCGGAGAGGTCACGCAGCTCGGCGTCGACCCTGATCGCCAGGGCGGCCTTGGCAAGCCCAGGGCCGATCGCCGCCGCGGCGTCGGCGCCCGTGGCGCCGACCGGCAGCTCGAGCGGCTTGCCGTCGGGCAGGGTGTAGGTCGTCCTCTCGGTCGCGGCCTCCATGCGTGGAGGCATGGTACGGGGAGCCGTCTGGGGGCGGCGGACCGGTCGAACGCCTACCGAGCGGGTCCCTGTCGCGCCTGGCGCTCGGCGATCAGGGGGCAGCGACCCCGGCCGGGGAGCGGCTTGCGAACCCGGCCGGTCATCCCCCAGAGTGCGTATGAGGGGTCTCGCCGCACGATTCGAACCCCTGGGAACGGCGCCTGGGAGTGCTCTCCTTCGGTGATCACGAAGCGCACGCTCGGCTGCGGCCAGGTGGCGAGGTCTTCGATGCAGACATGGCCACCCCGAAGCTCCCACGAGAGATAGGGCCCGCCGTGTTCCTCTTCAAGGAGTTGAGGCGAGGCGACGATCAGCGTCGGCCCCATGCCGACGATCCTGCGGTACTCGCTGAGGGTCGAGGAGTAGGAGGTCGGACCGACAGGCGCGTTGGCGAGGGCGAGGAGGGAGCAGACGGCGGCGGCGAGGACGAAGAACAGGGCGGCGGAGGGCAGCAGCAGACGTTGCGCTGTTCCTTTTCCTCGTATAGCGGGGATAAGGAACAGCTTTCGATCCAGGAGCGGCATGAGGATCGCGAGGGCGACTATCGGCGCCCCGATCTCGATCGCCTTGGCGGCGGTGTACGGCGTGCCGCCGAGGCGGGCGGCGGCGTAGGCGAGGGCGGCGGCGCCTAGGCCCGAGAGGATCGCGGCCTCGCGGCGGCGCCAGAGCTGGATGGCACCGTGGACGAAGAGCACCAGCGCGAAAGCGATTCCCAGGTAGTAAGCGACCGCCGGAACCGCGCCGTCGCCGGGGGCGAGGCGGAAGTCGCCGGAAGGCCAGATGCCTAGAGCCTCGAAGGGGGAGATCTGGCCGAAGAGGTTGCCCAGGCCGGGACCGTTGGGGTCGAAGGTCTCGAAGGAGCGGAAGTCGATCATGCGGCCCAGCTCGGGGAGGACCAAGACCGCGAAGGTCAAGACCGCGAGGCCGGCCGCTTGGCCCGCGGGTCCTGTCACGGCAGGGGACCCACCATCCCCGAGGACACCTCGGGGATGGTCCCCCCTACCGCGCCACCCGCGGGAGAAGAGTGGATACAAGACGGCCGTGCCGCCGAGCCAAATGAGGCCCGGGAAGCTGTAGGTATAGACGGAGCCGACTGCTATCAGGGCAGCTGGGACGTAGCGCAGCGGCAGGTCCGCCCAGGCTCGGGTGGACTCTCGTAGGGCGAGGACGAAGGCGAGGAAGAAGAGGGCCTGCATCGTCTCCTTGAAGGCACCTTGGGCTAGGTAGGAGGCGACTACGTAGGCGAGGCCGACCAACAGGGCGCCGGCGGTGCGGGGTAGCAGCGGGAGGTCGGCGAAGGCGGCGAGGGCGGTCAGGCAGGCAAGGACCGCGACCGCGAGCGTGAGGCCGCTGAAGCCCTGGACGAGTCCGATTCCCAAGCCCTTGTTGAGGGCGACGACGATCGAGTGGGGGCCCAGGGGGTAGCCCTGATTCAGCAGCTGTGAGGAATGACCGTCCGCCAGTCGGTCGGCCGTCAGCAGGTGCTGGGACATGTCGGGGTTGAAGCTCGTGCCGAGGATCCCGAAGTGGCCTTCGACCGCGAACGGCAGCGAGGCCGCCAGCAGCGCGACAAGTGCCACCGGCCAACCCCTTGTGAGAGCCATTCCCGCTCCCTCGACCCGTCCCCAGAGATAGAAGACGGCCGTCGCCGTCAGCACCAGCACCGCGACCGCGGAGACCGCCCTGTCGCCCGGCAACCGCACCGTCCCCCAGCACACCGCGCAGAGCAGCGCCAGCCCCGCCGAGGGCGCCAGCCACGACCAGCGCCGCCCGCCGCAGAGGAGGATCGCCGCCTGCCCGATCGCGAGCGACGACACGCAGACCGCCGCCACCGTTGCATAGGTCCCGATCACGAGGCCGCGAGCCTAAACTGCGCGCATGGCGTCAGTACCGCCCGCCCGTCACCTACTCCGGGCCAGAGACCTCGCCGACGCCCGTTATGCCGAGCCGCTCGAGGTCGATGACCTGGCCCAGGCGGCGGGACTCTCCAAGGCCCATTTCAGCCGCGAATTCCGGCGCGCCTTCGGCGAGTCGCCCTACGTCTACCTGCTGACCAGGCGGCTGGAGCGGGCGGCGGCGCTGCTGCGCAGCACGGACTACTCGGTCGCCGAGATCTGCCTCGAGGTCGGGCTGCAGGGCGTCGGCTCGTTCACGACCAGCTTCAAGCGCATGTACGGGATGACGCCGACGGCCTACCGCGCCACCTATCCCCCGGCCTCCGCGGCGGCCCGAGTTCCCGCCTGCATCGTCCGCGCCCACGCCCGGCCCCAACACCGCACGTTTCGAGAAGACAGCCCGCCCCCGCCCTCCTAGCATCGACCCAAGTCGATTCCGAAAAGGAGGACAGGATGAAAATCTCAAACGCGCAGGTGTGGGTGCACGACCAGGAGGAGGCGCTCGCCTTCTACACCGAGAAGCTGGGGATGGAGGTCCGCGCCGACGTGACGCTGCCCGAGATGGGCGACTTCCGCTGGCTGACCGTGAGCCCTCCCGGCCAGGAGGACGTGACGATCGTGCTGATGGCGATCCCGGGGCCGCCGATGATGGACAAGGAAACGACGCGGCAGGTCGAGGAGCTGATGGCCAAGGGCTTCGCCGGCACCGTCTTCCTCACCACCGACGACTGCCGGGGCGAGTACGAGCGGCTCAAGGCCCGCGGCGTCGAGTTCACGGAAACGCCGGAAGAGCGCCCCTACGGCATCGACTCCGGCTTCCGCGACCCCTCCGGCAACAGCATCCGACTCACCGAGGTGAAGCTCCCCGCGACCGCCTGAGCCCGCGGGACGCGGCGGCGTACCAGCTTCATCGATGAACGTCGATGAAGCTGGTACGCTCGCCGTCGCGTGACCGAGCTTCCCGTCATCGACTGCTGCACTCCGCTCGCCGGCAGCTCCCTGGCGGAGGGAGAGGCCGCCGAGCTCGAGAGGGTGATGAAGGCGCTCGCCGATCGCCGGCGCCTGCGCATCCTCAACATGCTCCTGCGCGCCGGCGGCGAGGCCATCTGCGTCTGCGAGCTCGAGCCGGTCCTCGGCCTCTCGCAGGCGACCGTCAGCCACCACCTCAAGGTGCTGGCCGAGGCCGGGATCGTCCGGCGCGAGGGCCGCGGCAACCGCAGCTACTTCTCGTTGGTCCCCGGAGCCCTCGACGCGGTGCGCGAGGTCTTCGCCCCCGCCGTCGCCTGCTGCTGAGGATCGTGGACGCGCGCCCCGACCTCGCCCGCCGCGCCGCCGCCGAGGGGCTCGGCACCTTCGCCCTGGTCTTCGCCGGCTGCGGGGCGATCGTCGCCGAGGCCGAGCACCCCGGCTCCCTCGGCACCGTCGGCATCGCCCTCGTCTTCGGCCTGATCGTGATGGCGATGGTCTACGCCACCGGCCACCTCTCCGGCGCCCATCTCAACCCCGCCGTCACCCTCGCCTTCCTCGCCACCCGGCACTTCCCACGCGCCGAGGCCGCCGCCTACCTCGCCGCCCAGGTCACGGGCGCCCTCCTCGCCGCCGCGCTGCTGGCGGCGATCTGGCCGGGACAGCCGGCTGACCTCGGCGCCACCGTGCCCTCGGTCGGGGCCGGCAGCGCCTTCGCCTATGAGGCGGTGCTGAGCGCCTTCCTGATGTTCGTGATCATGGCCGTCGCCACCGACACCCGCGCGGTCGGCGCGGCGGCGGCGATCGCGATCGGCGGCACCGTCGGCCTCGACGCCCTCTTCGGCGGGCCGGTGACCGGCGCCTCGATGAACCCCGCCCGCTCGCTCGGCCCCGCCCTCGTCTCCGGCGAGCTCCACGACCTCTGGCTGTACCTGCTCGCCCCTCCCCTGGGCGCCGCGCTCGGCGCCCTCGCCTACCAGCTCGTCCGCGGCGAGCACCCGGGCGAGCGAGCGACGGAGACCACCTGATGGCCCGCGCCCTCTTCGTCTGCCTCCACAACGCCGGGCGCTCCCAGATGAGCGAGGCCCTCTTCAACCGCGCCGCCGAGGGCCGCCACGAGGGCCGCTCCGCCGGCACCACCCCCGCCGACCGCGTCCATCCCGAGGTCGTCGCGGCGATGGCCGAGATCGGCCTCGACATCGCCGGCCGCACGCCCCACCGGCTCAGCCGCGAAGACGCCGAATGGGCCGACGTCGTGGTGACGATGGGTTGCGGCGACGAGTGCCCTTACATCCCCGGCAAGCGCTACCTCGACTGGGACCTCCCAGATCCCAAGGGCCAGCCGATCGAGGCCGTGCGAGCGACCCGGGACGAGATCGAGCAACGCGTGCAAGAGCTGATCGCCGACCTCAACGAGGCCTAGCGCGGTGACGTGCGGCCCCGATGGGCGTTACTGGGCTCGAACCAGTGAAACGGCTGAAGCCTCGGACCAAAAGAAGCAGCGACTCGAAATCCCGAGGAACAGGATCGGTGCTGGTGTCGAACGCGGGGCAATCGAGCAGCTTGAGGCATTTCATGCCTTGTGAAGCAAGAAAGCTCGACTCAACCCTCGCTCTTCGACGCGGCGCCGGCCTGGTTCCTCGACCGATTCGAGGAGCTACGCATGGAGCTGTCCGATCAGCAGTTGATCGCCGAGGCAATCGAAACCAACCACGTCGGCGTCCGCAAGGACAGGACGCTAGACCGCTACCGAGACCATCTCGTCCACTACAGCCACTACCTGAACAGCGTCTTCGGGGTGACCTTCTACTCGGCGAAGCGCAAGCACGTTCGCATGTTCATGAACCACCTGACGAAGCCGGGCGGACCGAAGCCGCATGAGGCACGGCTGCAATGCGTCTGGTGCAAGACCCGCGGTTACCCTGACGGCCGCTCCGGCCCCGGCTGGTCACCGTCCTATCGCAAGAGCTACCTGGCCGCGATCAAATTCCTCTACCACCACTTCCTCGCCGAAGAGGACCTGCCCGATCTGAACCCAGCCGCCCTGGAGGTGGCGCCGAAGGTTGCGACCAAGCTCGGCTATACGCCCAGCTCAGACGACGTGAAGAAGCTCTTGGAGTGCCCTGGGACGCCGAGGGGACGCCTGCTTGCCCATTGGCTCTTCTACGCGCCCTCACGGCGGCAGACCTTCTCAGACGCGCTCTGGCGAGACATCGATCTCGACCAGGGAACGTGGCGCGTGATGGGCAAGGGCGAAAAGTTCGACATCTTCGACTTGGCGCCGCCGCTGATCCGAGCCTTCCGGCTCTACCGCCACTGGCAGCTGTCGGAGGCGCAGCGGAACGACGCTCTCCGCGATGCCCTCGCCGATCCCGAGACCGCCTACGTCCTCCTCTCCCGCAACGGCCGCAAGACCCCGCCGCAGACGATCAGCAAGATCGCCAAATGGCACGCCGTCAAGGCCGGTGTCGGCGTCCGCAAATCCCAGGGCACCCGGGACACGATGGGCGGTCTTACCTCTCGCGTCTCCCCCCATGCCTACCGTCGCGCCTGGGCCACCATCGCCCTCAACGAGAAGGAACTGCCCATCGACGTGGTATCCGAGGTCTTGAAGCACGCCGACATCGCTACGACGCGCCGACACTACGCCCCGACGAAATCCGAGCGGGCGCGGGCAGCGCTGGTTGGGATGCGCTTGACCTGAATAGAGAATTTCGCCCACCGACCGACGCGCAAGGGGGCCGATCCCCGCGAGACACAGCGTCCAGCCAGGACCGACCCCGGCAGGGCTCAGCCGCCCTTGTAGATCAACTGCGCGCAATGCGCAGAAGGCACTTGCTTGATCGTCATCGCTCCTCACCCCCTCCCACGCGTCAAGCCCGGCGACGGCTTCGCCGGGAGGAGGGCGGATGCTAAAGAGCCTTTAGATCAAAGGCAGATTTGTGATCGAAGTCAGAAACGTGAGTACGTGGGTGTACCTGATCCGCCCCACCGGGCACTATGCTCCGAAACCGATTGAGTAAGGCGGTTTTTGTCTAGCAAGGAGGAGCGACGTGGTGTCCAAGGCGGCCGAGCTTCATAGAGACAAGCGCAAGCGCAGGAGGGAGAAGAAGGAACGGAGGCGGGTCGAGGAAGCCGTCCAGTATGTGCTGTCTCACAGGTTCAGGGTCGAAATCCTGTGCCTGCTGAACCAGGCCAGCTACACGGCGGGCGAAGTCGCGGAGCTGACGGGCATCTCCCTCAGCAACGTCGCCAACCACATCAAGCGGATGTTGCAGGACGGCGCGATTGAAATCGCCAAAATCGAGGAACGGCGGGGGACGAACCTCTACTGGTATCGCGCCATCGAGATCCCCGAATTCTCGCAGGAGGAAGCCGAACGGATGACCGAGATGGAGCGGCAGACCATCGCCGGGTGGGTCGTCCAGTCGGGCACGGCCGAGGCGGTGGCCGCCCTGTGGAAGGGCAACCTCGCCAACCCCCGCACCATCCTGCACTGGTCTTGGTACACCTTCGACAAGAAGGGCCGCGCCGACGCTGAGGCGAAGTGCGCACGTCACCTCGAAGAGATCCGCGAGATCGAAGCCGAATCGGTGAATCGGATGGTCGAGAGCAAGGAGGAGCCGGTCTCCATGATCGTCAGTCTCTTCTCGTTCGTCAGGGCGCGGAAGGCACCACGACCGCTGGCGCTCACGGAGGCGTGAGCGGAGTCAGCGAACAAATTGACGTGAAGCGCTGCCGCCAATAGCGTCCACTACTCAGCGTACGCAGACTGTCCACCACCTCGGACGGGACGCTTCTCATGACTGGCCGGGGGCGGCGGATCGCTTCCACGGAGGCAGCCCGTCCCCGGTCCCCAACACACATGACGACTTCCTCCCACAGACCACCCACCCCAAGACCGTCCATCGCCGCTCCGGCTGCCCGCGCCTCTTCCCAGCGCTAGGCCGAGGCCGCGATGGACCTGACGGGCGGGGCGACGGCTTCGGGAGGGATGGCCGTCGCCCACCGTCACCACAAGGAGGACCCATGCCACGCCGACGACGCCGACGCGACCGCCTGGCCACCATCACACACGCGCTGAACCACCCGCTCAGGTTGCGCATCTTGGAGATGCACCGGCGGATGAGGGGCCAACCTCTCTCGGTGGAGACACTGACGACGGCGCTCGGGCAAACCCCCGAGTACGGGCACGTCAGAGCGGTCGAAGTCAAGTACCACCGCGACCGCCTGCTCGACGCCGAACTCCTGTCGGCCTGAACCGAAAGGTCGGGGGATCGCCGATCCATGCCCCGTAAGGTGCCGCTAGATCAGCTGAGAACGCCGACGCTCTACACCTTCGGCGAGGCCGAGCTTCTCGACCTGGACGACCGCTCCGCTCACGTCCTGCGGATGCGGACGGGCATGTGGGATGGCCAGCTTTACGGGCTGCACGAGGTCGGGGAGGAGATCGGCGTAACTGGAGAGAGGGTCCGGCAGATTCAGAGCCAAGGGCTCTACCTGATCCGTGAGGTCCGCGAAGCCCAGCGGCACATGCAGGGCGAACCGACGAGGCGACACTTCAGGTTTGGGCGGCGATGGTGAGGGAGAGGGCCGTCACACTGTTACGGCCGCCCGCCGACGCATGGAGGGGCACCGACCGGGCAGCGGGGGTGGAGGGCGTCGTGGTCGTTGACTGGTCGTCTGCGGCGCCCTTCACCCCGCTGCCCCGAAACGGGGTGGAGGTATGAAAATCACCCCGGTCGACCGACTCAGCCCGACGCCGCTGATCTACAAGAACGGCTGACGCGACGACGCGCCGGCTTGGGGCACACCGGGGAAGGACGGCGAATCGCCGTCTTAGCCGACTGACCTCCCGACGAGAAGCACGAAGCCACACTCCAGCCCAAGGAGGAGTCGAAGACAGAGAAGAAGGCAGGAAGCCCAGTCACCCCAGCAGATGCACCTAGCTCTAGGGCCGAACTAGACCCCTAGAGCCGCAGCATCCAACCGCAACCGCAGAACCCCTCACGCCCTATCACTACGAGCCTCGGACCTCCTTTCTGGAGCCCGACACATTATGAACTGGGAACACCTGTTCGCTTTTATACCTGAAGGAGGATCGCCCGATGGCAGCGCCGGCTCGCTCTCGGTCGGCCTCCCCACCGCCGATTGTGGCGCGGCTGCGCCGCGCGGATGGCGGGTGGGAAGGCGCTCCCTGTAGTGGTCTGCGGGGGCGCCAACGGGGACCCGATCCGCCTTCTCGGCAGCTACTCTCCCCTACGTCAAGGAGTCGCTATTTCTGAGGTCGAGGAACTGGGCTCGAACCACTGGCCGAAATTTGGCTCTGTAGCGCGGAATCTTATGGGCGTTACTGGGCTCGAACCAGTGACCTCCAGCTTGTCGAGCTGGCGCTCTCCCAACTGAGCTAAACGCCCGGAGAGGTGAATCTAGCAGCGGCCGGCGCACGTCGGCCGCTGAACCCGCAGCCCCTTGTTCGAGGGGCTAAAGGATCGGTTGCAACGGTCGATGCAATCGATGCAACTTTTTGAAGCCCCGGGTGTTTATAGGGCACGACTTCACGGACTTGAGGACCGACGAGCCAGGGAACTAGCAGTCTTTGGTGGTACGTCCTTCGGAAACAAAGGGCCCCAATTGGGGCCCTTTTCCGTTCCGGGGCTAGACGTGCTCGCTGGGCAGGTGCCAGCGGCGCGGGGCGATCAGCTCGTCGGCCGCGGGCGGGCCCCAGGAGCCGGGCGCGTAGGACAGGGTTCGCGGCGGATTCTCGAGCAGCGGCCCTGAGACCTCCCAGAGGCGCTCGATCGCCTCGGAGCTGCTGAACAGGGTGCGGTCGCCCACCATCACGTCGTGGATCAGCCGCTCGTAGGGGTCCAGGGCCTGGTCGGCGCCGCCGAAGGTGTCGGCGTAGCTGAAGCGCATGTGGGCCTCGCCGAGCTCGATCCGCGGCCCCGGGACCTTGGCGAGGAAGGAGGCGGAGATGCTGCCGGGGTCGCCGAGCTCGAAGGTCAGGTGGTCGTGGCCGAACGACTCGGCGATCTGGTCGCAGTCGAGCGGGAACATCCGCCGCGGCGGTTGCCGGAAGGCGATCGTCAGCAGGTGCCGGCTCTCCGCCATCCGCTTGCCGGAGCGCAGGTAGAACGGCACTCCCTCCCAGCGCCAGTCGTCGACGAAGCACCTGAGGGCGACGAAGGTCTCGGTGTCGGAGCCAGGCGCCACGCCCTCCTCGTCGCGGTAGCCCTCGTACTGGCCGCGGACGACGTCCTGCGGCCTCAGCGGCGGCATCGACTCGAACACCTTCTCCCGCTCGACCCCCAGGGCCTTCGGGCCCAGCGAGGTGGGGGGCTCCATCGCGACGAAGCCGAGCACCTGAAACAGATGGGTGACGATCATGTCGCGGAAGGCGCCGGTTTCCTCGTAGAAGGAGCCGCGCATCTCGATCGAGAGGGTCTCGGGGACGTCGATCTGGACGTGGTCGATGTGGTTGCGGTTCCAGACCGGCTCGAACATCCCGTTGGCGAAGCGCAGCGCGAGCAGGTTCTGCACCGCCTCGCGGCCGAGGTAGTGGTCGATGCGGAAGATGCACTCCTCGGCGAAGACCGAGTGCAGGCGGCGGTTGAGCGCCCGGGCCGAGCCGAGGTCGGTGCCGAACGGCTTCTCGGTGATCACGCGCGCGCCGTCGCCGAGCCG
Source organism: Solirubrobacterales bacterium (assembly GCA_035760065.1). Lineage (GTDB taxonomy): Bacteria > Actinomycetota > Thermoleophilia > Solirubrobacterales > 70-9 > VAYN01. The sequence goes on from DASTTQ010000032.1 coordinate 28,346, forward strand.
GTGCGCGCCGATCTGCTCGACCGTGCCTTCTGCGGCCTGCGGGGGAAGCGAGAGGTAGAAGAGCAGCTGCGCCCCCTCCCCCAGCCCCCGCCGTGCCCGCTCGACCTCCCGGGCGAGAGCCTCGAAGCCGTCGCCGACGCCGGCGAAGCCGAGTGACTCTTCGAACTCGCCCCACGCCTGCGGGTCGCCGGATTCACGACTCGACTCGCTCACCGCCTCCCGCGCCAGGTCGCGGAATCCCTCGACGCCGACGTCGCGGCGCGCGGTGCCGACGATCCGGAACCGATCGGGCATCAGGCCGACCTGCTGGAGGTGGAAAATCCCGGGCAGCAGCTTGCGCCGGGCGAGGTCGCCGGTCGCCCCGAAGAGGACGATCACCTGGTCGTTCGGGGTCGGCATCGCATGCTGCTCGTTACTCGTCATCGACCTCAGCCTATGCTCCTTCCGATGACCCCCGGGACCAAGCGCGGCGTCGATTACGACCCCGCAGCCCTCGACCGCGTCGAGCGCCGCTTCTGGCACGAGATCTGGGCATCGGTCCCGGCCGAGGTAGCAACCGAGCACGGAATCGAGCAAGCCGCTTTCGGCCCTCTCCAGGCAACGATCGCGCGCGACCTCCCTCAGGTTCCGATCCTCAACCTCCTCCTCGGAGCACCGGAGACCGGCGCAGCCGACCTCGCCCGAGCCGTCGCCTGGGCCGAGGACCACGGTGTCTCCCCCTGCGTCCCCGTTTCCCCCGGTGTGCCCGGCTCAGCCGCCGCCGAGGCCTGGCTGCAAGAAACGGGATTCCGGCGCGGCTATGCCTGGATGAAGTTCGTCCGGGACCCGCACCCGCCGCGCTTCCCTGCGCCCGACGGAATCGAAGTGGTCGAGCTCACCGCCCCCGACGAGGAGCCCTTTGGCGCGATTGCGGCGGTTGGCTTCGGCTTGCCCTCCTGGGCCGCCGATCTCTTCGCCAACCTCCCGGGCCGTGAGGGCTGGCGCTGCTACGTCGCCCGGGTCGACGGCGGGGCACAGGCCTGCGCGGCGATGCTGATCGAGGACGGGATCGCCGAGTTCGGGATCGCCGCCACCCTCGAGGGGGCGCGGGGACGGGGCTGCCAGACCGCCCTCCTGCACCGGCGCATCTGCGACGCTGCCGCGGCCGGCTGCCACACGCTGTTCGTCGAGACCGGCGAGCGCGTGCCCGACCGCCCCTCGGGGAGCTACCGCAACATCCTCAAGGCGGGCTTCGAGGAGGCCTACCTGCGCCCGAACTGGCAGCGGATGGCCCGTTGAGCGTCTAGGCGGCGTGCATCGTCTCTTCGAGCCGCTCCAGATCCTCGACCACAGTCGCCTCCCCCACCGCCTGAGAGGCGACGGCCTGGCCGCCGACCATCACCTTCAGCCGCGGCCGTGCGGCGCGCACCGATGCGACCGTGTCCTTCAGCCTCCGCCCGGATTTCGGCATCGTCGCGGTGAGGGCCAGCACGTCGGGCGAGAGCGAGTCGACCGCCTGCAGCAGTGCTTCCGTGGGCACGTCGGCACCGAGGTAGATGGACCGGAAGCCGGCGTCCTCGAGCAGGTCAGCCGCCATCCGCAACCCGAGCGCGTGCTGCTCGCCCTCCACCGCGGCGAACATCGCCCGCGGCTTGGCCGAATCCTCTGCGTCCGTTCGGCCGGCGACGGCACGCGGCCGCAGCGCCGTCATCACCCGGAAAGTCAGGGCCGTCGCCAGGTGCTCGTCGGCGATCGTGATCGCCCCCTTTTCCCAGAGACGGCCGAGCTCGTGCATGGCCGGAGCGATCACCGACTGGTAGAGGGCCGCCAAAGACATGCCCCGTTCGCGTGCCCGAGCAGCGACCCGATAGGCACCTGCGGCGTCGTTCGCCCGCACCGCATCGAGGTAGTTCCGCGATAGCCTCGCAGCCGCCCGAGCGGCCCTCGACCCCTTCGAGCCGCCGCCTCCCATCGGTCTTCCCGACACCCCCGAAAGGCTACGCCGTTCGCAATCGGTGCACCCGAGACAAGGGACTGGTAGAGGCCGCCGACGAACCTGATTCCCAGGGCCGGCCCTGCTTCAAGCTGACGCACGCGGGCCGCCTCTGCGTCCGTTCGCTCCTCCCGCTTGACCACCGAGGACGAGGCCGTGCAGCTACAGAGCGCGCGCCTGGATATCGAAGGTGAGGACGGCGAGGTTCGCACCTATCTCCAGGTGAAGTTCTGGAGCAAGACCCGAGGCTGGTCCATGGTGATTTTCGATAGCCCATCGCAGACTCAGCCGGACGAGGAAGCGGCCTAAAAAGCCCGCGCAGACCGCTCTAGCAAGCCAAACTCCGCTTGCCAGAGCCAGAGGCGCCTACCGGAATCGAACCGGTGTAAACGGCTTTGCAGGCCTGGCATATAGGACGGCTTTTGGCTTCTAGAGCCACATCTGCGTCCCATGCGCCAGTCCGTGCGCCAGTGCCGTCTTGTTCAGGTCGTATTCTGGTGCACATGGCAAAAGCGCCGAAACACCACGTCGATCAAGTTCGCAAGGCTGCGGCTTCTCCCCGTCGAACGGGAGCGGAGGCGGCATCTTTGGCAGCTGCTCTGATGCACGATCCACGGAAGTCTGTCCGCGAGGTCGCTGCCTCAGCTCTTTCACAGCGAGCCAAGTAGAACCTTCAACGTCGCAGTCAGCTCGCGTCCACGGGAGCAGGGCCTTGCTCATAAGCGGGCTCTCCCGCTGCACGTCGAAGCTCCCGATCGACGCTTTCAACTTCAGCATCCGATGGTTCCGCCTCTATGGGTCCTCGGCTCATCCTGATAAGACCCATCGGCGCACCGTCGCGTCCGTACAAAGCCTCTCGCCCTTCAACGAGTAGCTGGCAATAGACAGGACCGAAACCACCCAGCTCCCGCACGAGGGTGGTCGCCGTGCTCCATGCAGGCCGTATTAGCTCCTCAATCAGGTGCTCCGGGAGGACCCTTTCGACTTCCCACGCCCCATAGACACCCACCACGCCATTCCAAACTGCCCGAAGGTGCCAGTAGCGGGGATGCCCATGCGTATGGAGGTCGCGACAGTCAACGAAGCGATTGCTCTGCTCGAAGCCCATGCTCAGTTTCGGCTCTAAGGCAGCAGGCACTCCGACGATATTGGGAAGCAGACCGTCTCTCGCGACTGCCTGTAACGCATCCTCGTAGCGCTCGGAAAACAGTCGCGAACTGATGTCGGGAGGGATGGCCGGTAGCTCCAACCGCTACTGCAACCCGAGGCCAAGGATCGCCAGCCCCCGGTAGCCCAGGATCCTTAAACAGCTCAAAGGCAACTTCGCGTGCTGCCGACTCGGCAAACCCCCGGGCCGTCTCCCCTCGCCCATAGAGATTGGCTAGCCGTATGGGCTCCTTCACCGGGATAGTTCGGCCTGATACCCGCTCGTAAACCGTACCGCGACAAATACAGGGAGCCACGGCAACTGGCGGGACTTCTACAACGGCGACGTGCTTTCCGTCCCCAACATAAATACTTCGAACATCTACCGATGGTTCGGGTCGGAGGCCGCCGGCCACGACATTGGATACCCAGGCGGGGGGATCGCCGTCTAGATTCATTCCCCCCAACCCCCACTTCTCCCCTAGCTTCTCGGCACCCAGGATCAGGTACGCAGGCTCCCGTCCGTTGGCAAATCCGCAGATTTCTCGTCTTACAACGTGTGGATCAGCAGAAGTTCCCTTTGCCTCCCACAGCAACGGCTCTGAATCAGCATCATCGAGAAAACGCTGTATGTCCTCCAGCGACAGATCGTGCAGCGAAGGACCGAGCAGCGTCATCGGCACCCACCACGCACCTGACCGCGAGCTACTTCTTCCCCGACGCCTACCTCCGCCCCAAGGTAACGGTCCAGAAGCGCCGCGGCCTCTGCCTCCGTACCGGGCATAAGGTGTCCATAGAGGTCGAACGTGACCTTGATCGAGGAGTGCCCCATGAAGGCAGACAGGGCCTTCGCATTGACGCCGGCAGCGATCATGAAAGAGGCGTAGGTGTGTCGCGCCTGATGGAGACGCAGCCGTCCAAGGCCCGCCTTCTCCCACGCTTTATCTGCTCGCCGATAGACGACCGTCGCTTGGAAGGGCGTCCTGGCAGTGACGCCAAAGACCAGTGCCTCGTCGCTCGCGTCCGGGGCCGCAAGGCGACGGTCCATCAGATGACCGCGGAGCAAGGCAGGCATCGGCGTCGTGCGCTGGGAGGTCCTGGTCTTGGGTGCGATGGAGCCCTCCTTCGGGTCCCAGGACTCGCGCACTCGTATGGTGCCGCCAGCTAGATCGACGGCGTTCCACCGGAGGGCGCGAAGCTCGCCGTGGCGCAGACCGGCGTAGAGGGCGGTCGCCCACAGGCCTCGATCCTGGGCGGGCGCCGCGGCAAGAAGTCGCGCGGCCTCCTCGGGCGCAACGATCTCCACCTCTCGCGGCCTCGGCGCGGGCAGTTCCAGATCATGGGTTGGGTTGACCGGCAGTCCTTCGCGCGAGCGCGCCCGCCGGTAGATCGCCTGCAACGGCTTGATCGAGTTGCGGATCGTTGAAGCTGCCTGCCCTTCTGCCATCCACCGATCTACAAGGTCTTGCAGATCAGCCGTGGTGACCGTGTTCAGCTTTCGGTTGCCGAGGACCGGCAGGACGTAGGTATCGAGGGCCTGCCTGTACCCCCGCAAGGTGGCCGGCTTGTAGGCATTGCCGGAGCGGTTCCTGATCTCCCCTGCCTCGGCCTGGGAAAGCCAGGTCGCCGCCGCCTGAGCAAGCGTTTTCCGGCTGGGCGTCCGCAGCGTTCCAAGGTCTACGGCCCGCTTTGCCTCCGCCCTCCATGACTTCGCTTCCGCCAAGCTCTGGAAGGTCTTGCGCACCTTCTTGCCGTCGCGCGGCGAGTAGACGAAGGCTTCATATCCCGCGCGGCATCGGCAGCGAGACCAGCCCTGGCAGGACAGCCGTTGGAGTGGCGCCTGACGATCCCCTCAGCCATCGTTGCTCCTCACGGGCAGAGAATCGGCGGTCGCAGAACAGGACGGATACATAGGGTTGATCGCAGCCATCGGGAGGTCTCTTCTCCTCGTGGTCAGGCCCTCGATCCGGCGTTGGCGCGCCGTCGGGGGCCGCTTTTCATTGCCGTCGAAGCTATCGGCCGATGCGGACAGGCAGCCAGTCACCCGAGCTGCTCCATCGCTACGAGCCTGCCTTTGGAAATATGGTCGAACGATTAGAACAGGCTTCGGCCCTAGAGACTTCGGAGCACAAGCTTGGTAACCCTGGCCTGCTAGGGAAGCGGCCGCCCGGAGTGCTCCGGTTGGTCTACGAAAACCTCTGCCGCTACGCGCACAGTCGGCCTGGTCACACCAATGGCGATATCTGGCAAAGCAACGGCCCGGTTTTCGTCGGTCGTGGCTTTACGCAATTCTGGATCGACTTCTGTGACGCCGTAGCACTCTGCTACGTGCTCTACAAGATTGGTCGACCAGAGCTTCAACTACCCGAGGATGCACGGTCACTGTTCGGGTTCGCCGATGAGCGATGGAAAGGAATGGGCTCCAAGCTCGAGGCACACTTCTTTCCCTAGAACTGCTCCGAAATGAGCTAGATGTAGTTCCTAAGCACGTTGTTCATCCGGACCTCCTTGGAGGCTGGCGGTGTCGAAGCCCCAGCAACAAGGAGGAACCGGATGAAGCTCCACGCTAACGCGCCCCTCGGCCCGAAGGGCAGGGCGATCATGGTCAG
>DASTTQ010000033.1:0-5023 GCA_035760065.1 Solirubrobacterales bacterium
GCCATAGGCGAGTGGTGTCTGGAGGTCCACACGTCTCCCTCAACGGCTCTGTCGAGCTAATCGGCTTTCGCGTGCTCCTCGGCGATCTTCCCTTCGAGTTCCTTCATCACTTCGGGGTCTTTCAGGGTGGTGACGTCGCCAAGCGCCCGGCCCTCGGCGATGTCGCGGAGGAGGCGGCGCATGATCTTCCCCGAGCGGGTCTTCGGCAGGTCGTCGGCCCAGACGATCCGCTTCGGGCGGGCGAATTTTCCGATCCGCTCGGCGACGGTGGCGCGGATGCCGTCCTCCAGCCCGTCGCCCTCCTCGACTCCGCCACGCACCGTCACGAACGCGCAGATCGCCTGGCCGGTGTCCTCGTCGGATTCGCCGATCACCGCCGCCTCGGCGACCTCGGGGTGGGCGACGATCGCCGACTCGACCTCGGCGGTCGAGAGCCGGTGGCCGGAGACGTTGACGACGTCGTCGATCCGGCCGATCACCCAGAAGTAGCCGTCCCCGTCCTTGCGGGCCGCGTCGCCGACCAGGTAGCGCTCGGTGCCGAAGCGCGAGAAGTAGGTCTCGACGAAGCGGTCGTCCTCCTTGTAGAGGCCGCGCAGCATCGAGGGCCAGGGGCGCTCCAGCACAAGCAGGCCCTGCCCTTCGGAGACCGGCGCGCCCTCGGACTCGTCGACCACCTCCGCCTCGATGCCCGGGAACGGCCGCGTCGCCGAGCCCGGCTTGGTCGTGACGATCCCCGGCAGCGGCGTGATCATGATCGCGCCGGTCTCGGTCTGCCACCAGGTGTCGACGATCGGGCAGCGGCCGCCGCCGATCACCTGCCGGTACCAGAGCCAGGCCTTGGGGTTGATCGGCTCGCCGACCGAGCCCAGCAACCGCAGCGAGGAGAGCTCGTGTTCGCGCGGTATCTCCGCGCCCCACTTGATGAAGGTGCGGATCGCCGTCGGCGCCGCGTAGAGGATCGTCGCCCTGTAGCGGGCGACGAGCTCCCACCAGATCCCCTTGTGCGGGTAATCGGGCGCCCCCTCCCACATCACGCTGGTCGCCCCGTTGGAGAGCGGCCCGTAGACGATGTAGGAGTGGCCGGTGACCCAGCCGACGTCGGCGGCGCACCAGTAGACGTCGGTCTCCGGCTTGAGGTCGAAGACGTAGCGGTGGGTGGCGGTGACGCCGGTCATGTAGCCGCCGGTGGTGTGGAGGATCCCCTTCGGCTTCGCGGTCGAGCCCGAGGTGTAGAGGATGTAGAGCGGATGCTCGGCCTCCATCGGCTCGGCCGGGCACTCCGGGCCGGCCGCCGCCATCGCCTCGTCGTAGAAGACGTCGCGGCCCTCGCGCATCGGCACGTCGATGCCGGTGTGGCGGACGACGACGATCTTCTCCAGCGTCTCCAGGCCGCCCATCTGCTCGTCGACCTGCGGCTTGATCGGCGCCGTCTTGCCTTTGCGCCGCGCCCCGTCGACGGTGACCAGCGCTTTGGCGTGGGAGAACTCCATCCGCTCCTTCACCGCCTCGGCCGAGAAGCCGCCGAAGACGACGTTGTGGGGAGCGCCGAGGCGGGCGCAGGCGAGCATCGCGACGACGACCTCGGGGATCATCGGCAGGTAGATCCCGACCACGTCGCCCTTGCGCACCCCGAGGTCCTTCAGCGCGTTGGCGAAGCGCTGGACGTCGCCGTGCAGCTCGGCGTAGGTCACGTCGCGCTCCTCCCCCTCCTCGCCGCGCCAGTGGAAGGCGACGCGGTCGCCGACGCCGGCCGCGACGTGGCGGTCGAGGCACTGCGCCGAGGCGTTCAGCCGGCCGTCGGCGAACCACCTGTAGAAGGGAGGGTTGGAGTCGTCGAGCCCCTGGCTCGGCTCGGTGTCCCAGTCGAGCAGCTCCTTTGCCTGGCGCATCCACCAGGCCTCCGGGTCGGCGGCGGCCTCCTCGTAGACCTCGGGATCTCCCCAGTTCGCCTGCGCCCGGAACTCCTCCGGCGGCTCGAACCGCTCGATCTCCAGCATCGACTCGAGCTCGCGCTCGAGATCGGCCTCTCCTTGCTCGACTGCCATCCGACTCCTCCTCCCTCAGTCGCTCGCTCGTCCGGCCCTCGTCTCGTTCAGCGGGCGGACCGGCATCACCGTGCGCCCGAAGGTCGAGTTGACGACCGCTGCAAGGGATGCATACCAAGCAGCCGCGGCCGTGGCAATCCCGAGCCAACCGCCGGCAGGTCGCGGCCCGGAATCTCGTGCCGCGGAACTGATGCAGACTCCATGAGACTCCTTCCCGACACCCAGATTGGGTGTGGCGCCCCCTTTGGGTGTGGCATCCCCCCCGGACTGGTCTTCAAGTACCCGGCCGAGGGCCGCGTCAACCGCCCTTGACACGGGCGTCCATCTCAGAACGCGAAGACGGCGAGCGAGAAGAGGCCGGCGATGATGCAGTAGACCCCGAACGGGCTGAGCCGGTTGGTCTCGAAGTAGCGCAGCAGGAACTTGACCGCGAACCAGGTGGTGACGGCGGCGGCGATCGCGCCGACCAGCGCCTGGCCGCGGACCCCGTCGCCGGCCGACCCCATCAGGTCGGGCAGCTTGAGGACGCCGGCGGCGCCGATGATCGGCGTCGCCAGCAGGAACGCGTAGCGGGCGGCGTCCTCGTTCGAGAGCCCCGTGATCAAGCCGCCGCCCATCGTGATCCCCGAGCGGGAGATCCCAGGCACCAGAGCCGCCGCCTGGGCGGTGCCGATCGCGAAGGCCTGTTTGAAGCTTATGTGGGCGATCCGCGGGTCGGCGTCGCCTTCGTAGTCGCCGGGCCGCGGTGGCCGGCGCCGCAGCCGCTCGAAGATCAGCAGCAGCACGCCGTTGATCGTGAGGAAGACCGCCGCCGAGGTCGGCGAGGCGAAGAGGCTGCGCAGCTTGTGCTCGAGCAGGAGGCCGAGGATGCCGGCGGGGATCGTGCCGATCACGATCACCCAGCCGAGCCGGGCGTCGGGATCGTCCTCGCGGATCTCCCGGTCCCGCAGCGACCGCCCCATCCCGGCGAAGATCCGCTTCCAGTCCTCCCAGAAGAAGACGAAGAGGACGGCGGCGGTGGCGCAGTGGGTGGCGACGAGGAAGGCGAGGAAGAATTCGTCGTTCTGGTGGATGTTCCAGCCGAAGAGGCTCGGCACGATCACCGCGTGCCCGAGGCTGGAGATCGGGAACGGCTCGGCGATCCCCTGCAGGGCACCGAGAATTATCGCCTGTAGATAGGAGATCGGTTCCATAGCGGAGCTGAGGCTCAGCCGTGCGTTTTAGCTTGCGAGTCGGTCGGCTTCGTCTGCGAGTCGGTCGGCTTCGTCTGCGGACCGCTCTGGAACCAGGCGAAGGTGAAGCAGCCGAGGGCGAGGACGAAAGCGGCGATCCCGTGCTTGAAGTGGTGGTGGCTCGAGCCCGACTCGTGCCCTGGGAAGAACGAGGGCAGCGAGCCCGCCGGCTCGACCCAGTAGACGATCGCCACCGCGAGGAGGAGGATCCCGACGATCACGGACGGGACGATGAGGTTTCGGCGCTTGGTGGTCAAAGCGGGTGGCAGCGGCGAGGGTGGGGCGCCGCGCTCGTGAACGTATGAACCGCGGCTAAAAAATGGCTAAAGCCAGGACGAGGCGCTTTTCCGAACCAGTGGTTAGGAAAAGCGCCTCGCTGGCACTCGATCAGTAGCCGGCGGGGTGGCGGGCCACGAACCCTTCCGGCGAGTCGACCCAGGGGTCGTGCCAGCGCGGGCCCGGGCCGCCGACGGTGTCGAAGGCGACGCCGGCGATCACCATCCAGGCGTGTTCGGCGTTCGCGTAGACGGTGATCCACTGCCCCGGCCCCGGTTCGCCCCAGGTCTCGAGGCCGGTCGAGTCGAGCGGGCTTTCGAGGAAGCCGCCGCCGTGCAGGGCGAAGCTGACCGCGCCCGAGCAGTCGTAGCCTTCGGATTCGAAGGAGCCGTGGCCGCCGCCCCAGATGTAGGGGGTGGTGGCGATCGAGTTGGCGGCGGCGATCGCGTCCTGGACCGCCTGCGGCGCGGCGGCCGGGGCGCTCGCCTCGCTTTCTGAGATCACCTGCGCTTCCTGGCCGGGGTTGAGCGGCGCCGGCATCAGGCCGGTGGTCGCGTCGCCGCCTTCGGAGGCGACCTGTTCGGAGATCGCGGCGAGGTTGTTGCCGAGCGCTTCTTCGCGCGACTCGAGCGCTTCCAGAGCTTCGCGCCGCTGCGCCTGCGCCGCCTTCAGTTCGGCGAAGCGGGCCTCGGCTTCCTGGCGGGCGGCGGCGACTTCCCTCTCGATCGCCGCCACCTGGTCGCGCGCTGCTTCGATTTCGGCCCGTTTGTCGGCCAGCTTTTCGACCGCCGAGCGGACTTCGTCGCGCAGCGTCTTGACCCGTTCGACGACCGCGTCGTCGTAGCTCTGGATCCGGTTCAGGTATTCGGTCTGGGCGGCCATCTCGGACCAGTCTTCGGATTCGAGGATGGCGTTGATCACGTCCGGGGAGCCGGCCTCGTAGATCGCGACGAGCCGACCGCGGAGGACCCCGAGCGCCCGTTGCAGCTGGTCGCGCACCGCTTCCAGATGCGCTTCTTCCTTTTCGAGCGCCGCCGTCGCCGCTTCCAGCTCGGCCTGCTTTTTTTCGAGTTCGGCCTCGACTGTGGCCTGCTTGCGCCGCAGTTCGGAGACTTCGCCGATCATCGAGTCGATCGCCCTGTTCTGTTCGGCGATCGTCGCGGCGAGCGAGCTCGAGTCTTCCCGCACCCCTTCCAGCTTGTCCCGCGTCGCTTCCAGCTTTTCCTGGGGCGTCTGCGCCGGAGCGCTGCCGGCCCAGGAAGAAGCGAGCGCGCAGAGCCCGGCGAGGAGCAGCGCGGCAAGAATCAGGGCACGGCGCCTGACCGTGCTCGTGGAGGGGCTGAACAGCACGGCGGCGCAGGCTAGCGAAGCGCCCGCGCCGCCTTACAGGTGGTCGATAATCCGCAACTTCCCTTGCAAATTGCAGGATTTGCAGGAGAAGCAGCGCCGGATAAGACGAGTGGGGGGCGG
>DASTTQ010000034.1:0-49243 GCA_035760065.1 Solirubrobacterales bacterium
GACCTGGATCGTCACCGGCGCGTCGCTCGAGCCGAGCCGGTCCCCTTCCTGGGGCACCCCGCCGAACAGTTCCTGGGCTTCGTTGATCCCCTGCACGTGGACGATCCCCTTGTCCGGCTTCCGGGTCGACAGCTGGACGATCGTGTAGCCGAGCGCGGTCAGGCCGAGCGCCAGCAGCGCAGCGACCCAGAACCTCCCCCGCCGGGGCAGCGGCTTGGCGACGGCTTCCGAGGACATCCGCGACCCATTATCGCGAGTGCAACCCTCGAAGAGCCCGGAGATTGCGGCTTTCTGGCGGTTGACACCCGACCGACGGGGGTACGAACATCTGCGCTACCCATTTTCAACGACCGGGAGGTCACCCATGGCCCATCACCTCACGCCCGCCGAGCTCGCAGACCAGTTGCGCATGGAACGGCAGGAGGTGATCGGCAAATGCGTCGAGATGGGGGTCCCGATCTACCACGGCCGGATCGACCGGACGCTGTTCGAAACGTCGATGCGCAGCTTCGCCTCGGCCAAGGCGCCGCAGGCATCGCCCGGACACACGCGCTGAACTAGACTCCCCCGGCAGATGTCGGGGAGAGGTACCCACTCGAAGACGGTCGCCGACCTCCTGCCGCGCGCGGCGGAGATGTACGGGTCGCAGGTCGCGGTCAAGTACAAGGAGGGCGATGAGTGGGTGAGCCGCACCTTCGAGGAGGTGCGGGATATCGTGCGGCCACTCGGCATGGGCCTCGTCGAGCTCGGCGTCCGCAAAGGCGACCGTGTCTCGATCCTCGGCAACACCCGGCCCGAGTGGACCTACTTCGACTTCGCGGCGCTCTCCATCGGCGCCACCGTGGTGCCGATCTACCAGACCAACTCGCCTGAGGAGTGCCGCTACGTCCTCGAGAACTCCGACGCCAAGGTGGTCGTCGTCGAGGATGCCGAACAGCTTGCCAAGGTCAGGGAGGTGCGCGAGCAGCTGCCGCAGCTCGAGCACGTGATCCTGATGACCGGCAGCGCCGAGGACGCGATCTCGATGGAGGTCGTGGCCGCCAAGGGCGCCGGAGCCGACGCCGACGCCTGGGAGCAGCTCTACTCCGCGGTCACCCCCGACGACATCTGCACCTTCATCTACACCTCCGGCACCACCGGGCCCCCCAAGGGCTGCATCATCAGCCACGGCAACTACCGCGCGATGCTCGACATGGTCAACGGCGTCAGCGTGATCGAGGACGAAGACGTCGCCTACCTCTACCTGCCCCTTGCCCACTCCTTCGCCCTGCTGATCCAGTTCGGAACGTTCGACCTCGGCACCACGCTCGCCTACTGGGAGCGCGACCCGCTGAAGATCCTGCCGAACCTGGCCGAGCTGAAACCGACCTACTTCCCCTCGGTGCCGCGGATCTTCGAGAAGATCTACACGGCCGCCACCAGCGGGATGGAAAAAGAGGGCGGTCTGAAGAAGGCGATCTTCGATTGGGCGATCAAGGTCGGCGCGAAGATGCGCGAGGTCGAACGCAGCGGCCGCAAGCCCGGCTTCCTGCTGCAGCGCCAGTACGCCTTCGCCGACAAGCAGGTTCTGTCGAAGATCCGCAACCTCTTCGGCGGCCGCATCCGCCTCGCCGTTTCCGGCGCGGCGCCGATCAATCCCGAGATCCTCCGCTTCTTCGACGCCGCCGGCGTCCTCGTGCTCGAGGGCTGGGGGATGACCGAGACCTCGACCGCGGCGACGATCTCCACGCCGGAGGACTTCAAGGTCGGGACGATCGGCAAGCCGTTCCCCGGCTGCGAGGTGAAGATCGCCGACGACGGCGAGATCCTCGTCAAGGGTCCAAACGTCTTCCAGGGCTACCACAAGAACCCGGCGGCGACGGCCGAGACGATCGTCGACGGCTGGCTCCACACGGGCGACGTCGGCGAGATCGAGCCCGACGGCTTCATCAAGATCACCGGCCGCAAGAAGGACATCATCATCACCGCGGGCGGCAAGAACATCACTCCCGCCAACCTCGAGGCCGAGATCAAGCAGCACCCGCTGGTCTCCCAGTGCGTGGTCGTCGGCGACCGCCGCCCCTATCTGGTGGCGCTGGTCACCCTGGACGAGGAAGAGGCCGTGAAGTACGCGAAAGAGAAGGGGCTTCCCGAGGACTCCGCCGAGCTCGCCGCCAACCCCGAGGTCAAGGCCGCGATCGAAACCCACGTCGACAAGATCAACCAGAGCTTTGCCCGCGTCGAGCAGGTCAAGAAGATCGCCATCCTCCCCCACGACCTCTCCCAGGAATCGGGCGAGTTGACGCCGACCCTGAAGGTCAAGCGCGCCGTCGTCGCCCAGAAGCACGAGGACGCGATCGAGCAGCTCTACGCTGCGTAGCTTCTGTCTTGCGAGACAGGGCGGGGTTGTAGGGGTCGGGTAACCCTCTTCACTCGACCATCGTCGATCAGCCGTAGCAAGCTGACGCCCGGAGCATGGGCTCCTCAGTCGCAAAACGTTCAGGGGGTCACCCAGCCCCTTCGAACAATTCCGGCAGCTAGACAGAAGCTACGGCGGTCGCTTTCAGCTATTCACCTCGTGCCGCTGGGGCATCCCCAAGGGTCAGGAAACTCTTTGGCCCTGGCAGGGGTCCGGTACAGCCCCTGAACGTTTTGCGACTGAGGAGCTGCAGCCTTTGGGCGCCAGCGGCACCACTCTCTCCGACGACAGGTCGAGTGAAGGGGCTGTACCGGACCCCACCCGGCCGAAAGAAAGCTAGGAGGCCTCGCCGGTCTGCCTGAGCAGGACCGAGGTCGTCTGCTCGAGGACGCGGCGCCAGGCGGACATCTGCTCGGGCTCCTCGTCGGAGGCCTTTTCGACGACGCGGCGGACGCGGCGCTCGGAGATCTCGAGGCCGTGGCGCTCGGCGATCTCCTGATAGCGGTCGTAGTCCTTGGCAAGGGCGGCGGTGACGGTTTCGAAGCCGTGCTTGGCGATCTGGAGGCGGCGCGAGTAGTCCATGATCGGCGTGCCGAACATCAGCTCGTCGGTCGGCTCTGGCTCGAGCAGGACGATGTCGACGCCGGGGTAGCGCTCCTGCCACTGCTCGACGGCCTGGTGGAGGCGCTGGTGGGCGATCAGGCGGAAGGTCTGGTTGGCGATCGCCGGCAGGCCCATGTCGGAGACCCGGCGGACGCGCCGGCCGAAGACGGTCGGGATCGTCTTCTCGAAGTCGTTGACGTAGGGGACCAGGGGGTTGACGACGACGATGAACTTGGCGCCCTTCTCGACCGCGATGTCGACGTTGGTGGTCGAGCGGATGCCTCCGTCGACGAACTGGCGGCCCTTGAGGTCGACCGGCTTGTAGACGAGCGGCAGGCAGGTCGAGCACTCGACCGCTTTCGAGATCGGCACATCGCCCCAGCCCTCTTCGCCGAAGACGATGCGCTCGCAGGTGTCGAGGTCGGTCGCGGTCAGGTAGAGCTCGTTCTCGAGCAGCCGGAAGTCGTTGACCCGCTCCGGAGCGCTGAGCACCTCCTCGACGTACTCGGAGAGCCCCGAGCCGCTGTACAGGCCGGTCGGCAGCGCCTCGGCCAGACCGACGCCGATGTCGATCATCGAGAGCTCGCCGATCCGGGTGAGCCGGCCCAGCAGCTGCGCCGTGCGCAGCGGCAGCGCCGCCGCTTTGGCCAGCATGCCGAGGTAGTTCGGCTTCAGCACCCGGTTGAGGTCGAGGTCCTCGAGGCCGCCGGCGGGGACGCGGGAGTTGATCACCTGCATCATCTCCTCGGGCGTGATCCCGTTTGCCAGCATCGAGGCGACGAAGGAGCCGGCGCTGGTGCCGACGTAGACGTCGAAGTTGTTGACCGTGCTGTTCACCGCCAGCAGGTCGAGCGCGCGCAGGGCGCCGATCTCGTAGACGCCGCCGGTGAAGCCGCCTCCGCCCAGCACCAGGGCCGTCTTCGACGGCTTCTTGCGCCGTTTCGCCCGGCGCCTCGGGCTGGACTCGATGTCTACGACCTTGCCCACTATCCATGCAGTATTCCAGGGCGGGCGGTCGGGCTCGACCGCTACCTTCCGCATTTAGCGTGTTGGATTACCGGATGAAACGCGCGTTTACCCTGTTTTTGGTGCTTTGGGCAGTCCTTTATTGGGTCTGCGCCGGCGCCGCCCAGGCGAGCCGGACCTGCGACCAGATGCGCGCCTGGCTGCACCGGGGGGGCGGCAGCGCCAGCGGTCTGCTCGTCGTCGAAGCCGAAACCGGCAAGGTCGTCTGCGCCAGCGCCCCCGGCCGGCCGCGGTCGCTGGCCTCGAACATGAAGCTGTTCACGACCTCGACGGTCCTCTCCCGCCTCGGGCCGGAAACCCGGATCGCGACCAAGGTCTTCCGCGACGGCGAAGTCGACGCCAACGGCGTCCTCCACGGCAGCCTCTACCTCGAGGGCGGGGGCGATCCGGCCCTGGGCACGCCCAGCTTCTACGACGGCTACCTCGCCGGCCTCGGGACCGACCTCTTCGGGCTGACGGCGCAGATCAAGGCCGCCGGGATCGAAGCGGTGAGCGGGCGTCTCTACGCCGACGACACGATCTTCGACCGCCTGCGCGGCGTCGCCGATTCCGGCTATGCGACCAGCACCTACATCGGCCCGCTCTCGGGACTCGCGTTCAACTCCGGCTTCCGCGGGGCGACCAGCTCCAGCGGCTTCTCCTCCGACCCGGCCAAGCTGGCCGCCTCGACGCTCGCCCACTCGCTCCAGGGGGCCGGGATCGGCCTGCCGTCGCAGGTGGCCCTGCGGGCGACGCCCGCCAACGCCGAACCGGTGGCGATCGTCCGCTCGCCTACCCTGACCCGGATCGTCGACACGACCGACGTCTACTCGGACAACTTCTTCGCCGAGATGCTGGTCAAGCTGCTCGGCGCCCGCCTCGGCGGCGCCGGCACCACCGCCGCAGGCGCGTCGGTGGTCGAGGCCTTCGCCCGCTCGCACGGCTCCGGCGTCCACGCCGTCGACGGCTCCGGCCTCACCCGCTCCAACCGCGCCAGCCCGCGCCAGGTCGTCAACCTGCTGCTGGCGATGCGGCAGGACCCGGCCGGCGAAGACTTCATCCAGGATCTGGCGCTAGCCGGCAAGGAAGGCACGGTCGACGAACGCATGCACGGCACCGCCGCCTACGGCCGCTGCCGGACCAAGACCGGCACCCTGACCGGCGTCAGCAATCTCTCCGGCTACTGCTTCAACAAGAGCGGCCGGACCATGGCCTTCTCGGTCCTGATGAACGGCGTCGGCAACCTCACCCTCGCCCACTTGGACCAGGACCGCATCGCGGGGCTCGTCGCCGGCTATTAGCTCACTGCAAGAGAGTGGGAGGGGCGCCGGGTGACGGTCTCCAGACACTCAACCTCGAGCCATAGCGAGAGGTGTCTGGAGACCGTCACCCGGCGCCCTATCCGCCAACTAACGCCCGCAGGCCTGCCTCGTCGAGGATCTCGGTGCCGAATTTCTCCGCTTTGGCGAGCTTCGAACCGGGGCTCTCGCCGGCGACGACGTAGTCGGTTTTCTTCGACACCGAGCTGGTCACCTTGCCGCCCGCGGACTTGACCAGCGCCGCCGCCTCCTCGCGGGTCAGCTCCGGCAGGGTGCCGGTGAGGACGACCGTCTTGCCTTCCAGCGGGCCACCCTCCTGACGCCGTTCGGCGGCGTCGGCCTCGAGGCGCAGGCCCTTTTCACGCAGCTTTTCGACCAGCGCCCAGGTCGCCTCCTCGGTCAGCGACTCGTTGATCTGCACCGCCATGATCGGCCCGACGCCCTCGACCTCCTCGATCTGCTCGGGGTCGGCCTCGCGCAGGGCGTCGATCGAGCCGAAGTGGTCGGCGAGGGCCTCCGCGGTGACGTAGCCGACCCCCGGAAGCCCCAGCGCGTAGAGGACGCGTTTGAAGGGACGCTGCCGCGAGGAGTCGATCGCCGCCAGCAGGTTCTTCGCCGAGGTCTCGGCAAAGCGGTCGAGGCCGACCAGCTGCGCCTCGGTGAGGTCGTAGATGTCCGCGACGTCCTCGATCAAGCCCTCCCCGAGGAAGCGCGAGGCCTGCTTTTCGCCGAAGCCGTCGATGTCCATCGCGCCCTTGCTGACGAAGTGTTTGACGTGCTGGAAGGACTGCCCGGGGCAGCCGCGCCGGTTGGGGCAGATAGTGAAGACGGAGTCCTCGGGTTTGACCGTCGGCGCGCCGCAGGCCGGGCACTTCTTCGGCGGCTTCGGTTTGCGCGTCCCCTTCGGCCGCCGCTGGACCAGCGGCGAGACGACCTGCGGGATCACGTCGCCGGCGCGCATCACCACCACCTCGTCGCCCTCGCGCACGTCCTTGCGCGCCAGGTCCTCCTCGTTGTGGAGGGTGGCCGTGGTGACGGTGACGCCGCCGACGTGGACCGGCTCCAGCATCGCGAAGGGGACCAGGTGCCCGGTGCGGCCGACGTTCCAGACCACCTTCTTCAGCTTCGTCGCCGCCGTCGTCGGCGGGAACTTCCAGGCGATCGCCCAGCGCGGCTCGCGCCCGACCACGCCCAGCTCGCGCCAGAGCGCCTTCTCGTCGACCTTTACGACGACGCCGTCGATCTCGTAGTCGAGCTCCTCTCGCCGCTCCTCCCACCAGTGGCAGCGCTCGACGACCCCCTCGACCCCCTGGTGGTGGCCGGTGTCGGGGTTGACCTTGAAGCCGCGATCGGCCAGCCATTCGACCTCGGCCATGTGGGTCGGCAGGTCGAGACCGCGGGCGGCGCCGATCCCGTAGATCCAGATCGAGAGCGGCCGTTCGGCGGCGAGCGCCGGGTCGAGCTGGCGGATCGAGCCCGCGGCCGAGTTGCGGGGGTTGGCGAAGGTCGGCTCGCCTGCCTCGGCGCGGCGCCCGTTCAACGCCTTGAAGGCGGCGATCGGCAGGTAGACCTCGCCGCGGACTTCGACCAGGTCGGGCGCCGCGCCTTTGATTCGCAGCGGCACCGATCCGATCGTGCGCAGGTTCCGGGTCACGTCCTCGCCGATCCGCCCGTCGCCGCGGGTGGCGCCGCGGACCAGCACTCCGTCCTCGTAGGTGAGGGTGACGGCGAGGCCGTCGATCTTCGGCTCGGTCGTGTAGCTGAACTGCGAGGCGGTGATGTCGAGGCGCTTCAGGTAGTTGGCGAGCCGGTTCTCCCAGGCCCGCAGCTCCTCCTCGTTGCGGGCGTTGCCGAGCGAGAGCATCCCCTCCAGGTGCTCGACCTGCTCGAAGTGCGAGAGCGGCGGCGCCCCCACCCGCTGCGTCGGCGAGTCGGGCGTGCGCAGCTCCGGGTGCTCGGCCTCGATCGCCCGCAGCTCGTCGAGCAGCGCGTCGTAGGAGTCGTCGCCGATCTCGGGGTCGTCGAGGACGTAGTAGAGATGGTTGTGATGGGCGAGGAGCTCGCGCAGCTCCATGGCGCGCTGCTCGAAGGAGGCGCTCACGCCGTAGTCGCGCTGGCGGCCAGCATCTCCTCGAAGCCCCAGCCGCGAAGCCGGTCGAGGCCGCCGTGGTCGGTGAGGTCGAAGTGGATCGGGGTGACCGCGATCCGCCCGTCGGCGACCGCTTTGAGATCCGTGCCCTCGATCTCCTCGTAGCCCGGCTGCCAGCCGTAGATCTCGTAGTGGCGGCGACCGCCGTCCTCGCGGACCAGCTTCAGCTCGTCGTTGTAGATGCGTTTGCCCAGCTTCGTCACCTCGATCCCGGTCGGCTCGCAGGAGGGGCAGTTGACGTTGATCAGCGTCGCCTCCGGCATCGACTCCTCGCGCAGGCGGCTGACCAGCTGCGCGGTGAACGGGGCCGCGACGGCGAAGTCGAAGCGGCCGCTGACGTAGCCGAGGCCGCCGGCCGAGGACTGCTGCGAGACGGCGATCGCCGGGATGCCGAGGACGATCCCCTCCAACGCGGCAGCGACCGTGCCCGAGTAGGTGATGTCGTCGCCGAGGTTGGCGCCGTGGTTGATCCCGGAGACGATCAGGTCGGGACGGCCGCCGACCAGGCCGAGCTCGGCGAAGCGGACGCAGTCGACCGGGGTGCCGTCGGTGGCATAGCCGACCCGGCCGTCCTCGAACTCGACTTCCTCGACGCTGAGCGGCTGGCGCGTGGTAATGCTGCGAGCGGTGGCGCTGCGGTTGGAGTCGGGGGCGACGACGTCGACCTCGACGCCGTCGAGGTCGACCAGGGCGCGGCGGGCCGCCTGCAGCCCCGGCGCGGAGATGCCGTCGTCGTTGGTGAGGAGGATGCGCACGCGACCGATTCTAGGAGGCCGCCCCGCCGCCCTCTTTCCGCGCGTGCAATCTGCCCTCGGCCGCCTGTTTTCTGTTCCTTTTGCCTGCTATGTCGCGATAAGGAACAGGGGAAGTAGAGCGCTGCCAGTTGCCTGTTCCTTTCGTCCGTTATACGAGCAAAAGGAACAGAAAGGATGCCCGCCCTCGAAACGTGAAGAGGGAGGGAGGCATTTGACGAAATACTGCAGCGGTGCCGACCGTGCGGCTCGATATCGAATACGACGGCGCCGGCTTTCGTGGCTGGGCGCGTCAGCCGGGAGTGCGGACCGTGCAGGGGGAGCTGGAGACGGCGCTGGCGACCGTCCTGCGCGAGCCGGTCGAGCTGACCGTCGCCGGCCGCACCGACACCGGGGTCCACGCCCTGGGGCAGGTGGCGAGCTTCCAGGCCGCCACCGAGTCGCCCGGCGACCTGATGCGCCGCCTCAACGGCCTCGCCCCCGACGACGTCGCCGTCACCGCGGCAACCGTGGTCGCCGACGGCTTCGACGCCCGCCGCGACGCCAAGGCGCGCAGCTACCGCTATCGCCTTCTCGCCCGCTCGGCCCCGAGCCCCTTCGAGCAGGGCAAAGCCCTCTGGTGGCCCCACCGAGTCGACCGGGAGGCTTTGGACGCCTGCGCCGCCGCCCTGCCCGGAACCCACGACTTCACCGCCTTCACCCCCACCCAAACCGACCACGTCCACTTCCACCGCAACGTCCTCGCCGCTTCCTGGGATCAAGAAGGCGACATCCTCAACTTCCGCATCACCGCCGACGCCTTCATGCGCAACATGGTCCGAGTCCTAGTCGGCACCCAGCTGGAAGTAGCCTCCGCCCGCCGCACCGTCGAGAGCTTCACCTCCCTCCTAGAGGGCGCCCCCCGCACCTCCGCCGGCGACACTGCCCCACCCCACGCCTTGTACCTGGAGTCCGTCTCGTACTGAGCCGTCTACCGAGCGCCGTCGTGGCCGGGGGTGGGGACACCCTCGAGCTGACGGATACTCAAAAAGCCGGCCTAATTTAGGCCGGCTTTTGTCAGAGCGAGGGTGTCCCCACCCCCGGCCCCCTCAGACCAACTCAAGAAAGACCATCTCGGTCGAGTCAGACTTCCTCGGACCGAGCTTCACAATCCGGGTGTACCCACCCGGCCGCGTCGCGTACCGCGGCGCCACCTCGTCGAACAGCTTGTGGACGATGAACTTGTCGTTGTGGAGAGTGGCCAGCGCCTGCCGCCGCGCGTGCAAATCACCCCGCTTGGCGAGGGTGATCAGCTTCTCCACCTCGGGCTTGACCGCCTTGGCCTTCGCCTGGCTGGTCTGGATCCGCTCGTGCTCGATCAGCTGCTTGGAGAGGTTGGAGAGCAGGGCCGTGCGATGGGCTTTGTCGCGGCTCAGCTTGTTGCGCTTCTTCTTGTGCCGCATCGCTCCGCCCCTCCGTTGCTCCCTAGTCGGCCTGCAGGTCCAGGCCGCGGGAGTGCAGGGTCTCGATCACTTCCTCGATCGACTTCTGACCGAAGTTCGGGATCGCGTTCAGTTCCGCGCGCGACTTGCGCACCAGGTCGCCGACGGTCTGCACGCCGGCGCGCTTGAGGCAGTTGTAGGAGCGCACGCCCAGTTCGAGCTCCTCGATCAGTATCTCGTCGAGGCCGTTTGCCGCGGCACCGCCGTTGTCTCCGGCCGAGGAGAAGCTGTCGCTGGCGACGGCGGGCACCGGCTCGCGGGTGGTCAGTTCTTCGACCCGGTCGGCGTCGGTGAAGATCGCCAGGCTCTTGATCAGGATCTCGGAGGCCTCGCGCAGGGCCGCGCCCGGCTCGATCGAGCCGTCGGTCTCGAGGTCGAGGGTGAGTTTGTCGAAGTCGGTCCGCTGGCCGACGCGGGCGGCGGCGACCGCGTAGGAGGCGCGGCGGATCGGCGAGAAGATCGAGTCGATCGGGATCACGCCGATCGGCTGCTCGTCGGACTTGTTCTCTTCGGCCGCCGAGTAGCCGCGGCCGCGGCCGATCGTCAGGTAAACCTCGAGCTTGGTTTTTTTCTCGAGCGTCGCGATCGGCGCATCCGGGTTGAGGATCTCCACGCCGGAAGGCAGGTCGATGTCCTTCGCCTTCACCTCGCCCGGGCCGGTGGCTACCAGCGGCGCCTCGACCTCGTCGGCGTCGGTGTGCATGCGGACGACGAGGTCCTTGAGGTTGAGGACGATGTCGGTGACGTCCTCTTTGACGCCGGGCACGGTCGAGAACTCGTGCGCCACCCCCTCGATGCGGACGCTGGTGATGGCGGCGCCGCCGAGCGAGGAGAGCAGGACGCGGCGGAGGCTGTTGCCGAACGTGTAGCCGAAGCCCTTGTCGAGGGGCTCGATCGTGAAGGTGCCGCGGCGATCATCGACTTTTTCGGCGGTAATGCGGGGGACCTGGAAATCAGTGGTCATGAGTTCCTTGCGTTGCGTGTTCTGAAATTGGGGTGTCCGGACTACTTGGAGTACAGCTCGACGATCAGCTGCTCCTGAACCGGCGCCGAGATCTCGGAGCGCTCCGGGTAGCGCAGGACCTTGGCGGTGAGGGCATCGTGGTCGGCCTGCAGCCAGGCGGGGACCGTGGAAACGAGTTCGGTGGCCCGGCGGATCGTGTCGCTGGCGTTCGATCCGGCCTTGATCGAGATGATGTCCTCGGGTCGCACCTGGTAGGAGGGGATGTTGACCCGGCGACCGTTGATCTGCCAGTGGCCGTGGGTGATCAGCTGTCGCGCCTGGCGCCGCGAGGCGGCGAAGCCGAGACGGACGAGCACGTTGTCGAAGCGGGACTCGAGCAGCCGCAGCAGGTTCTCGCCGGTGACGCCTTCCTGGCGGGCGGCCTTTTCGTAATAGGCGCGGAACTGCTTCTCCAGCACCTGGTAGTAGCGGCGGGTCTTCTGCTTCTCGCGCAGCTGCAGGCGGTACTCGGACTGACGCAGGCGCCCACGGCCGTGCTCTCCAGGCGGGTAGGAACGGCGCTCGACGCCGCACTTGTCGGTGAAGCAGCGCTCGCCCTTGAGGAAGAGTTTCTGCCCCTCGCGGCGGCACTGCTTGCACTGCGGCGCGGTGTCGCGGGCCATCCCTACACCCTCCGCCGCTTCTTCGGCCGGCAGCCGTTGTGGGCCTGCGGGGAAACGTCCTTGACCGTGGTCACGTCGAGGCCTGCGGCCTGCAGCGAGCGGATTGCCGTCTCGCGGCCAGAGCCGGCCCCCTTGGCGAATACTTCGACCCTTTCGAGGCCGTGTTCCATGCCCTTCTTGGCGGCCGCGTCAGCGGTCACCTGGGCGGCGAACGGGGTCGACTTGCGCGAGCCTTTGAACCCGGCCGAGCCGGCCGACTCCCAGGCGATCACGTTGCCGTCGGTGTCGGTCAGGGTGACGATCGTGTTGTTGAAGGAAGTCTTGATGTGCGCCTGCCCGTAGGCGACGTTCTTCTTGACGCGGCGCCGCGTCCGCCCTTTGCCGGGTTTTTTCTCAGCCATCGCGAGTCCCCCTATGCCTTGCGCTTACCGGCGACGCTGAGGCGCCGGGGGCCCTTGCGACCGCGTGCGTTGGTCTTCGTCCGCTGGCCCCGTACGGGGAGGCCGCGACGGTGGCGCAGGCCGCGGTAGGAGCCGATCTCCATCAGCCGTTTTACGTTCTGCGAGCGCTCGCGGCGCAGGTCGCCCTCGACCTCACGGTTCTCCACCGCCTCGCGCAGCTTGATCACCTCGTCCTCGGTCAGGTCCTTGACCGGGGTGTCCGGGTCGACGCCGGTCTCCTTGAGGATCTGCTGCGCCGTCGAGCGGCCGATCCCGAAGATGTAGGTGAGCCCGATTTCGGTCCGTTTGTTGACCGGGATGTTGATGCCCGCGATCCGCGCCATCTACCCCTGCCTCTGCTTGTGGCGCGGGTTTTGGCAGATGACGAGGACCGCCCCGTTTCGGCGGATCACCTTGCACTTCTCGCACATCGGCTTGACGGAAGCTCGAACCTTCATCGCTCCGGATCTCGTGTTGACAACAGGATTCCTGCGCGCCCCATGAATCGGACGGCAGGACGAACCAACCGGCCAACAAGGCCGACCGGGAAAGATAGCAGGGGCGTGCCATCGGCGACGCCTGCGTGAGGCGTGCCCGGCAGCTCCCAATTTGGGCCCCCCGCCGGACTTGTTGCCGTCTTCGCTGGTTGGCAGAGTGTCTGTAGCGATGGGTTTCGACGCGAAAGTCCTGGCCGACTCGGTCTCGCCCGCCGGGCACCGGCTGACCACGCTCGAGGCAACCTTTCCCCGCTTCGTCCTCGCCGAGTTCAACACCCACCGGGTCTTCTCCCGCAACTCGGCCAGCTCGCGGGCTATTCCGGTCGCCAAACAGCTCCGCCGGGTATTGGACGACCCTTACGTGCCGATCGAGTTCGGCTCCAACAAGCCGGGGATGCAGGCGGGGCCGGTGCTCACCGGCGCCGACCGCGACGCGGCTGAGGCCGAGTGGCTGCGAGCCCGCGACGACGCCGTCCGCCACGTCCTCGGCTTGATCACGAGCCCCGAGAACGTCGCGAGCTTCGACGATTTGCACGAGTGCCTCGAGGCGGCACAGGCCTCGCTGAAAGACCCGCCGGCCGAGTGGCTGAACGTTCACAAGCAGGTCGCCAACCGGCTCTTGGAGCCGTTCATGTGGCACACCGTCATCGTCTCGGCGACCACCTGGGACAACTTCTTCAACCTCCGCTGCCACCCCGACGCCCAGCCCGAGATCCGCCTGATCGCGACGAAGATGCGCGACGCGGTCGAGCGCTCGGTCCCCACCCGCCTCGAGCCCGGCGAATGGCATCTGCCGCTGGTCGGCGAGCCCGAGCGCGAGGAGGCCTCCTCGGCCGAGGAGCTGGCAAAGATCTCGATCGGCCGCTGTGCCCGGGTCAGCTACCTGACCCACGCCGGCACCCGCGACCTCTCCGCCGACGTCGCCCTCTACGACCGCCTGCTGGAAAGCGGCCACATGTCGCCGATGGAGCACGTCGCCCGTCCGATGACGCCCGAGGAGCTCGACCACAGCGAGTGGAACGGCAACTTCCAGGGCTGGATCGCCCACCGCAAGCTGATCCCCGGCGAGTCGAACCCCCTCGGTCAGATCGAAGAGATCGAGATCGGAAGCGACGAAGGCGTCGCCGCCTAGTCAGGCGGCAGACGGTCGAGCATCCTCAGGACAGCTTCGGTGTTGGCGCGTAGCTGGGCCCGGCTTTCCTCGCCATCCGCCCTTATTTCTGCGAAGCCTTGACGCATGTCATTTCCCAAAGCCTGGAGGATTCTGAGGTGCTCCTGGCCGACCGCAGTGATCAATCGTAGAAACTCGTCACTGCGGCGTTCTTGTCTCTCCTGGGCGGTCATCACGCGACCTTCGAGCTTTTCCCATTCGCTTCGGCGAACTTCCTCGGCCTTCTTGCACCGCCTTTCGACCCGCTCGATGCGCTCTTGAATTTCCCGTCCCGCCTGCTCGGCCCGCCGTTCGGACTCGCGTTTCCCTCGCTCCAGCTCCATATCGAGATCGTCCCAGAGCACAACGCACGAGACTACACCTCAGACAAAAAATTGTGGAACAACTTGTACGCAAATCTGTGACTTCCGGGACTACCGCGGCAGCTTCTGGGTCGGGGTGACCACCTGCTGGAAGGTCGGGCGGTTCTGGAAGGGGAAGGGCGGCAGGTCGATGCCGCCGGTCACCTGGGGCCGGTTCTGGTCGAAGCAGGAGGGCTGCGGGTTGGCGGCACAAGAGCCATCGCCGCCGCCGTAGAGCTGCTGCGCCGTCACCTTCAGCGCCGCCGTCAGCGACCGCTGCAACGACTTGCGGCACCTGCCCTTCGAGCCGTTGCCGCAGTAGATGCGGCTCCAGGCGCCGCTCGGTCTCGGGCCGAAAAGGTCGCGTAGGTCCTTGGAAACGTATCCCCACCAGCCGTCGTTGAAGTCCGGTTCGCGGGGCGAGCCGCCGGTGTAGCTGGTCGCTCCCGCTAGTTCTTCGAGCAGGTCGTAGGCCTTGGCGCCCAGCGCCGGCTTGAACTCGGCTTCGAGCAGCTTCGGCCACCAGGCGTCCATCAGCTCGACCGCTTCGTTTTCGTCGTAGACGCCGTCGCGGTTGAGGTCGCGCCGGTGGGCGCCGTGCTGGTGCCAGGTCCGCAACGTCGCCAGCGCTTTTCGCAGCCGCCCCGAGTTCGGCTTGCCGATCGCCTTGAAGACGATCGGCAGCAGCCTGTAACCCCGCAGGTCCTGCGTCGCCGGTTCCTCCATCGCCTGGATCAGCTGGACGATCGTCATCTTCCTCTTGCCCTCGATCGCCGCCCTGACCTTGTCGGCGATCATCTGCGAGCGGAAGATCGGGCCGTAGTCGTACTTGTCGTCCGCCGCCGCCCATTCCGGCGCCTGCTTGTTGTTCCAGGAGACCAGGTAGGGCGGGTCGACCGTCTGCGGGTGCTTGGCGAACGGCAGCCAGGCGGCCGTGTGGGCGGCGGGCTTGTAGTCCTTCCAGTCGTAGGGGCCGGTGCCGAGGACCGGGAAGTCGGGCGAGGTTCCCTTGGCGCGCTGCGGCATCCAACCCGAGAGCGCGTAGGCAATGTGTTCGGAGTCGAGGTAGGACCAGTTGAAGAGGAAGTTGATGTTGGAGATCGCCTTCTTGAACCCCTGGACACCCGTCACGACGCCCGGTTCGTTCAGCTGGGCGAACCCGATCACCGAGTCGGCCTCGTGGAAGTAGGTGCTGCGGGCGTGGACGAAGGCCACCTTCGTCCCGCCGACCCTGCCGCGGGCGTAGACGATGCCGTGAACGGTGCGGTAGGCGACCAGCGTCTGCGACCCGGCGGGGGTCGAGTCGATCTGGTTCGGCGCCCAGGTCTCGCTCTTTTCCAGCTTTTCCATCGCCAGGCACTTGCCGCGGTAGCGGTAGTGGAAGCTGTCCTTGCAGAGCACCTCGGCGAAGGTGTCCACGTTGTCGGAGGTCGCGGTGGTCGCGCTCCAGGCGTAGTCGCGTCCGTGCCCGAGCTCCACGTAGAGGTTCACGCCCGGGAAGGCGGCGCCGCGGGCGTCGATCCCCGGCCCGTGCAGGTCCTCCTCCATCAGGATCTGCGGCACGAAGTAGCCGACCTGCGGACCCATCACGCCGATCGGATGGCCGCTCGCCGACTCCTTCGCCGAGACCAGCTCCCAGTTGGAGGCGTGGCCGGCGGCTTCGAGCGCCGCCTGCAGGCGAGCGCCGACCGTTCCCATGCCGGTCGCCGTTCCCGCCGCACCCGATGCGCCGGCGACGGTCCCGGTGAAGCGGACGCTGCCGGGATCGGGCAGTGCCAGGCCGCGCTTGGCGAAGGCGCTGCGGGTCTCGTAGGGGAACGGCTTCGAGACGGCCGTCGGCGCTTCGGGGTCGTTCTTGGAGCGGAAGCCCAGCCAGGCCCTTCGGCCCGCCTTCTCCCCCATCCGCTTGACGAAGGCCTGCATCGTCAGCGCCGAGCTCAACTCCCGGCCGCCGCCCTGACCGAAGATGCCGCCGACCAGCGAGGCGATCGCGATCACGTCGGTCGGCTTCCACGTTTCCATCGGCTTGCCGAGGATCGTGTACTCGGCCGGCTTCAGCTTCGGGTCGAGGCTGGCGGCGGCGATGTAGGCGTTGATCCCTTCGACGTAGGCGGCGACGTCGTCGACCGCCTGCTGGCCGACCTGGCCGTAAAGCTGCGGCGCCTCGGCCAGCTGCCGTTCCAGGTCGGCTTCGGTGTAGGGGGCGAAGCCCCACTGCGAGGCGTCCGCCCCGGCGTTGGAGCCGCCGAGGAAGGAGGCGAGCTCGGCGCGGCCGGTATGGCGGAGGACGTCCATCAGGAAGAGGCGATCCTGGGCGCCCGCGAAGCCGGCGCCGAACATCAGGTCGGTGCGGGTGTCGCCGTAGACGTGGGGAACGCCGAAGGCCTTGTCGCGGACGATCGTCACCCCCGGGCGCGGTTCGATCGTCGATTCGGCTTCGCCCGCCGGCACCCCGAAGGTGGCGTCCTTGTAGTAGCTCGGGATCTGGGCTTCGGTCAGCGTCGGCGCCGCGTAGAGCAGGTTTTCGTAGAGCGGCTGCTGGTCGGCGAAGTGGGGCGGCAGCAGATGCGGGCCTTTGAATTCGAGCAGCTGCTGGAGGTTGTCGAGGCCGTTCTCGCCCGGGGGCAGGACGTTGCGGAAGCCGCCGGCGTCGTTGGTCCCATAGGGCTGCGCCGCGGCGGCGGCAGTCGATGCAGCCGCAAGGAAGATAGATAACGCGATTGTCAGTAAACGACGCGTAAGAGGAGAGTAGCTAGGCCGACTCCTCGTGCCAGGGGGTGAGGATGCGCGGACCCTCCGGAGTCACCGCGACGGTGAACTCGAAATGGGCCGCGAGGGAACCGTCCTCGGAGAAGACCGACCAGCCGTCGTCGCCCATCCGCACCAGCGGGCCGCCGGCGTTGACCATCGGCTCGATCGCCAGCACCATCCCCTCCTCCAGCTCCGGGCCCTTGCCGGGCTCGCCGAAGTTGGGGACCTGCGGCTCCTCGTGCATGTCGCGGCCGATCCCGTGCCCCACGAGGGTGCGGATGATCGAGAGGCCCTCGATCTCCACCGCGCGCTGGATCGCCGCCGAGACGTCACCGAGGTGGTTGCCGGACCGCACCTGCTCGACCCCGGCAAAGAGGGAGGTCTTGGTGACGTCGAGGAGCTTCTGGGCCTCCGGGCTGACCGGCCCGACCGGGACCGTCAGCGCCGCGTCTGAGACCCAGCCGTCCTTGATCACGCCCACGTCGACCGAGAGAACGTCGCCCCGCTTCAGCTGGTAGTCGCCGGGAATGCCGTGAACGACCATCGAGTTCGGCGAGGCGCAGATCGAGCCGGGGAAGCCGCGGTAGCCCTTGAACGCCGGCACGGCGCCCTGCGAGCGGATGAACTTCTCGGCGGCGGCGTCGAGCTCCTCGGTGGTGGTCCCGGCGCGCGCCTTCGAGGCGAGCATCTTCAGGCAGCGGACGAGGATCTCCCCCGAGGCGGCCATCTTCTCGATCTCGGCCGGCGTCTTCTTGATGATCATCCGGTACACGCTAGTGGTCCCGATCCTGAGCGCGGAGAGGGACGGCCTAGACGGCCTCGTCCTGCTCCATGCGCAGCGTCGCCAGGGTGCGGCGGATCTTCTCGGCCACCTCCTGGGTCGCCGCCTCCCCCTCGATTCGGCGCAGGACGCTGCGGTGGTCGTAGTAGGAGACCAGCGGCTCGGTCTTCTCGTGGTAGGTCTCGAGCCGCTTGCGGATCACCTCGGGCTGGTCGTCGTCGCGGACGATCAGCTTCGAGCCGTCGATGTCGCAAGTCCCCTCGTGCTCGGGCGGTTCGAACTCGACGTGGAAGACGTGGCCGTTGGCCTCGCAGGTGCGGCGACCGCCGAGCCGGCGCACGACCTCGTCGTCGGAGACGTCGATCAGCAGCACCGCCGTCACCGCCCGGCTCAGCTCGCCGAGCTTCGCGTCGAGCGCCTCGGCCTGAGGTGTGGTGCGGGGAAAGCCGTCGAGGATGAAGCCGTCCAGCGCCTCGCTGGAGTCGATCCGCTCGGCGATCACCCCGACGATCACCTCGTCGGGGACCAGGTCGCCGCGGTCCATGTACTCCTTGGCCGTCCGCCCGAGCTCGGTTTCCTCGCGCACCGCCCCGCGCAGGATGTCCCCGGTCGCGTAGTAGGGCAGCCGCAGGTCTTCCTGCAGCCGCTCCCCCTGAGTTCCCTTGCCGGAACCCGGAGGCCCTAGAAGTACGAGATTGAGCTCAGCCATGGAATCGAAAGGTATTTGAAATTCAGGATCACGAACGGCCGTGAAAACCAAGCAGCGAGATGCGCCGGTTTGCAGCGGCCGCGCCCGAAGCTATTTCAAAAACCCCTCGTAGTTGCGCATCATGAGCTGCGCCTCGAGCTGCTTCACGGTTTCGAGCGCGACGCCGATCACGATCAGGATCGAGGTGCCCCCGAAGAAGAAGTTGGCCGAGGTCTGGCTGATCAGGATCGTCGGCAGCGCCGCCACGGCGCCGAGGTAGAGGGCGCCCGGGAAGGTGAGCCGCGAGAGGACCCGGTCCAGGTACTCCGCCGTCGGCCGCCCGGGCCGGACCCCGGGGATGAAGCCGCCGTATTTCTTCAGGTTGTCCGCCTGGTCGACCGGGTTGAAGGTGACGGCGGTGTAGAAGTAGGTGAAGACGATGATGAAGAAGATCTCGCCGATCACGTAGGGCCACTTGTTCGGCCCGAAGAAGGCGGCGAAGTTGAGGGCGGCGTTGGTGTTCAGCATCTGCCCCACCGTCGAGGGGAAGGCCATGATCGAGGCGGCGAAGATGACCGGGATGACGCCGGCCATGTTGACCCGCAGCGGCAGGTAGGTCGACCCGCCCGAGGTCATTTTGCGCCCGACCATGCGTTTCGCGTACTGGACCGGGATCCGCCGCTGGCCCTCCTGGACGAAGACGATCGCGACGATCACCGCCAGGGCGATGAAGGGCATCATCACGACGAAGACCTGATCGGGGTTGTTCCACCACTTCGAGAGCCCCGGCACGATCGACGAAGCGATCGAAGCGAAGATCATCAGCGAGATCCCGTTGCCGATCCCGCGCTGGGTGATCAGCTCGCCCAGCCACATCAGCAGGGTGCAACCGGCGGTGAGACAGATCACGATCAGGAAGACCTTGGGGCCGGTCAGGTTGCCGACGACGCTCGCGCCGGCTTTGTTGCCGAAGGAGCGGAAGAGGAAGACGTAGCCCAGCGACTGGGCGAAGGCGAGGCCGACGGTCAGGTAGCGCGTGTACTGGGTGATCTTCTGCTGCCCGACTTCGCCCTCTTTCTGCAGGCGCTCGAGCGACGGGACGACCACGGTCAGCAGCTGCAGGATGATCGAGGCCGTGATGTAGGGCATGATCCCCAGGGCGAAGATGCTCAACCGCGAAAGACTCCCTCCCGAGAACTGGTTGAGGAAGCCGAGGATCCCCGCGCCGCCGAAGTTGCTCTGGATTTCCTTCACGGCTTCGACGTTGACCCCCGGAGCGGGGATGTAGGCGCCGAGCCGGTACAGCGCCAGCATCGCCGCCGTGAACGCCAGTTTCTTGCGGATGTCGGCAACGCTGAACGCGTTGACAATAGTTCTGAGCATTACGGCTCCAGAGTGTGACAGGAACCGCCGGCCGCTTCTATCTGCTCCTTGGCGGCCGCGCTGAAAGCATGCGCGTGGACCTCCAGCTTCTTCTTGATCTCGCCCCTGGCAAGGACCTTGACCGGGTCCTTGCGCTTGGCCAGGCCCTTCTCCTTCAGGCTCTCGGGGGTCACTTCAGCACCGCTGTCGAAGCGCGCCTCGAGGTCGGAGAGGTTGACCGGCTGGGTCCTGGTGCGGAAGTTCTCGAACGGCATCGACTGCTTTTTGTGCGGGCCGCGCAGCTTTCGCATCCGCATGTGGATCGGGTTCTGGCCGCCCTCGTAATTGGCCTTTTCCTTCGCCCCCGAGCGAGAGCCGGCGCCCTTGTGCCCGCGACCCGAGGTCTTCCCCAGCCCGCTGCCCTCACCACGCCCGATCCGCTTCCGCTTCTGTTTCGAGCCCGGCTTCGGCTTCAGGTTATGAAGCCCGATCTCCTCGGTTCGCGAAGTCTCTTTCTTCTCAGCCATTCGAAACCTCAACCAGGTGCGAGACAACCCGAATCTGTCCCTGCAGCTGCTCGGAATCTTTCAGCTCAACGCTCTTGCCGATCCGTCCCAGCTTCAAAGCCTTAAGCGTCGCTTTCTGGTTCGGATTAGAACCAGCCGCCGACCGAATCTGCGAGACCTTCACCGTGCTCACGACTCTGCCTCCACGACCTCGTCAACCGGTTTCTGCGCCTCCTCGGACGGCTGCTCAGCGTCTGCCGACGTGGCCTCTGCCGCGGGTGGCGCGGATGAGGGGTCTTCGCCCGCAGCTTGCGAGGACGAAGGCCCCTCGTCCGGGACAGGACCCGCGGCCCCGGAACCGTTGCCATCCAGCCCCAGAACCTGCGTGATCGTCAGCCCCCGCAGCTCGGCAACCTCCTCCGGCCTACGAAGACGGACAAGCCCGTCCATCGTCGCCTTCACCAGGTTGATCGGATTCTGAGTCCCGATGCTCTTGGTCAGCACGTCGCGCACCCCGCCCAGCTCGAGCACGGCACGCACCCCGCCGCCGGCGATGACGCCGGTACCGGGGCTGGCCGGGCGCAGGACGACGTGGCCGGCGCCGAAGCGGCCGATGATGCGGTGGGTGATCGTGTTCCCGTATTTGGGCACCCGGATCAAGTTCTTGCGGGCGTCCTCGACGCCCTTCTGGATCGCCAGCGGCACCTCGCGCGCCTTGCCGTAGCCGATCCCGACCACACCCTCCTCGTCGCCGACGGCAACCAGCGCGGTGAAGGAGAAGCGACGGCCTCCCTTGACCACCTTGGCGACCCGGTTGATCTCGATCACCCGCTCCTGCAGGTCCAGCCCCCGGGGGCTGACGGTTTCGACGTTTCTCGTGTTCATGCCCTTCATAAGCAGCGGCCCACCGTAGCGAAACTACGGCCCTAGAAGGCCAGGCCCCCCTCTCGTGCGCCCTCGGCCAGCGCCTTGACCCGACCGTGGTACTGGTAGCCGCCGCGGTCGAAGACGCAGGTCTCGACGCCGGCGCGCTTCGCCCGCTCGGCCAGCAGCTCGCCGGCCTTCTTCGCCTGCTCGGTCGCCGCCAGCTCGCGCAGGTCCGGCTCGATCCAGTTGACCGCGGCCACGGTGTGGCCCTTGGCGTCGTCGATCAGCTGGGCGAAGACGCCCTTGTTCGACCGGTAGACCGAGAGTCGCGGCCGCTCGGCGGTACCGCGCACGCGGGCGCGGACCCGCCGGCGCCGTTTGAGTCGCCGCTGGCGGTTCGTCAAGACCGTCATGCGCGCTTACCAACCTTTCGCAGGACCTGCTCGTCCTTGTAGCGGATGCCCTTGCCCTTGTAGGGCTCCGGCGGCCGCCGCTTGCGGATGTCCGCGGCGACCTGGCCGACGAGCTGCTTGTCGATGCCCTTGATGACGATCTCGGTCGGTTGCGGGACCTCGAAGTCGATCCCCTCCGGCGCCTCGATCGCGACCGGGTGCGAGAAGCCGAGCGCCAGCTCCAGCTTCTTCCCTTTCAGCGCCGCGCGGTAGCCGACGCCCTGGATCTCCAGCCGCTTCTCGAAGCCCTCGGTGACCCCCTCGACCATGTTCGCGATCAGGCTGCGGGTGAGCCCGTGCAGGGCCCGGTGCTCGCCGCGGTCGGTCGGCCGGGCGACGGTCACGGTGCCCTCCTCCTGCTTCACGGTCATCTCCGGCGAGAGCGCCTGCCGCAGCTCCCCCCTGGGGCCTTTGACGGCGATGTCGCCGCTGCCGATCTCCACCGTCACGGCGTCGGGAACGGGAACGGGCTTTCTTCCGATGCGGCTCATCTCAGGTCCTCTGGCTCACCAGACGTAGGCGACGACCTCGCCGCCGACTCCCTTGGCGCGCGCTTCGTGGCCGGTCATCACGCCCGCCGAGGTGCTGACGATCGCGGTGCCGGTCCCGCCCTGTACCCGCGGGATCGCTTCGTGGTCGACGTAGCGGCGGCGGCCGGGGCGCGAGACCCGTTCGATCCCGAAGATCACCGGCTGGCGCTCCTCGGTGTACTTGAGCTCGACCACGATCGACTCGCCGACGGCGGCCGGCCTGCGGCTGAAGTCCTTGATATAGCCCTGCTCCTTGAGGATCCGCGACAGCTCGAGCTTGAGGTTGGAGAACGGGATCTCCACCTCGTCGTGGCCGGCGCGGATCGCGTTGCGGATCCGGGTCAGGTAATCGGCGATCGGGTCGGTGTGCATCGCTTCCCTACCAGCTCGACTTGGTCATGCCGGGGATGTAGCCCTCGTGCGCGGCCTCGCGCAGGCAGATCCTGCAGAGGCCGAATTTGCGGAAGTACGCGCGCGGGCGGCCGCAGCGACGGCACCGGTTGTATCCGCGGGATTTGAACTTCGGCTTCCGCGCCTGCTTCACCTTCATCGAAGTCTTAGCCATTCTCAGAACTCTCCTCGGCCGGCTCTCCGGCCTCTTCGTCTCCGCTTTCGGCACCCTCGTCCTCGCCTTCCGGCTTGGCGTAGGCCTCCGGGTTCTCCTCTTTCAGCTGTTCGAGGGCCGCCTGTTCGACTTCGGCCTTCTGGCGGGCTTCCTCTTTGCGCTGCTCCTCTTCGGCCTCTTTTTCCGCGGCTTCGCGCTCGGCCTGCCCGGGTCGCCCCTCCTGGGCGAACGGCATGCCGAGACCGAGCAGCAGCTCGAAGGCCTCGAGGTCAGTTTTAGCGGAAGTCGTGATCGTCACGTCAAGACCCCGCACCACGTCGATCGAGTCGTAGTCGATTTCGGGGAAGATCAGCTGCTCCTTGACGCCCATCGAGTAGTTGCCGCGGCCGTCGAAGGAGCGTGGGTTGAGCCCGCGGAAGTCGCGGATCCGCGGCACCGCGATCGAGATCAGGCGATCCAGGAACTCCCACATCCGGGCGCGGCGGAGCGTCACCGAAACGCCGACCGGCATTCCCTCGCGCAGCTTGAAGGAGGCCACCGACTTGCGGGCGCGACGCACGTTGGGGTGCTGGCCGGCGATCGTCGCCAGCTGTTCCTGCGCCAGTTCGAAGGCCCGTTTGTCCTGTTTCTCGGTGCCGAGCCCCATGTTGAGCGTGATCTTCTCCAGGCGCGGGACCTCCATCGGCGTCGAGTAGCCGAACTTCTTCGTCAGCGCCGGCAGCACGTCCTGCTCGTAGCGGTCGCGCAGGCGCGGCGGCGGGGCCGCCTGGGAGGTCGGTGCCACGGTCGCCTCCATCAGCCGATCTCGTTTCCGGACCGCTTCGCGTAGCGGACCCGCTTGCCGCCCTTGTCGACGCGAACGCCGACGCGGGTCGGTTTGTTGTCCTTGGGATCGAGCAGCATCACGTTGGAGACGTCGATCGGGCCCTCCTTCTCGACGATCCCGCCGGCCTGCGGGTTTTTCAGGTCGGCCTGCGAGCGCGCCCGTTCGTGGCGCTTGATCATGTTCAGGCCCTCGACGTAGACGCGCCGCTTTTTCGGGTCGGTGCGGACGACGCGGCCTTTCTTGCCGGCATCCTTGCCGCTGATTAGGACCACCTGGTCGTCGGTGCGAATGCGCATCGACTTCGCCATCGCTAGAGGACCTCCGGAGCGAGGGAGATGATTTTCATGAAGTTGCGGTCGCGGAGTTCGCGGGCGACGGGGCCGAAGATGCGGGTGCCGCGCGGGTTGTTGCTGGCCGGGTCGATCAGCACCGCGGCGTTCTCGTCGAAGGAGATGTAGGTGCCGTCGGGGCGGCTCAGCGGCTTGCGGGTGCGGACGACGACTGCCTGCACGACCTCGCCCTTGCGGACGGCGCCCTGCGGGCTCGCCGATTTCACCGTCGCCGTGATCACGTCGCCGACGCTGGCGTAGCGACGGTGCGAGCCGCCCTTGACCCGGATGCAGAGGATCTCCCGCGCGCCCGAGTTGTCGGCGACCTTGAGCCTGGACTCCTGCTGGATCATCGTGCTTTCTCCACCACGTCGACGAGGCGCCAGCGCTTGGTCTTCGAGAGCGGCCGGGTCTCGACCACGCGGACCACGTCGCCCTCGCCGGCCTCGTTGCGCTCGTCGTGGGCGTGCAGCTTGGTCGAGCTGCGGACGATCTTCTCGTAGGTGCGGTGACGCCGGGCGATGTCGATGCGGACGGTGATCGACTTGTCCCCTTTGCTGGAGACGACGATGCCCTGGCGGACCTTGGCCGCGTTAGCCTCCCGCTCCGCCACCGGCGTCCCGGTCCCAGCCGTATGCGCGGCCTTGGCCGCGGCCCGCTGCTTGCGCCGCAGCTCAGCCTTCCGCTTCCGCTCGACAACCCGTTCAGCCTTCCGCTCCTCCGGACTCGACGCCCGAGCCTTCCGCGGCCGCCGCGATTTGGCCAACCGCCGCTTCTCCTTCCAAGGCAACTCATCCTCAGGATTCGCCCCCGGTGCCTCCTCAGCGGTCGGAGCAGCCTCAGCTTCCTCCTCTTCCGGAGCTGAATCGCCAGCCTCAGCGGCCGGAGCCTCAGCGTCAGCCGACTCCGCCTCTTCGGCGGGTGGCGTGGGGTCGGGCTCTTCGCCCGCAGCTTGCGAGGACGAAGAGTCTGACCCCTCGACAGGACCCGCCGACTCGGCGCCCTCGTCCTGAACCGGAGTCTCCTCGGTCGTCTCGTCTTTTTTCGTTTCCTCGTCGCTCATATCCGTCGCGTCTCTTTCTCGACATCGATACCTCGGGCCTTGGCCACGGTCAGCAGCCTCGCGATGTCCTTCTTGGCGGCGCCGAGGCGGGAAGTGTTCTCGAGCTCGCCAGTCGCGTGCCGGAAGCGGAGGTTGAAGGCCTCCTGCTTGGCGTCGATCAGCTTCGCCACCAGCTCGTCGTCTTTGAGATTGTGGACCTCAGAGGCCTTCATCACTCGCCGACCCCCTCGCGCGTCACGAACTTGGTCTTCACCGGGAGCTTGTGCCCGGCCAGGCGCAGCGCTTCGCGCGCCAGCTCCTCGGGCACGCCTGCCAACTCGAACATCACTTTCCCGGGCTTGACCACGGCGACCCAGCCCTCGGGGTTGCCCTTGCCCGAGCCCATCCGGGTCTCGGCCGGCTTTTTCGTGTACGGCTTGTCGGGGAAGACGTTGATCCAGACCTTGCCGCCGCGTTTGATCTTGCGGGTCATCGCCACCCGGGCGGCCTCGATCTGGCGGTTCGTGATCCAGCCGCGCTCGAGCGCCTTGATCCCGTACTCGCCGAAGGCGACGCTGCTGCCGCCCTTGGTGTTGCCGCGCATGCGACCGCGGAACTGTTTGCGGTGCTTGACCCGTTTCGGCATCAGCATCAGCGACCGCCTCCCCCGCGACCCCCGCGCCCACCGCGGTCGCCCCCGGGACCACGGCCGCCGCCGGGCCCGCGACCGCCGCCGCGACCGCCCCGATCGCCGCCCGGGCCGCGCCCGCGTCCGCCGCCACCCCGATCGTCGCGGCGTGGGCCGCGCCCGCTCTGGCCCTGCGGCTCGCTGTCGGTCGAGGTCAGCTCGGAGCGGAAGCCCTCCGGCATCACCTCGCCCTTGTTGATCCAGCATTTGACGCCGATCCGGCCGGTGGTGGTGCGGGCCTCGAAGAAGCCGTAGTCGATGTCGGCGCGCAGCGTGTGCAGCGGCACGCGGCCGTCGGAATAGTGTTCGGTCCGCGCCATCTCGGCGCCGCCGAGACGGCCCGAGACCTGGACCTTTACGCCCTTGGCCCCGGAGCGCATCGCCGAAGTCAGCGCCCGTTTCATCGCCCGCCGGAAGGCGACCCGGTTCTGCAGCTGCTCGGCGATCGACTGGGCGACCAGTTTGGCGTCGAGCTCGGGTCGTTTGACCTCGCGGATGTTGACTTTGACCGGGCTTCCGATCAGCTTGTGCAGCTCTTTGCGCAGGGCGTCGACTTCGCTGCCCGACTTGCCGATCACGATCCCCGGCCGCGCCGTGTGGATGTCGACCGCGACCTCGCCGCGGCGCTCGATCGTGATGCTCGAGAGCCCGGCGTGGGCGAGCTTGCTTTCGATGTGGTCCCGGATCGCCAGGTCTTCCTGGAGCACGTCGGCGAAGTTTTTGTCCTCGTACCAGTTCGACTTCCAGTCGTGGATGTAGCCGACGCGGAAACCCTCGGGGTGGATCTTCTGTCCCATCGCCTTCTAGTCCTCCGCCGGGGTCAGAGCCACGCGGATGTGGCTGGTTCGCTTGTTGATCGGGGTGGCGCGGCCCATCGCCCGCGGACGGTAGCGGCGCAGGGTCGGCCCCTCGTCGACCGTGATCGAGGCGACTCGCATCTCGTCACCGATCAGGTCGTGGTTGTTTTCCGCATTGGCGGCCGCGGAGTCGATCAGCTTGTGGATCGGGTGGGCGGCGCCGCGGGGCGAGAACTGCAGCAGCGCCCGGGCGCTTTCGATGTGCATGCCGCGCACCTGGTCGGCGATCAGCCGCGCCTTGCGCGGGGCGACGCGAACGTAACGGGCGCTGGCTTTGACCACCGGGGGCGTGGCCGGAGCTTTCGCTTTCGGAGCAGCTTTTTTCGCCGGCTCTTTCTTGGCTTTGGCCTCTTTCTTGGCGCCTTTGCCTTTGCCCTCGGCTTTTTTCTCTTTGCCTTTGGCCGCGGTCTCTTTTTTCGCAGCCGGTTTCTTGGCTTTCGCGGCTTTTTTGCCCTCGGCTTTTTTCGCCGGAGCTTTTTTCGCTTTGGCCTCTTTTTTCGCCGCCGGTTTTTTGGCGGCGTCTTTTTTCTCGGCTTTGTCTTTTTTCTCGTCGGCCATCGCTAGTCCTTACCGCCGTGGGAGCGGAAGTGGCGGGTCGGCGCAAACTCGCCGAGCTTGTGGCCGACCATCGACTCCGAGATGAAGACCGGGACGTGTTTCTTTCCGTCGTGGACGGCGATCGTGTGGCCGACCATCTCCGGGAAGATCGTCGAGGTCCGCGACCAGGTTTTCACCATCTGCTTTTTGTTGGCCTCGTTGAGAGCAACGATCCGCCCCATCAGGCGCTCTTCGACCCACGGGCCCTTTTTCGTAGACCTACCCATGATTAACGGCCCTTCTTCTTGCCGCGGCGACGGCCGCGGACGATGTAGCGGTCGGACTGCTTGCCCTTCTTGCGGGTGCGGTAGCCGAGGGTCGGTTTGCCCCATGGGGTCACCGGGTGCCCGCCGGGCGTGTGGTGCGCCTCGCCGCCGCCGTGCGGGTGGTCGACGGGGTTCATCGCGACGCCGCGCGTCTGCGGGCGCTTGCCCTTGTGGCGGCTGCGGCCGGCCTTGCCGACCTTGAGGTTCTGGTGCTCGGCGTTGGAGAGGACGCCGACGGTCGCGCGGCACTCGGCGCGGACCATTCGCATCTCCGAGGAGGGCAGGCGCAGGGTGACCATCTCCCCCTCCTTCGCGACCAGCTGGATCGAGGTGCCGGCGGAGCGGCCGAGCTTGCCGCCCTGGCCGGGGATCAGCTCGACGTTGTGGACGATGGTGCCGGTGGGCATCTGCCCCAGTGCCATCGCGTGACCCGGTTTGATGTCGGCCTCGGAGCCCGATTTGACGACGTCGCCGACCGCCAGCTGCGCCGGGGCGAGGATGTAGTCCTTGTGCCCGTCGGCGTAGTGGAGGAGGGCGATGTAGCAGGTGCGGTTGGGGTCGTACTCGATCGAGGCGACCTTCGCCGGCACGCCGTCCTTGAGGCGCTTGAAGTCGATCTTGCGGTAGCGCCGCTTGGCGCCGCCGCCGCGGTGGCGGGCGGTGACGCGGCCGTTGGCGTTGCGGCCGCCGGACTTCCTCAGCCCCTCGGTCAGCTTCCGCTCCGGCTCAGACGCGGTCAGCTGCTCGCGCAGCGGGTAGGTCGCGAAGCGGCGGCCGGGGCTGGTCGGTTTGGTTTTGCGGTTCGGCATCTCTCAGTCTCCCTAGGCGGTCTCGGCGCCCTGGAACAGGTCGATCTGCTCGCCCGGGGCGAGCTGGACGATCGCCTTCTTCCAGGCGCGGGTCTTGCCTTTGGTCAGGCCGCGGCGCTTCGGCTTCGAGCGCACCTTGGCGGTCCGGACCTCGGCGACGTTGACCCCGAAGACCTCTTCCACCGCCTTGGCGATCTGCGTCTTGTGAGCCCGGTCGTTGACGCGGAAGGTGTACTTGCCCTCGGCGATCAGCGCGTAGCTCTTCTCCGAGATCACCGGGCGGATCAGGATCGTGCGCGCGTCCATCAGCCGAGCCTCTCCTTCAGGGTCTCCAGCGCGCTTTCGGAGACGACGACCGCGGCGGCTCCGATCACATCGGCGACGCCGGCGGCGCCGACCTCGAGGACATGGGTCCGGCGCAGGTTGCGGAAGCTCTTCATCGCCCCGACCTCTTCGGCGGTCACGATCACCAGCAGCGGGCTCTTCGCCCCCCATTTCGCCAGCGCCTGCGCGGCGGCCTTGGTCGACGGGGTCTCGAAGTCGGCAGCGTCGCAGACGGCGATCGAGCCGCGCTCGGCGTGCACCGAGAGGGCCGAGCGCATCGCCCGCCGGCGTGCTTTGCGGTTGACCTTGACCGTGTAGCGGCGCGGCTTCGGGCCGAAGGCGACGCCGCCGCCGAAGCGGTTGGGGACGCCGAGCGTGCCGACGCGGGCGCGGCCGGTGCCCTTCTGGCGCCAGGCCTTGGCGGTGGTGAAGGAGACCTCGCCGCGGGTCAGGGTCGAAGCGGTGCCGCGGCGGCGGGAGTTCAGGTCCGCGCGCGCTGCCTCGTGAACCAGCGACTGGTGGAAGGGCTCGGCGAAGAGCTCTTTCGGCAGGTCGGCTTTGGTCGCCTTGCCGAGGACGACTGCTTTGGCGCTAGCCATCGGTCCTCACCTCGACGATGCCGTTGCGGGCACCCGGGACAGAGCCCTTGATCAGCAGCAGGTTGCGGTCGGCGTCGACGTCGGCGATCTCGAGGCCCTTCTGGGTGACCCGCTTGTTGCCCATCTGGCCCGGCATCCGCATCCCTTTGAAGACCCGGGCGGGGAAGGCGCTGGCGCCGATCGAGCCCGGGGCGCGGACGTTGTGGGAGCCGTGGCTGACCGGGCCGCGGCTGAAGTTATGGCGCTTGATCCCGCCCTGGAAGCCCTTGCCGATCGAGATCCCGGCGACCTTGACCTTCTGACCCGGCTCGAAGCCGGAAACGGTGACGTCATCGCCCACCTTCGGCCCCTCCTCGGCGTCGAGGTCCTCGTCGCGGAACTCGACCAGGTGGCGCATCGGCGCCGCACCGGCCTTCTTCAGGTGGCCTTCCTCGGCCTTGCTGAGCTTGCCCTGCTTGACCTCGCCGAAGGCGAGCTGGACGGCCCGGTAGCCGTCACGGTCGGAATCGCGGACGGCGGTCACCTTGCAGGGACCGGCCTCGATCACGGTCACGGGCACGACGCTGCCGTCCTCTTTGAAGACCTGCGTCATGCCGAGCTTCTTGCCGAGGATCGCCGCCATGAGTGGACTACAACTTGATCTCGATGTCGACGCCGGCGGGAAGCGAGTCCAGCCTCTGCAGCGAGTCGACGGTTTTCGGCGAGGGCTGGAGGATGTCGATCAGCCGCTTGTGGGTGCGAATCTCGAAGTGCTCGCGCGAGTCCTTGTCCTTGAACGGCGAGCGGATCACGCAGTAGACGTTTTTCTCGGTCGGCAGCGGCACCGGGCCGGAGACGGTGGCACCGGTTCGCTCCGCGGTCTCGACGATCTCGCGGGCAGCTCGATCGATGGCGTCGTGGTCGTACGCCTTCAGCCGGATTCGAATTTTCTGTGCCGCAATGGTGGCCACTTCGCTGCTGTCTCTCTCTTCTCGTTCTTCTCTTTACCGCGCAAAGAGGGCGGGGCCCCTTTGCTGTGGGGCGCCGCCCCGGTCGTATGTCCTTTTGCAGTTGTCCCGCCCGAGGGCGGCTGGGGCGGGCCGCGCCCGCCCCGGTGGCGTCGCTACTCGATGATCTCGGAGACGACGCCCGAGCCGACGGTGCGGCCACCCTCGCGGATGGCGAACCGCAGACCCTGGTCCATCGCGATCGGCTGGATCAGCTCGATCGTCATCTCGACGTTGTCGCCCGGCATCACCATCTCGGTCCCCTCGGGGAGGTTGGCGATCCCGGTCACGTCGGTGGTCCGGAAGTAGAACTGAGGTCGGTAACCCGAGAAGAACGGGGTGTGACGGCCACCCTCCTCCTTTTTCAGGCAGTAGACCTCGGCTTTGAACTTGGTGTGCGGCGTGATCGAGCCGGGCTTGCAGAGCACCTGGCCGCGCTCGATCTCCTCGCGCTTGGTGCCGCGCAGGAGGCAGCCGACGTTGTCGCCCGCCTGTCCCTCGTCGAGGATCTTGCGGAACATCTCGACCCCGGTGACGGTGGTTTTGCTCGTCTCCGGGTGGATGCCGACGATTTCGACCTCGTCGCTGGTGTTGACGACGCCCTGCTCGATCCGGCCGGTGGCGACGGTGCCGCGGCCGGTGATGGAGAAGATGTCCTCGATCGGCATCAGGAACGGCTTGTCCAACTCGCGGACCGGCTCCGGGATGTAGGAGTCGAGCGCCGC
Source organism: Solirubrobacterales bacterium (assembly GCA_035760065.1). Classification (GTDB taxonomy): domain Bacteria; phylum Actinomycetota; class Thermoleophilia; order Solirubrobacterales; family 70-9; genus VAYN01. The sequence goes on from DASTTQ010000034.1 coordinate 30,333, forward strand.
GGCGAGGTCGAAGACCGCTTTCTGGGCCTCCTCGTCGCCTTCGAGGGCCTTCAGCGCCGAGCCTTTGATGATCGGCGTCTCCTCGCCCGGGAAGTCGTACTCGTCGAGGAGTTCCTTGACCTCCTCCTCGACCAGCTCGACCAGTTCGTCGTCGTCGACCTGATCGATCTTGTTGAGGAAGACGACGACGTGCGGGACGTTGACCTGACGGGCGAGCAGGATGTGCTCGCGGGTCTGGGGCATGACGCCGTCGGCGGCGGAGACGACCAGGATCGCGCCGTCCATCTGCGCCGCGCCGGTGATCATGTTCTTCACGTAGTCGGCGTGGCCCGGGCAGTCGACGTGGGCGTAGTGCCGGTTCTCGGTCTCGTACTCGACGTGGGAGGTCGCGATCGTGATCCCGCGTTCCTTCTCCTCCGGAGCGTTGTCGATCTCCTCGAAGCTATGCGCTTCGGCACCACCCACGGTGGAGAGCGTTTTCGTGATCGCGGCCGTCAGCGTCGTCTTCCCGTGGTCGATGTGACCGATGGTGCCGACGTTCACGTGCGGCTTATCGCGCTCGAATTTCTCCTTCGACATTCTCTCCGTTCGCCTTTCGAAAGTTGTGTGGTTTCTGTCTGGTCTAGTTGCTTGAGTCTGTGGGCGGCTCGGTCGCAGGCGGTTGATGCCCGCCTGCGGGCAACCCGGGAAATATAGCCAGGTTCAGCGCTCGTCCGCGGTCGGGCTCATGAGGTTGCACCAACCGGCTCGCCTGAGCGGTGCTCGACGATCTCCTCGGCGATGTTCGAGGGGACCTCCTCGTAGCGCTCGAACTGCATCGTGTAGGTCGCCCGGCCCTGGGTCATCGACCGCAGTTCGGTCGCGTAGCCGAACATCTCGCCCAGCGGGACGAAGGCCTGGACGGCGAGGGCGTTGCCGCGCTGGTCCTGGCCCTGGACCTTGCCGCGGCGCCGGGAGAGGTCGCCGATGACGTCGCCGAGGAAGTCCTCGGGGGTGACCACCTCGACCGCCATCACGGGCTCGAGCAGGACCGGGCTGGCCTTGCGAGCGCCTTCCTGGATCGCCATCGAGCCGGCGATCTTGAACGCCATCTCCGAGGAGTCGACGTCGTGGTAGGAGCCGTCGACGAGCTCGACTTTGACGTCGACCATCGGATAGCCGGCCTTGACGCCGTTTTCGAGCGCCTCGCGCATCCCCTGCTCGGCCGGGCCGATGAACTCGCCCGGGATCACGCCGCCCTTGATTTTGTTGTCGAACTCGAAACCCTCGCCGGGCGCCGGCTCGATGTTGATGACGACGTGGCCGAACTGGCCGCGGCCACCGGTCTGGCGGACGAAGCGGGCCTCCACCTTCTCGACCCGTTTGCGGATCGTCTCGCGGTAGGCGACCTGCGGCTTGCCGACGTTGGCCTCGACTTTGAACTCGCGCAGCATCCGGTCGACGATCACCTCGAGGTGGAGCTCGCCCATCCCGTGGATCAGGGTCTGGCCGGTTTCCTCGTCGGATTCGATCCGGAAGGTCGGGTCCTCCTCGCCGAGGCGCTGGAGGGCGTTGCCCATCTTCTCCTGGTCGGCTTTGGTCTTCGGCTCGATCGCGACCGCGATCACGGTCTCCGGGAATTCGATGCTCTCCAGCGCGATCGGCGCGTCGGGGGCGGCGAGGGTGTCGCCGGTGCCCGTGTCCTTGAGGCCGACGCCGGCGCAGATGTCGCCCGCGTAGCACTCGTCGATCTCCTCGCGGCTGTTCGCGTGCATCATCAGCAGGCGGCCGATCCGCTCGGTCTTGCCGGTTTTCACGTTGAGGACGCGGCCGCCTTTCTCGAGCTTGCCGGAGTAGACGCGGAAGTAGGTGAGCTTGCCGACGTAGGGGTCGGACATGACCTTGAAGGCGAGGGCGGCGAACGGCGCGCTGTCGCTGGCCTCGCGTTCGGCCTCGCTCGCTTCGGACTGGCCCTTGCCGGCGGGGACCACGCCGGTGACCGGCGGCACCTCAAGGGGAGAGGGCAGCAGTTCGACGATCGCGTCGAGCAGCGGCTGCACGCCCTTGTTCTTGAACGAGGTGCCGCAGAGGACCGGGGTCACCTCGGTCGCCAGGGTCGCCTTGTGCAGCGAGGCGACAAGCTTGTCCTCGGGGATCTCCTCCTCGCCGAGGAAGGCTTCCATCAGCTCTTCGTCGTAGTCGGCGCAGGCTTCGACCAGCTGGGTCCGGTATTCCTCGGCCTGGTCCGCCAGCTCGGCGGGGATCTCGATCTCCTCGTAGGCGGCCCCGAGCTCGTCGGTCCAGATCAAACCCTTCATCCGGACCAGGTCGACGACGCCCTTGAAGTCTTCCTCGGCGCCGATCGGGAGCTGGATCGGCAGCGGGTTGGCGCCGAGCCGGTCGGTCATCGTCTGCACCGAGTTGAAGAAGTCGGCGCCGGTGCGATCCATCTTGTTGATGTAGGCGAAGCGCGGGACGCCGTACTTGTCGGCCTGGCGCCAGACGGTCTCCGACTGGGGCTCGACGCCGGCGACGGCGTCGAAGACGGCGATCGCCCCGTCGAGCACGCGGAGGCTGCGCTCGACCTCGACCGTGAAGTCGACGTGGCCGGGCGTGTCGATGATGTTGATGCGGTGGTCCTTCCACTCGCAGGCGGTCGCGGCCGAGGTGATCGTGATCCCCCGCTCCTGCTCCTGTTCCATCCAGTCCATGACGGCAGCGCCCTCGTGGACCTCGCCCATCTTGTGGGTGCGGCCGGTGTAGTAGAGGATGCGCTCGGTCGTCGTCGTCTTGCCGGCGTCGATGTGCGCCATGATCCCGATGTTCCGGGTTTTCTCCAGTGGAAAGCTGCGTGCCATGGTTCCTAAGTCGAGTAGTGGTGATAAGCCGCAAAAAAAGGCCCCACGGGGCCCGGCGAAGCGTCCTGCGAAAAAACAGCGAAAACTGCCTGAGCGACGGGCGATGATAGCAGCGCTTCGCCGCCGGTCGCGAGAGATCGACCGGGCGGCGAACCGCGGCCTGGAGCGGGCCTATCCGGGGGTAGTGCGAGTGCGTCATCACGGCGCTCTCGCCGCGCGCCGGACCTGGGCTTTCCTCTGGCCGCTGCTGCGACCGCTGCTCGCCTGGTTCTTCAAAGGAGTCGCTGCGATCGAGCGGGCGTTCCGCCGGGTCTGCGCCCTGCTGGTCCGCCTGGCGAGTGCGGCCAGCGCGATCGTCACCCCCGCCCGGGCAGCGGCTGCAGTCCTGATCGCCGCGGGGGCCCTGCTCGCCATCTCCCAGTTCATCGACTACCGCGCCGTCGAGATCGGGCAACCGGGCTACGCAGGCCTCCCCCAGGTGGCGGCCGTACCCACCGAGGCGGTCCGCACCGCCGGCGACGCCCACGCCTACCTGCTGGTGCCGGTCGGGGTCCTCGCGGTTGCGATTGGCCTGCTGGCGCTGGTCCGCGAGCGCCGCCGCCTCGGCCTCCTCGTCGCCCTCCTCGGACTCGTCGCGACCGCCGTCATCCTCCTCGTCGACCTGCCCGCCGGGCTCGACGTCGGCAGCCAGAGCTCGCGCTTCGCCGGAGCCACCGCCGTGCTGGAGGACGGGTTCTTCGCCGAGCTGGCGGCGGCCGGGGGGATGGTCTTGGCCGGACTGCTCTACTATGCGCGGCCGTGCCGAATACGAATCAGCTCGTCAGGAAGGGCCGCAAGCGCCCGAAGAAGAAGACCGCGACCCCGGGCCTCAAGTCGGGCCAGGGTCGCAAGAAGCGCGTTGCCGCCCCGCAGCGGCGCGGCGTCTGCACCCGCGTCGCCACGGTGACGCCGAAGAAGCCGAACTCGGCGCTGCGCAAGATCGCCCGTGTGCGCCTGACCAACGGGATGGAGGTCACTACCTACATCCCCGGCGAGGGACACAACCTGCAGGAGCACTCGGTGGTCCTGATCAGGGGCGGTCGCGTCAAGGACCTGCCGGGCGTCCGCTACAAGGTCGTCCGCGGCACGCTCGACGCGGCCGGGGTCTCCGACCGCAAGCAGGCCCGCTCCCGCTACGGCGTCAAAGCTTCCTGATGCCCCGCCGCTCCGCAGCGCAGATCCGGCCGATCGACCCGGACGCCAGGCACCGCAACCGCCTCGTCCAGCAGGTGATCAACAAGGTCATGGTCGACGGCAAGAAGAGCCTGGCCGAGCGGATCGTCTACGACGCCCTGGCGATCGTCGGCGAGCGCGCCGGTGAGGACGCCGTCGAGACCCTGGAGTCGGCGATCAAGACGCTGACCCCGGTCCTCGAGGTCCGCTCCCGCCGCGTCGGCGGCGCCACCTACCAGGTCCCGGTCGAGGTTCCCGCGCGCCGCGCCCGCACGCTTGCGGTCCGCTGGCTCGTCCAGTTCGCCCGCGCGCGCCGCGAGTACTCGATGGCCGAGCGGCTCGCCGGCGAGATCCTCGACGCCAATCAGCAGCAGGGCAGCGCCTGGAAGCGGAAGGACGACATCTACCGCATGGCGCAGGCGAACAAAGCGTTCGCTCACTATCGCTGGTAGGTGAGGGACGGGGGATGGCCCTCGTTCTGACAAATGCCGGCCTAATTAGGCCGGCATTTTGAGTATCCGCCAGCCCGAGGGCCATCCCCCGTCCCTCGACCGACCTCTTTTGGCAGTTGACATTGACGGGGTTATCAGTCTCTTCGGGTTTGAGGAGAGACCAGCTCATACGCGGGTGCAGCTGGTCGACGGGGTGCCGCATTGCATCTCGCTTGTCTGCGGAGATCGATTGCTGCGGCTTGCCGAGAGCTTTGAGCTCGTGTGGGCAAGTGGCTGGGAGGACAAAGCGAACTTCTACATGCCGCAGCTGCTGGGGCTGCCCGAGCTCCCGCACATCTCCTTCGACACCCGGCCCTCGGCCGGTGGGGCGCACTGGAAGCTGCCGGCCATCGAGGCCTACGCGGGCGCCCGCGCGATCGCCTGGATCGACGACAACTTCGACGAGAGCTGCTTCGCGTGGGCGGAGCGCCGGCCCGCCCCCACCCTTCTCGTCCCCACCGAGCCCCACCTCGGGCTGGAGGAGGCACATGTGACCGCCCTCGAGAGCTGGGCGCTTCCACTCGGCTGAGGAAGCTGTCCAGGCGCTTTTGTCAACCAGTGGTTTGCAAAATCGCCTAGCGCCCTGGTGGTGCCTCTACACTGGGGTGGGTGACGGGGTTCTGGCCGATCTTCTTCCTGCTCGTGGTGCTGAAGATCCCGGTGCTGGGTTCGCTCTGGCTCGTCTGGTGGGCCGCCAAGCAGCACGACGAACCGGAACCGGCGACCGACGATGACGGCGGCGGCTACAAGCGGCGCCCGCGTCCGATGCTGCCGAAGGGACCGCGTCGCGGGCCGCACGGAGGGGGCGCCGCAGCGCTCGCTCCTCCCTGCCCGCCCGGCGGGCGCCCCCGCGTCGTCAAGCCGGCTGCGCAGCCCGCTTTCGCTCGCGCCGGATCTCGCGCAGGTAGGGGTGGAAGTCGACCTCGACGGTATGACGCTTAGAGGCAACGAAGCGCTTCGCCTGCTTCCGTTCCCCCTTCGCGATCTCCCGCTTCATCTCCCCCGCCGCCGGTAGCGTCGCTCGGCCGCTGAGCAGGTCGGCGACCCATTCGCACTGCGCCTCGGCCAGCGGCATGATCGGCCCGAGCGGCTGGATGAAGCCGATGAAGTAGAGGCCCGGGCGCTCGACCGAGACCACGCGCCGATAGAGCGGCAGGCGGTTGTCGGGGGCCGAGAAGACCTTCGGGTCGAAGAAGGGGAAGGTGATCTTGTAGCCGGTGCAGTAGACGACGAGGTCGATCTCCTCCTCGCTCCCGTCGACGAAGCGGACGCTGCGGCCGCCGGCGAAGCGGTCGATGTTCGGCTTCACCGTGATGTCCCCGTGGCCGAGCCGCGGCAGCAGCTCCGAAGAAACGGTCGGGTGCGCCTCGAACAGCTTGTGGTCTGGCTTGGGGAGCCCGTAATCGGTCACGTCGCCTGCGGCGATCCCCAGCCCCTTCATCGCGAAGAAGCGCTGGACCGAAAGCGGCAAGCGCGAGATCAGGGGCGTCGTCGTCTCGTCGATCGGCTTGCCGTTCATGTACTTGGGCAGGACGTAGGCGCCGCGACGCACGGCGAGGAAGGTCTTGTCGGCGATCCGCGAGGACTCGACCGCGATGTCGGTCGCCGAGTTGCCGAGCCCGAGCACCAGCACCCGCTTGGCTCGCAGGACGTCGGGCTCGCGGTAGTGGTGCGCGTGGATCTGCTCCCCCTCGAACTCCTTGGAGCCCGGGAAGGCCGGTTCGGGCCAGCGCGGGTCCCAGTGGTGGCCGTTGGCGACCAGCACGGCCCTGTAGCGCTCGGTGCTCTCGCCGCCCTTCTCCCTCTTCGTCGTCACCGCCCACTCGCCGTCGGCCGGCTCCACCTTCGTCACCTCGGTCCGAAACGCGATCTTCTCCCGCAGCCCGAAGTGGTCGGCGAATTCGTCGAAGTAGGCGGCCATTTGGAAGTGGTCCGGGTAGTCCGGATAGTGATCCGGCATCGGCAGGCTCTTGAAGGCCATCACCCGCCGCGAGGTGTTGATGTGCAGCGTGCGATAGGCCGACGACATCCCGTTGTCGTTTTCGTAGCGCCAGTTCCCGCCGATCTGCGACCCCTTCTCGAAGCAGTCGAAGGGAAACCCGCGCGCCTTCAGCACCTGCGCCGCGACGATCCCCGAGCTGCCGGCGCCGATGATGCAGGCCTTCTGGGACGAGGGCATGGGTGGCAATCTATAGGACTGGCTGCCCAGCCAGTTTCGTGTCCTAGGCGCTTTTGTCAACCAGGGGTTTGCAATCGCGCCTGGCCAAGAGGTGTGAGGAGGTTCACCCCTGGGGTCCGTAGCTGCGGCGGGCGTCCGGGCCGAAGCTGCCGTCATCGGGATTGACAACGACGAAAGGAGACCCCCGATGACCCGCAAGACCCGCTCGTTCCGCCCCTCGCCCGCCCTCGTGATCAGCTGCGTGGCGCTCTTCCTCGCCCTCACCGGCAGCGCCTTCGCGGTGGGGATCGCGAAGAACAGCGTCCGCTCGGCGCAGATCGTCGATGGCACGGTCCGCACGGTGGACCTGCGTGACAACGCCGTCAACGCCCAGAAGATCGCCCCCGACGCGGTCGGCAGCGAGGAGATCGCCGAAAACGCGGTCGCCTCGTCCGAGGTGGCGCCGGACTCGCTGACGAACCAGGACCTGGGCGAAAACTCGGTCACCTCCTCCGAGGTCGCCGACCAGTCGCTGAGCGCGAACGACCTGGGGCCGAACTCGGTCGCCTCCAGCGAGCTCGCCACCGTCACCGTCCGCACCAACACGACCAAAGTCGCCAAAGGCGCCGCCGGCAGCGTCAGCGTCGATTGCGCCCCCGGCGAGCAGGTGCTGAGCGGCGGCGGCCAGCCCGGCCACTTCGGCACCGAGATGACCAGCAGCCGCCCTCAGGGCGAAGGCTGGCTCTACCAAGCGCAGAACAACACCGGCGGCGAAGACACGCTCACCGTCTTCGCCCTCTGCCTCGCCGGCTGAGCCGAGCCCTCATCCGCAATACACCGAGAGGTCGGGTTGGGGCCCGACCTCTCGGCGCTTCAAGGAGAAATGAAGTACCTCAAGATGAGAAGCTCTGGTTCTTGGGGTACTTCATTTGTACCCGCCCAGGGGCTCCGTACGCATCCGTACTTCGCCGCATCTCGGGCTTCTCCCGACTACTTACTTCGCGTCTTCCGACGACGACTCGATCTCCTGGGCGAGCTCCTCGAGCTCCTCCGCGAAGGAGGTGCCGAAGCCCTCGACCGGGGCCTCCACGCCGTCGACGCCCAGTTCGGCGGCGAGCTCGTCGTCTTCGAGCAGGTCGTCGTCCGTCGGCGGCTCGATCGGTTCGGCCGGCTCGATCGCAACCGTGCGGTAGTGCTTGAGGCCGGTCGCGGCCGGGATCAGCTTGCCGATGATCACGTTCTCCTTCAGGCCGACCAGGCGGTCCCGTTTGCCCTCGAGGGCGGCGTCGGTGAGCACCTTCGTCGTCTCCTGGAAGGAGGCCGCGGAGAGGAACGACTCCGTCGCCAGCGAGGCCTTGGTGATCCCGAGGATGACCTCCTCGCCTTTGGCCGCGGTCCCGCCCTCTTCCTTGATCTTTTTGTTCAGCCGTTTGAGGTTGCCGCGATCCTCGAGCTGACCCGGCAGCAGGCTGGTCGAGCCCTTCGACTCGATCCGCACCTTCTTCAGCATCTGGCGGGCGATCAGCTCGATGTGCTTGTCGTTGATGTCGACGCCCTGGGCGCGGTAGACCTTCTGCACCTCCTCGACGAGGTAGAGCTCGGTCGCGGTGCGCCCGCGGATCGCGAGCAGGTCGGCCGGGTAGAGCGAGCCTTCGTTCAGCTGCTCGCCGACCTCGACCCGGTCGCCGTCGGCGACGTGCAGGCGGGTCCGCAGCGGGAAGCTGTAGCTGTGCTCCTCGCCGCTCGACTCGGTGACGATCACTTTCAGCGCTTTGTCGGTTTCCTCGATCGAGGCCTTGCCCGCGGCCTCGGCCATCTGCGCCAGGCCCTTCGGTTTGCGCGCCTCGAAGAGCTCGACGATCCGCGGCAGGCCCTGGGTGATGTCCTGGCCGGCGACGCCTCCGGTGTGGAAGGTGCGCATGGTCAGCTGGGTCCCCGGCTCGCCGATCGACTGGGCGGCGATGATCCCCACCGCGTCGCCGATGTCGACCATCGACCCGGTCGCCGGCGAGATGCCGTAGCAGGAGCGGCAGACCCCGGACTCGGCCTCGCACTTGAGCGCCGAGCGGACGGGGACCGTCATCTCCTCCTCGCCGAAGGCCTCGGCGATCTCCTCGACGTCCTTGTGGGTGATCAGCTGGTTGCGCTTGAGCAGCTCGCGACCGCGCTTGGTCTCGAGCTTCTTCGCCGCCAGCCGCCCGATCAGGTTGTCGTTGAGCGAGTTGTCGTCTTTGCGGATCGCCATCTCGATGTGGTCTTTGGTCTTGCAGTCCTCCTCGCGGACGATCACGTCCTGGGCGACGTCGACCAGGCGCCGGGTCAGGTACCCGGAGTCGGCCGTCCGCAGGGCGGTGTCGGCGAGGCCCTTTCGGGCGCCGTGGGTGGAGATGAAGTACTCGAGGACCGAGAGCCCCTCCATGAAGTTGGCCTTGATCGGCCGCTCGATGATCTCCCCTTTCGGGTTGGCCATCAGGCCGCGCATCCCGGCCAGCTGGCGGATCTGTTTGAACGATCCGCGAGCGCCCGAGTTGGCCATCATGAAGATCGGGTTCAGCTCTTCGAGGTTGTCCTCCATCGCCTGCGCGACCTCGTCGGTGGCCCGGTTCCAGTGGTTCGTCACGGCCTCGTGACGCTCCTCGGCGGTGATGTAGCCCTCGTCGTACTGCTGCACGATCGCTTCGGTTTCCTTCTCGTAGCGATCGAGGATCTCCGGCTTCTCCGGCGGCGACACCACGTTGTTCTTCGAGACCGTGATCCCGGCCTGGGTGGCGTAGTGGAAGCCGAGGTCCTTGAAGGCGTCAAGCACCTGGGAGACCGCCGGCGCCCCGTAGGCCGCGACCAGGTCGGAGACCATCTGGTTGATGTCCTTCTTCTTCAGCGAGCGGTTGACGAACTCGTACTGCTCGGGATCGAAGTCCTCTTCCAGGGCTTCGGCCAGGGCGCGCTCGATCTTTTCGTTGAAGATGATGCGCCCGACCGTGGTCAGGAAGTGCTCGTGCCCGGCGCGGCGGAACTCGGCTTTGTCGTGCAGCCCGCAGCCGCCGTTCTCGTAGACGAGCTCGGCCTCCTGCGCCGAGCGGAAGACGTGCACCTTCGGGCCCGACCCGTTGGCGCCCTTGCCGGCCTTCAGGTCCTCGTCGACCTTCGCCAGCTCCTCCGCTTCGGGCCCGTAGGTCAGGAAGTAGATGCCGAGCACCATGTCCTGGGTCGGGGTCGCCAGCGGCGCCCCGTGAGCCGGGGAGAGGATGTTGTTGGCCGACAGCATGAGGATCCGCGCCTCGGCCTGGGCCTCGGCGGAGAGCGGCACGTGGACCGCCATCTGGTCGCCGTCGAAGTCGGCGTTGAAGGCGTGGCAGACGAGCGGGTGGACCTGGATCGCCTTGCCCTCGACCAGGACCGGTTCGAAGGCCTGGATGCCGAGGCGGTGCAGGGTCGGCGCCCGGTTGAGCAGCACGGGGTGCTGGTGGATGACTTCCTCCAGCACGTCCCAGACCTCCGGGATCATCGACTCGACCATCTTCTTGGCGGCCTTGATGTTCTGGACCGCTTTGCGCTCGACCAGCTGGGCCATGATGAACGGCTTGAACAGCTCCAGCGCCATCAGCTTCGGCAGGCCGCACTGGTGCAGCCGCAGGCTCGGGCCGGAGACGATCACCGAGCGGCCGGAGTAGTCGACGCGCTTGCCGAGCAGGTTCTGGCGGAAGCGCCCCTGCTTGCCCTTGAGCATGTCGGAGAGCGACTTCAGCGGCCGGTTGCCGGGGCCCGTGACCGGGCGCCCGCGGCGGCCGTTGTCGAACAGCGCGTCGACCGCCTCCTGCAGCATCCGCTTCTCGTTGTTGACGATGATCTCGGGAGCGCCGAGGTCGAGCAGCCTTTTCAGCCGGTTGTTGCGGTTGATCACCCGGCGGTAGAGGTCGTTGAGGTCGGAGGTCGCGAAGCGGCCGCCGTCCAGCTGGACCATCGGCCGCAGCTCCGGCGGGATCACCGGCACCGCGTCGAGGATCATCCACTCGGGCCTGTTGTCGGAGTGCAGGAAGGCGCTCGCGACTTTCAGCCGCTTCACCGCGCGAGCCTGTTTCTGGCCTTTGGAGCTGTTGATGGTCTGCTCCAGCTCCTCGCATTCGGCCGCAAGGTCGACCTGCTCGAGCAGGTCGCGCACCGCTTCGGCGCCCATGCCGCCGCGGAAGTACTCGCCCCAGCCGAACGGGGAGCCGAAGCGGTCCTTGAGCTCGCGGAAGACCGTCTCGTCGTTGATCACGTCCTTCGGCTTCATCTCCGTGAAGATCTTCCAGACCTCCTGCATCCGCTCCACGGCCTCTTCCAGGTAGGCCTCGGTGTCGGCGATCTCCGCGTCGAACTGCTTGCGCAGTTCTTTGATCATTTTGGTGCGGTCCTCGTCTTTGAGCTTCCGCAGCTGCGCAGCCGTCAGTTTCAGCGAGTCGGCCCAGATGTGGTCTTCGTCGTCGAACTTGTCCTGGGCGCCGCCTTCCAGGTAGGCGATCCGGCGCTCCAAGCCCTCGTTCAGCTCCTGGGTCCGCTTCTGCTTTTCGGACTCGTAGGACTCGACGACCTTGTTGACCTCTTTCTCGAGCTTGCCGACGTCCTTGTCGCGGGCCTCCTCGTCGACCCAGGTGACCATCGAGGCGGCGAAGTAGAGGACCTTCTCCAGCTCTTTGGGAGCCATGTCGATCAGGTAGCCGATCCGGCTCGGAACGCCCTTGAAGAACCAGATGTGCGAGACCGGCGAGGCGAGGTCGACGTGCCCCATCCGCTCGCGGCGGACCTTGGATCGCGTCACCTCGACGCCGCAGCGCTCGCAGACGATGCCCTTGTAGCGGACCCGCTTGTACTTGCCGCAGTAGCACTCCCAGTCCTTGGTCGGACCGAAGATGCGCTCGCAGAAGAGCCCGTCTTTCTCGGGCTTCAGCGTCCGGTAGTTGATCGTCTCGGGCTTCGTGACCTCGCCCCAGCTCCAGGAGCGGATCTTCTTCGAGGACGCGAGCCCGATCTCGATCGCGTCGAAATTGTTGATGTCGATCATCAGTCCTCCACCTCGGCCGGCGCGGCTTCCTCAGCCGCTCCGGCGCCATCACCGTCAGTTCCCGCCTCGCCCTCGGCGATCACCTGCTCCTCCTGCTCGTCCGCCGCTCCGTTCGAGGAGTCGGCGCGAACGCCGGTCAGGTCCATCCCCAGCTCCTCGGCTGCTTTCAGCAGGTCGTCTTCCTCGTCGGATATCTCGACGTCGGTGCCTTCGGAGACCACGTTGGCGTCGAGCGAGAGGCTCTGGATCTCCTTCAGCAGCACTTTGAAGGACTCCGGGATCGAGGGCTCGGGGATGTTCTCGCCCTTGACGATCGCCTCGTAGGCCTTGACGCGCCCGACCGTGTCGTCGGACTTGACCGTGAGCATCTCCTGCAGGGTGTAGGCGGCGCCGTATGCCTCCAGCGCCCAGACCTCCATCTCGCCGAAGCGCTGGCCGCCGAACTGCGCCTTGCCGCCCAGCGGCTGCTGGGTGACGAGCGAGTACGGCCCGGTCGAGCGGGCGTGGATCTTGTCGTCGACCAGGTGCAGCAGCTTGAGGATGTACATGTAGCCGACCGTCACCTTGCCCTCGTAGGGCTCGCCGGTGCGGCCGTTGTAGAGCTGCGCGGTGCCGGAAGCCTGGGCCCCCGGCCGGGCGCTCTTGTCGACGCCGAGGTCGATGCCCCGCTCGGCGTTCTCCTCCTGCCACTTGACCAGCGCCTCGTCGACGTCCTCGACGGTGGCGCCGTCGAAGACCGGCGTCGCCACGTAGACGCGGCCGTCGCCCTGGTCGGAGTGCGCCTGCTTGTAGGCCTCGGAGCCGTCGTCGTACCAGCCCTGCCCGGCGACCCACCCGAGATGCGTCTCGAGGATCTGGCCGATGTTCATCCGGCTCGGCACGCCGAGCGGGTTGAGGATGACGTCGACGGGGGTGCCGTCGGCCAGGTGCGGCATGTCCTCCTCGGGCACGATCTTCGAGATCACACCCTTGTTCCCGTGGCGGCCGGCGAGCTTGTCGCCCTCGGCAATCTTGCGCTTGGTCGCGACGTAGACGCGGACCAGGTCGTTGACGCCGGGCGGCAGGTCGTCGCCGTCGTCGCGGCTGAAGGTGAGGACGTCGATGACGACGCCGCCCTCGCCGTGCGGCACTTTCAGCGAGGTATCGCGGACCTCGCGCGCCTTCTCCTTGAAGATCGCGCGGATCAGCTTCTCCTCGGCGGTCAGCTCGGTCTCGCCCTTCGGCGTCACCTTGCCGACCAGGAGGTCGCCGGAGACGACCTCGGCGCCGACGCGGACGATGCCGCGCTCGTCGAGGTTGCGCAGGCTCTCCTCGGATCGGTTGGGGATGTCGCGGGTGATCTCCTCGTCGCCGAGCTTGGTCGTGCGGGCGTCGATCTCGTACTCCTCGATGTGGATCGAGGTGAGTTCGTCGTCCTTGACCAGGCGCTCGGAGAGGATGATCGCGTCCTCGAAGTTGTAGCCCTCCCAGGACATGAAGGCGACCAGGCAGTTCTTGCCGAGGGCGATCTCGCCGCCGCCGGTCGAAGACCCGTCGGCGAGCACGTCGCCGGCCTTCACCTTCTGGCCGGCGTCGACGATCGGCCGCTGGTGGATGATCGTCCCCTGGTTCGAGCGCATGAACTTGTGCAGCTTGTACTCGTGCTTCTTCGAACCGCTGGTGACGACGATCCGCTCGGCGTCGACGTGGGTGACCTCGCCCGCCTCGTCGGCGAGGACGACGTCGCCGGTGTCGATCGCGGCGCGGCGCTCCATCCCCGTCCCGATCAGCGGCGGGTCCGGCTTCAGCAGCGGCACCGCCTGGCGCTGCATGTTCGAGCCCATCAGCGCCCGGTTGGCGTCGTCGTGCTCGAGGAACGGGATCAGCGAGGTCGCCACCGACCAGATCTGGGACGGCGAGACGTCCATCAGGTCGACTTCCTTGGGTGCGGCGGTCGCGTACTCCTGCTCGCCGGCGCGGACCAGCACCTGCGGGCCCTTCAATTTCTTCGTCTTCGGATCGATCTCGGCATTCGCCTGGGCGATCACCTTGTCCTCGTCCTGGGTCGCGTCGAAGTGGACGATCTCGTCGCTGACGACGCCGTCTTCGACCAGCCGGTAGGGGGTGGTTACGAAGCCGTGCTCGGAGATCTGCGCGTAGGAGGAGAGCGAGCCGATCAGGCCGATGTTCGGCCCCTCCGGGGTCTCGATCGGGCACATCCGGCCGTAGTGGGTCGGGTGCACGTCGCGGACCTCGATCGGCGCCCGCTCACGGGTCAGGCCGCCGGCGCCGAGCGCCGACAGCCGTCGCCGGTGGGTGAGGCCGGCCAGCGAGTTGGTCTGGTCCATGAACTGCGAGAGCTGCGAGGAGCCGAAGAACTCCTTCATCGCCGCCACCACCGGGCGGATGTTGATGATCGTCTGCGGGGTGATCGCGTCGGCGTCCTCGGTGGTGAGGCGCTCGCGGACGACGCGCTCCATCCGGTAGAGGCCGATGCGGAAGGCCTCCTGGATCAGCTCGCCGACCGTGCGCAGGCGGCGGTTGCCGAAGTGCTCGTACTCGTCGAGGTGGTCGTAGACCTGCTCGCGCGGGTAGGTGATCGCCTCGGCGGCGTAGTCCTTGATCGGGTTCTCCTCGTCGATCTCCTCCGGGATGCCGAGCAGCTTCGGCAGCGTCACCAGCTCCTTGACGAGGGCGATGATGTCGTCGTGGGTGAGGACCCGGGTCTCGAGGTCGATGTCGAGGTCGAGGCGGGCGTTCAGCTTGTAGCGGCCGACCCGGGTGAGGTCGTAGCGCTTGGGGTCGAAGAAGAGCTGCTCGAGCAGCGCTTTGGCGGCGTCGACCGACGGCGGCTCCCCCGGGCGCTGCTTTTTGAACAGCTCGATCAGGGCGCCCTCTTCGGATTTCGTCGCTTCGGTGTCCGCCTCGATCGTGTGGCGGATGTAGACCGAGTTGTCGAAGAGGTCGAGGAGCTTCTCGTCCTCGACGTAGCCCATCGCCCGCAGCAGGACCGTGACCGGCAGTTTCCGCTTGCGGTCGATGCGGACGAAGACTTTGCCTTTTTTGTCGACTTCGAGCTCGAGCCAGGAGCCGCGGGCCGGCATCAGGTTGGCGATGAAGATCTGCTTTTCGGGGTCCTTCGGCGCCATCACGTAGGCGCCCGGCGAGCGGACCAGCTGGGTGACGACGACGCGCTCGGTGCCGTTGATGATGAAGGTCCCGCGCTCGGTCATCCACGGGAAGTCGCCCATGAAGACGGCCTGCTCGCGGATCTCGCCGGTCTCCTTGTTCTGGAAGGCGACGGTCGCGGTCAGCGGGCGCGAGTAGGTCATGTCCTTCTCGCGGCACTCCTCGATCGTGTGCGGCGGCTCCTCGAACTTGAAGTCGCCGAAGACGATCTGGAGGTTCCCCGTGTAGTCCTCGATCGGGGATATGTCGTTGATGGTCTCCCGCAGGCCCCCAGCTTTCGGATCCGTCAGTTCTTCGAAGGACCGGCGCTGGATGTCGATCAGATGTGGGACCTCAAGCGGGTTGTCTAGGCGGGAAAAGCTCCTACGGGTTACGGGGGCAGCGTTGGAACGTGCCAAAGTCGGCGACTCCTCGGACGGTCAGAGGGACGTGGATACAGCGCAAATATGGGCAGGGAGACTCAAATGGCGCGCGACCGCGAAAAATAACACACGGCCGCAGGCGCCTTCAAGCTTGGCTCCCCGAGCGGGATCGGGGACCCCGATCGCTCGCTTTAGGCGAGCTCGACCGTGGCCCCGGCCTCCTCGAGCTCGGCTTTGAGCTTTTCGGCCTCGTCGCGCTCGACGCCCTCTTTGATCGCTTTCGGAGCCTCGTCGACGAGCGCCTTGGCCTCTTTCAGGCCGAGGCCGGTCGCCGAGCGGACCACCTTGATCACCGGGACTTTCTGCCCGCCCACCTCTTTGAGGACGACGTCGACGGTCGAGGACTCTTCCCCCCCGCCTTCCTCGCCACCGCCGCCACCGGCCGCGGCGGCCGGAGCCGCGGCCGCGACGGCCGTCGCGGAGACACCGAACTCCTCCTCGAGCGCTTTGATCCGCTCGGAGAGCTCGAGGACCGAGATGCTCTTCAGCTCCTCGATCCAGTCCTCGGTTGAAGTCTTGGTTGCCATCGGTTCCTACCCCTCTTCCTCGTTTGAATCCTCATCTGAAGTCTCTTCATCTGAAGCCTCTGCTTTGGCCTCCGGCTCTTCCTCCGGGGCCTCGGCCGGCTCGGCGGCTGGAGCCTCGCCGCTGACCAAGCCCTGCTCCGCGATCTGCCCGAGCTGCAACGCCAGGCCCTGGATCATGCTGCCGAGCCCGCGGACCAGGCCGGTGAGCGGGCTGGCGACGACGCCGGCGAGCTGGCCGTTCAGCACTTCGCGGCCGGGCAGTTTGGCGATCGACTTGAACGCGGTCTCGTCGAGCGAGGTCGCGTCCATGAAGCCCCCCTTGTAGGTGAGGACCTCGTGCTCCTTGTTGAAGGTCGTGATCGCCTTCGCGGCCTGGGCGGTGTCGCCGCGGACGAAGGTGAGCGCGGTCGGGCCGGCCAGCAGCTCGCCCAGCCGTTCCTCGCCGACCTGGTCGGCGGCGATTTTCGTCAGGCGGTTCTTGACGATGCGGAAGCTGGCGTCGGCTTCGCGCAGCTTCGACCGCAGCTCGGCCGCCTGGGGGACGCTGATGCCGCGGTAATCGACAGCGAAGATCGCCTCAGACTCCTCGATCTGGGCGGCGATCTCTTGTATGGCTGCGGACTTTTCCTCGCGGTTCATCGTCTCACCTGCACCGGGCTTATGGGCACTGCCCCGCCGATGGTCTGCGGTTAGCGGCGACGCAGTGTAGACGATGAAGCCTCGCCACGCAGATCACCGGGCCGATTGGCGAGTCAGCCCGCCTCATGAGTATCCGGCTCCGTCAAATGCTCTTCTTTCTGTTCCTTATCCTCGCTATGCAGGCATAAGGAACAGAAGAGGACAAGGCGCCGGTCTTACCTGTTCCTTTGGCCTGCTATACGACGATAAGGAACAGAAGGGGATCGGATGGGGCGTTTCGGCCTTGGTGGCCCGGACGCTGCCTGCGTCAGACGAACCCTCGGGAACCGGGCAGAGGCGACAATCGCGTCCCGGGGAGGCGAGGGCGAGATCAGGCGGTAACTGGCTCGGACGCGGTCTCGGTGGAAGCCGCAGCGGTTTCCGCACCGGCTGAGGTCTCGCGGTCGGCTTTGGCCGTGGCGTCGACGCGGATTCCGGGGCCCATCGTCGTCGCCAGGGTGACCGATACGAGGTATTTGCCCTTGGCCGAGGAGGGCTTGGCCCGGTTGATCTCCTCGATCACGGCCTGGTAGTTCTCCAGAAGCTTGTCGGCGTCGAAGCTGGCCTTGCCGATCGCCATGTGGACGATCGCCTGGCGGTCGGTGCGGTATTCGACTTTGCCCGACTTCGAGTCGCCGACGGCCTTCTCGACGTCGTCGGTGACGGTGCCGACCTTCGGGTTCGGCATCTTGCCCTGGGGGCCGAGCACGCGGCCGAGCTGGCCGACGGCTTTCATCATCTCCGGCGTCGAGATCGCGACGTCGAAGCCGGTCCAGCCCTCCTGGACTTTCTCGACCAGGTCCTGGCCGCCGACGAAGTCCGCCCCCGCGGCCTCGGCGTCACGCGCCTGCTGGCCCTGGGCGAAGACGGCGACGGCGACGTCCTTGCCGAGCCCGTGCGGAAGCGCCAGCGTGCCTCGCAGCTGCTCGTCGGCGTGGCGGACGTTGACGCCGAGCAGGACGTGCAGCTCGATGGTCTCGTCGAACTTGGCGCTCGCGGTCTCTTTGATCAGCGCGATCGCCTCGGCCGGCGGGTAGGCGCGGTCGCGGTCGACCTTGTCGTACTGGGCGCGGAAGCGTTTGCCGTGGGCCATTCGAAGTCTCCTAGGCGACGTCGACGCCCATCGAGCGGGCGGTGCCGGCGATGATCTTCTTCGCGGCGTCGATGTCGTTGGCGTTGAGGTCGGGCATCTTGCGTTCGGCGATCTCCTGGATCTGCGCGTCGGAGATCGTCCCGACCTTGTTGACGTGCGGCTCGCCCGAGCCCTTCGGGATCTTGATCGCTTCCTTGATCAGCACCGCGGCGGGCGGCGTCTTGGTGACGAAGTCGAACGAGCGGTCCTCGAAGACGGTGATTTCGACCGGGATGATCGTCCCGCCCTCGCCCTGGGTCTGGGCGTTGAAGGCTTTGCAGAAGTCCATGATGTTGACGCCGTGCTGGCCCAGCGCGGGGCCGACCGGCGGCGCCGGGTTGGCGTTGCCCGCCTGGATCTGCAGCTTGATGACGGTGAGGACTTTCTTGGCCATGAGGGGTTCGGGAGGGTAGCGGTCTTCGCGAGCTAGATCTTCTTGACCTGGTCGTAGCCCACCTCGACCGGGGTCTCGCGGCCGAAGATCGAGACCAGGACCTTGAGTTTCGCCGCGTCCTCGTTGATCTCGGCGATCTCGCCGGAGAAGTCGGAGAGCGGGCCGGAGATGACTTTGACCGATTCGCCGATCGCGAACTGGGCCTGGGTGCGCGGTCGCTCGGCGGTCTCGCGGTGGAGCAGGCGGTCGACCTCCGGTTTGGAGAGCGGCACCGGCTTGTTGCGCTCGGCGCCGACGAATCCGGTCACCCCGGGGGTGTTTTTGACCAGGTTCCAGGCGTCGTCGGTCATCTCCATGTTGACGAGGACGTAGCCGGGCATCGTCCGTTTCTCGGTCTGGACTTTCTGCCCGTCCTTCATCTCCGAGACCTGCTCGGTTGGGACGACGACCTGCCGCACGTTGCGGTTCTGGCTCATCGTCTGAACCCGGTGCTCGAGGTTGTGCTTGACCTTGTTCTCGTGCCCGGAGTAGGTGTTGATCACGTACCAGCGATACATCTGCAGCCTTTGTCTCGGATCCTCGTCTAGAGGATGTGCTTTATGAGCCAGTTGAATGCCGCGTCGAGGGCGCCGAGATAGGCGGCCGCGACGGCGACGAAGAGGATGGTGACGGCCGTGGCCTGGACCAGGGTCTCCCGGTCGGGCCACTGCACTTTCTTCAGCTCGGCCCAGCAGGAGACCAGGAAACCGATGACGCCGCCGCGCTGGCGCTGCGCCGCCGCCTGTTTCTGTTTCTTTGCGAGCTGCTCGCGCTCGCGCCGCTTCTGCTCGTCGCGCTGGCGCTTTTGCGCT
>DASTTQ010000035.1:0-6385 GCA_035760065.1 Solirubrobacterales bacterium
GGGCGACTTATGTCGTCATAGCCGACATAAGTCGCCCCACTCGAGCCCCTACGAGAGCAGTTTGGCCTTCGCCTGGTCGAACTCCTGCTGGCTGATCGCACCTTTGTCTTTGAGCTCGGCGAGTTTGTGCAGTTCGTCGGCCGGGGAGGCGACGTGGGCCTGCTGGCGGACGTATTCGTCGAAGTGCTTTTTCGCGTCGGCCTGGGCTTTGACCGTGCGATCGCGCATCCCCTCGCCGCGGGCGATCAGGTAGATCAACGCCGTTAAGAAGGGGATGAAGACGAGGAAGAGGACCCACGCCGCCTTCGCCCACCCCGAGAGCTCGTGATCGCGGAACAGGTCGGTCAGGATCGTGATCAGGATCCAGATCCAGACCACGAAGAAGAAGATCTCCAGCGCTACGAGGAGGATTTCCCCGAAGCTGATGTCGGCGAGCGGCATGTCGCTCCTTTCGATTACGGGACTGGGTACACGGCGGTTCCGCCAGGATGACTATTCGTGGAATCTAGTCTCGACCCTGCCCGCGGCATCCGTAGTCAACCGCATGAAGAAGAGGACGATCGCGACCGAGGTGGCGAGGTTGAGGCTGGAGACGCCCTCGCGCATCGGGATCGAGAGGCGAGCCTCGGCGCGCTCGACGACCTCGGCGCTGAGGCCGTGGCGCTCGGTGCCGAAGGCGAGGACGGCGCGGGGCGGCACCAGGCCCGGCGCCAGCTCCTCCCCCTCGGGGTCGACCGCCAGCAGCGGCCGGTCGCTCGCCGGCAGCGACTCGACCGCGGCGACGGGGAGCGCGAACTGCAGGCCGGCGGCGCCGCGCACCGCGTCGGGATGCCAGGGGTCGTTCTCGCCCGTGGCGATCACGGCCGCCGCGCCGGCGCCGGCGGCGACGCGGATGCAAGCACCGATGTTGCCCATGTTGCGCGGCTGCTCGAGCAGGACCACGGGGGCGGGGGCGGGATCTGCGAGGGCGGCGCCGAGGTCGACCGGCGGCCGGCGGGCGATCGCGGCGACGCCGGTGTGCGGGATCAGGGGCACGAGGTCGGCCAGGGCCTGCCTGTCGATCTTCTCGACCCTCCCGGCGAACCGGCCCTCCAGGTCCGGCGCCAGGTCGGCCGCCATCCGCTCCAGCGCCGCCGGGTCGACGGCGACCGCCTCGACCAGCTCGGCGCCGAAGCGCAGCGCGTGCTTCAGCGCGTGGAAGCCCTCGACGACGGTCAGCTCGGGATCGCGGCGCGCGGTGCGGAAGCGCACTGCGCGTTCGTGCTCGTCGCGGCCCATCGCCGAATCATTGCGCGGCCGACGCCACGAACGCCGGTCAGCGCGTGTTTCCTCAACCCTGCACAACCTGGAACTGGCTCATCAGGCCGTGGTCCTCGTGGTCGAGCATGTGGCAGTGGACGACGAATTTGCCGCTGTAGTCGGAGAAGTGCCCGGCGACGAGGATGCGTTCGTTCGGGAAGAGGAAGAAGGTCTCCTTGAGGCAGTCTTCCCAGGGCGGAGGTGCCTTGCCGTTGCGCTCCAGCAGGTACCAGTCGGTGTGGTGCAGGTGCATGACGTGGGCGACGCTGGTCCTGTTGACGAACTCCCAGGTCTGGACCGAGCCGAGGCGCGGCCTGGCCTCGACGTAGGCGGGGTCGAAGGTGCGGCCGTTGATCCGCCAGGTGGTCTTGAAGAAGCCGCCGATCGTGATCTCCCAGCGGTGGTCGGGCTTGCGGTTCGCCCTGCGCGTCCAGTCCGGCAGCGGCCGCAGGTTGCGCGGGACGCGGGCCCGGTCGGCGACGCGATTCGTGCCGACCCGGAACTGCATCAGCGCGCCGCCGTAGGTGTGGGCTCCTTCGGGGTTGCGGCCGGGGTGCCGCTTGGTGCTGCGCAGCTCGACCGTTTCGCCTCGCATCTGGGCGAAGTCGACGATCGCCTCGACCCGCTCGGACGGCCCGAGCATGATCTCGCGGCGGCGGATCGGCTTCGGCATCAGCCCGCTCTCGGTCGCGATCTGGATCATCGGCGCCCCGTTGGAGAGCTGCAGGTTGTAGCTGCGGAAGGAGGAGACGTTGAGCAGGCGCAGCCGGTAGCGGCAGGGGCTGACGGGGTGGTGCGGCATGTAGGCGCCGTTGACGAGGATCGTCTCGCCGAGGATGCCGTCGGCGGGCGGGCGCCTGCCGGTGAAGGGATCGATCAGCTGGTTGCGGCGGTCGAAGGTGCGGTCGGCGATCATCAGCGGCAGGTCGCGGTCGCCGCGGGGCAGCGGCAGCGATTCGTCGAAGGCGTCGTCGACGATCCACATCCCGGCCAAGCCCTTCCAGCTGTGGCGCGCGGTGCGGTCGAGGCGGTGGTCGTGGTACCACTGGAAGGCGGCCCGTTCGGGGCGCCCGTCCTCGACCAGGTCGTAGACGTAGGTTTTCCGCGCCCCGGGCTCGAGCAGGAGATCGTTGCCCGACTGCCGCGGCGAGAGGCCGCGCGGGATCTGGCAGTAGTAGGACACCGGCTGGCGCTCGGTCAGGCCGCCGGGGTAGCCGTCGAACCGGTGGCGGTTGTGGCCGCCGTGGAGGTGGATCGAGAGCTCGCCGGCCTTCTCCGGCAGCTCGTGGTGGAAGGTGACGCGGGTGCGGCGACCGGCGCGGCGGCGCACGGTCGGGCCGGGGAAGCTGCCGCCGAAGGTCCAGAGCCTGGTCTTCGGGCCGGGCAGGACCTGCTGGGAAGCCTCGCGGATCGGGATCCGTATGTGGTCTTCGTCGAGGACCGGTGGGATCGGCAGCCGGTCGCGGAAGGGGACGGCGGCGAGCGCCGGCGCCGGCTCGGAGGAGATCGGCACGAGGCCGCCGCTCCTGCCCCTCAGGGGCAGGAGGACGGCGAGCGCGCCGCCGCCCAGGGCGCCGAGGAAGGCTCGGCGCCCGAGGCGGCGTGCGTCTGAGGGCTGCCCAGCCGTTAGCTGCTCAGGCGGTCGGGGCGGGCGTGACGGTGACTTTGCCGTGCATCCACGGGTGGACGGCGCACTGGAAGTAGAGCGTCGTACCGGGAGCGGCGGTCACCTGCTGGGTGATGCTGGTGCCCGGCTTTTCGCCGGTGAACCAGGAGTCGCCCTTCTTGCCGGTGGCGTTGCCCATCGTGCTCCAGCCTTCCGGGCCCGCTTTCGCCGGGTTGGTGGTGATCTTTTCCGTTTTCGGGTTGAACCCGTGCCACTTGGCGATCGCCAGGCAGATGTGCTTCGGGGTGAAGCAGTTTTTGCGGGCGTTGGCGGTCTTCGGGATCGAGCCCTTGGTGACCAGCGAGAAGGTGTGCGGGCCGACCTGTTTCGGGTTGGTCTCGTTCTCGACCTCGAGCTGGTCGCCGTAGGCGACGGTTTCCGGGGCGTTGAAGTGGAGCTTCCCCTTCGTCAGTTCGATCTTGACCACATCGGTCTTCCCCGTCTCGGGGACCGTGGATTCCGCTGCTCCGGCGAGGCTCGAGCTGCCGACGGCGGCGGCGAAGGCGGCGGCCGGAACGGCGAGAGCCAGGACCCGCAGGCGGGCGCGGCGTGAAAGCTTGCTGTGCAAGGCGTGCCTTTCTCTAGGTGGAGGTTTGACTAGCTGGCCCGGGCATCCCCTGCCTGCCCGAGCGGGGGAAGCTAGTACGGGCGGCGGCTCCATTCAAGAGATCTCCTCTCCACACCAAACCGACTACCTAGTTTTCGCTGCTTTCCGCCCCCGGTACCCTCTAGCGAGCCCGGTGACCAGTTTTCTCCACACCTGCTACCGGATCGGCGACATCGATCGCTCCGTCGCCTTCTACGAGAAGCTCGGCTTCGAGGAGGTGCGGCGGATGCCGATCGGCGAGGAGGCGATCAACGTCTTCATGGCCCTACCCGGCGAAGAGCCCCGCCTCGAGCTCACCTACAACCACGGCGTCACCGGCTACGACCACGGCACCGGCTACAACCACATCGCCCTCCTCGTCGACGGCGACCTCGACGACACCCTCGCGCAGCTGGCGGAGCTGGGCGTCGAGCCCGAAAAGCCCCCCTACCGTCCCGGCGGCCGCACCGAGGGCCACCGCATCTGCTTCGTCCGCGACCCCGACGGCTACCGGATCGAGCTGATCGGGGAGTAGTGCTCGCCCACTTCGAGGTTCAACCCGCTATAGCGAGGTGAAGTTCGGAGTCGTTGCAGGTCAGCCGGCGCCGACGCCGCCGCTGGGGGCGGGAGGCGGCGCGGGCGCGGGTGGCGGGGCCGGAGCGGGTTCGGGCGCCGGCGTGGCTTCTTCTTCGGCGGGTTCTTCCTTTTCCGCCTTGCCCTTCTTTTCGCCTTCTTCGCCTTCTTCTTCTTCTTCGCCGTATTCGTAGCCTTCTTCTTCTTCGTAGCCGCTCGAGCTGGAAGACGAAGAGGTGTGTTCGCTGGTCAGGCCTTCGAGTTCGGGCAGCGAGCTCGGCTGTTCGAATTCGGGGCAGTCCCCTTCCTGGGCCGCCGACATGTAGGACTGCCAGATCGGACCGGCGGTCGGGCCTCCGAAGCCGGTGTATTCGCGCGAGGTCGGGTGGCCGACCCAGACCGCGGTCGAGTACTTCGGCGTGTAGCCGACGAACCAGGCGTCGGAGAGTCCCTCCGAGGTGCCGGTCTTGCCGGCCTCCGAGCTGCAGCCCATGTACGTGTAGCCGGCGCCGGTGCCTTCGGTGATCACGCCCTCGAGGATGCGGGTCACTTCCCAGGCCTGGCCGGGGGTGAGGACCCGTTCGCCGGAGTCCCTTTCGAAGTCGTCGACCTTGCCGTTGGGGAATTCGACCCGGCTGACCGCCGTCGGGTCGTGGTGGACGCCGCCGTCGGCGAGGGTCGCGTAGCCGTCGGCCATTTCCAGCGGCGTGACGCCGATCGCGAGACCGCCGATCGCCTCGGCGGGCACCGACTGCAGGGGCGCTTCGATCCCCATTTCGTGCGCGGTTTCGGTCACCGCTTCGGGGCCGACGTCGAGGTCCAGCTGGGCGAAGACGGCGTTGACCGAGTCGTGGGTGGCGGTTTCGAGGTTCATCGTGCCGCCGCCGGGCTCGGCGTTGTTGACGGTCCAGGTGCCGCCGCCCGGGATCGCCAGCGTTATCGGCGAGGTGCCGTTGTAGTAGGTGGTCGCCGGGTCGATCCCCTGCTTGATCGCCGTCGTCAGCACATAGGTCTTGAACGACGAACCGGGCTGGCGGTGCGCCTGCCAGGCGTAGTTGAACTGGCTTTCGCTGGCGTAGCCTTCGGTCGAGGCGAGGGCGACGATCGCGCCGGTGCTCGGATCGACCGAGGCGAGGCCGGCCGCCGGGCCGCCTTCGGGGTAACAGACGTAGCAGGAGTTCTGCACGGCTTCTTCCGCCTTCTGCTGCAGGCTCGGGTCGATCGTCGTGTAGGCCTTGAGGCCGCCGTTGCGGACGGTGTTGATCCCGTACTTTTCGATCAGTTCGTTCTGGACCAGGTCGAAGAGGAACGGGTCCTTGATCACCTGGTACTTGTCGCCGGGTTCGAGGCCGAGGCCGTGGGTGCGGGCGTCGCGGAATTCCAGGCCGTCGATGTAGCCCTGTTCGTGCATCACCAGCAGGACCTCGTTGCGCCGCTTCAGCGCCGCCTTCGGGTCGAGGAACGGGTTGTATTCGGAGGGCGCCTGCGGCAGCCCGGCGAGCAGCGCCGCCTCGGTCAGGTCGAGGTCCTTGGCCGGCTTCGAGAAGTACGTCTGCGCCGCCGCCTCGGCCCCCACCGCGGTCTGCCCTTCGACCGTCCCGTAGGGGGCGGTGTTGAGGTATTCCTTGAGGATCCATTCCTTGCTGTGCTTTTCCTCGAGTTCGACCGCGAGGTGGGCTTCGATCAGCTTTCGCTTGATCGTCTCTTCCCGGTTCTGGATGTAGAGGTTGCGGACCAGCTGCTGGGTGATCGTCGAGGCGCCCTGAACCGGCTTGCCGCCGGCGAGCGCGTCCTTCCAGGCGGCGCGGACGATCCCCTGGTAGTCGAGCGCGCCGTGCTCGTAGAAGTTCTTGTCCTCGATCGCGACCGTGGCGTCTTTAAGCACCTGCGGCAGCGCCTTCGCCGGCACCGGCTGGCGGATGTTTTCGGAGCGGATGAAGCCGATCAGGCTGCCGTCGGCGGCGTAGATCGCCGAGGAGCGGCCCTTCTGGACGGGTTTCAGGCTGGAGAGCGGCGGCGCCGAGTTGTAGATGTTGAGCGCCCAGGCGGCCGCGATCCCACCGGCGATCAGCACCAGCGCGACGAAGATCCCCAAGGGGATCGTGAACTTGTGCCAGAGGGAGTGGTGCGGCTTTCGTCGCCGCCTGCGAAGCCGCGAGGCCATTCGACGGGAAATTGTAGGGAGGCGCGACCTCCGGCACTCGCGGGGAATCGAGCGCGCAAGCGCGATTGCCGCGGTCTGGGCGACCGGCAGGCCCTCT
>DASTTQ010000036.1:0-4282 GCA_035760065.1 Solirubrobacterales bacterium
TGTGCGCTTCGGGAGGGGGCGGCATTTACGGGACCCACCCAGCAAGTAGGTCCCGAAAATGCCGCCCCCGATTCCGAGGCGTTGGACCTTGATCTTGTTGCGCTGGCGACGGTGGCGGATGTGGTGCCGTTGGTCGGGGAGAACCGGGCGCTGGTGCGTAAGGGGCTGGCCGAGATTCGGCGGGCCAGGCGTCCTGGGATCCGGGCACTGTTGGAGGCGGCGAAATGCGATCCGGAGCGGTTGGACGAGGGAGACCTCTCTTTCCGGTTGGCGCCTCGGATCAATGCGGCGGGGCGGCTGTATCGCGCGGATGCGGGCGTGGAGCTGTTCCTCACCGAGGATCGGGAGCGAGCGAAGGCGATTGCCGAGGAGTTGAGTCGAGCGAACTCGGAGCGGCGGGCGACCGAGCGCGAGGTCGATGCCGCGGCCGAGGCGGCGCGGCGGGAGCTGCCGGAGCACCTGCGCCAGGCCCACGGGTTCGTCGTCGCCGGCGAGGGCTGGCATCCCGGCGTGGTCGGGATCGTCGCTTCGCGCTTGGTGGAGCGGCACCACCGGCCGGTGGTCGTCATCTCGCTCGGCGAGAACGGTGAGGGGAAGGGGTCGGGTCGGAGCATCCCGGGCTTCGATCTGCTCGCGGCCTTGGAGGGCTGCTCCGAGCACCTCGAGGGCTTCGGTGGGCACCGGGCCGCGGCCGGGCTGACGATCAGGGCCGAGAACGTTGCGGCCTTCCAGGAGGCGTTCGCCGCTCATGCGAGCGAGGTCCTTACGGCGGATGACCTGCGACGGACGGAAAAGGTCGACGCGATGGTCGGCGGTGTCGGCCTGGGCCTCGAGCTCGCCGAGGAGCTGCGGCAGCTGGCGCCGTTCGGCATGGGCAACCCGGGGGTGCGACTTCTGGTGCCGTCCGCCCGGATCACCGACGTGCGGGCGATGGGGGAGGGCAAGCACGCCCGTTTCAGCCTCCGCAGCGGCTCCCACCGGGCGCTGGGCGTCGCCTTCGGCCGCTCCAGCCTCGGCATCGAGGACGAGGACCTGCTCGACGCGACGGTGCGGTTGGAGGTCAACCATTGGAACGGCTCGGTCGAGCCGAGGGTGGTCTTGCGTGAGCTCTACCCGCTCGAGGAGCCCGAGGCGGACGGGGAAGAGCCACCGCTCCCGCACTCCTGTGCCTGCGAGGAATCCGAATGGTGGCACCGCTTCGAAGCCGAGTTGACGGCGGACCTCGACGGCGAGTCTGTCCCAGTGTCCGATATGCGGACCCTGTCACGGTCTCGCGAGTCCAAGCGGGAACGTCGCGTGGTCCATAGCGTTGGCTCCCCCGCGGTCGCGATCGCCGAGCTGGTTTCAAGTGGCGCGGGCGTCCTCGTCGTCTGTGCCGACGCCTCGCGCCGGGCCGGCCTCGGCAACGGGGCCGGCGGGTTGGCTCGATTCAACGGGGGCGCGGCGTCAGTCGCCTGTCATCGCTGCTCGGACGAGACGATCGAGCGGCTTGCAGCGAAAGCTGCGTCAGGCCTCGCGGTCACGGATTACCTCGCTTTGGCACGGGTGCCCGAGCTCGCCGCGGCCTTCGAGCAGGTTGTCCTCGTCGATCCACCCGCGGAGGCCGGTGACGAGATTCGGGTGACGCTTTCCGCCGCGGCCTCATCCGCCTTTCTCCACGTGCTCTGGTCTGAGCCTGAGTGCGCTTTCGCTCTCAAGGCGCTTGCCGAGCAATGGCCTGGGCGAGAGGGGGTCGCCGCTGCGTTTCGTGCCATCCAGGCAGCTGGAGAAACGGGGGGCGAGCAGCTACGCCGGGCCCTCGCCGGCCCCGGCAACCACCCGCTCTGCCCCGAGGCCTGCGCCCGTCGCTTCCGCGTGCTGACCGAGCTCGGCCTGGTGCAGGGAGCGCCCGAGGGCGGCGCAGGCGCCGTCCGGGTCGTATCCTCAGAGAGGACGGATCTGCAGCGCTCGGCTGCGTTCCGCGCCTACAGCGACAGACTCTCGGAGGCCCGGCGATACCTCGCAAGACCGAAACCGCGGTAGCCCACAAGGAGCTCCTGGCCGATCTCTTCGCCGTGATCGAGGAGTTCGACTCGAGCGCGTCCGAAAACGGCAACGGCTCGGGCGGCGGCACCGCACTCGCGGTGGCGACGATCGACCGGGCGAAGGTCGAGCGGGCCTTCGACTTCGCCTGCGAGCGGCACGCCGACCAGCGTCGCTACTCCGGCGACGAGTTCATCACCCACCCGGTCGGGGTCGCCCAGATCTGCGCCGGGATGCGGCTCGACACCGAGACGCTCTGCGCCGCTCTGCTCCACGACACGGTCGAGGACACGACCGCGAGCCTCGAGGAGATCGGCGAGGAGTTCGGCGAGGAGATCGCGCAGCTGGTCGACGGGGTGACGAAGCTGACCGGGATCACCTTCGAGAGCCGCGACGAGCGCCAGGCCGAGAACTACCGGAAGATGATGGTGGCGATGGCCACCGACGTCAGGGTGATCCTGATCAAGCTGGCCGACCGGCTCCACAACATGCGCACCCTCGGCGCCTTGCCGAAGCAGAAGCAGACGCTGAAGTCGCACGAGACGCTGGAGATCTACGCGCCGCTCGCGCACCGGCTCGGGATCCACGCGATCAAATGGGAGCTGGAGGACCTCGCCTTCGCCACGCTGCACCCGCGCAAGTACGCGGAAATCAAACAGCTGGTCGCCCAGCAGCGCGACGAGCGGGAGAGGTACGTGGCCGAGGCGGGCGAGTTCCTGGCCAAGGAGCTGGAGCAGGTCGGCATCGATGCCGAGATCTCGGGCCGGGCCAAGCACTTCTACTCGATCTACACGAAGATGGCCAAGAAGGGCCGCGAGTTCAACGAGATCTTCGACCTCACCGCGATGCGGGTGATCGTCGGCTCGGTCAAGGACTGCTACGGGGCGATCGGCGTCATCCACTCGCTCTGGAAGCCGCTGCCCGGCCGCTTCAAGGACTTCGTCGCGATGCCGAAGGCCAACATGTACCAGGCGCTGCACACGACCGTGATCGGGCCCGAGGGAAAGCCGCTGGAGATCCAGATCCGGACCGAGGAGATGCACAAGCTGGCCGAGTACGGGATCGCCGCCCACGTCGCCTACAAAGAGGGGGCGAGCGGCGACCCGAAGCGCGAAAAGATGACCTGGCTGCGACAGCTGGTCGAGACCGAGGGCGAACAGGACCCGACCGAGTTCCTCGAGTCGCTGAAGGTCGACCTCTTCGAGGACGAGGTCTTCGTCTTCACCCCGAAGGGGGAAGTGAAAAACCTCTCCGCCGGCTCGACCCCGCTCGACTTCGCCTACGCCGTCCACACCGACGTCGGCCACAGCTGCGTCGGCGCCAAGGTCAACGGCTCGATCGTGCCGCTGCACTACCAGCTGCGCTCGGGCGACATCGTCGAGGTGCTGACCGCGAAGCAGAAGCGCGGTCCCTCGCTCGACTGGCTGAAGCTGGTGCGGACGAGCCGCGCCCGCAACAAGATCCGCGCCTGGTTCAAAGAGGAACGGCGCGAGGACGCCGAGCGCGATGGCCGCGAGAGCCTCGAGGAAGCGCTGCGGACGCGCGGCATCCCGATCCAGAGGGTCTCCGGCTCGGCCCTGCTCGCCGACGTGATCCGCGAGATGGGCTTCCGCAAAGCCAACGACTTCTACATCGCCCTCGGCCAGGGCAAGATCTCGGCCAAGACCGCCGCCAACAAGCTGATGCAGCGGCTGAAAGCGGGGGAGGGGGTCGAGGACGTCGCCGAGGCCGCCCAGCCTGGGCGGGAGGACCGTGCCCGGCGTACCAAGAACGCCTCCAACTACGGGATCACGGTCAAGGGCGTCGAGAGCGTCGCCGTGCGCCTCGCCAAGTGCTGCCGGCCGGTCCCGGGCGACGAGATCGAGGGCTACGTCTCGCTCGGTCGCGGGATCACGATCCACCGCGCCGACTGCAAGAACGTGAAGGCGCTGAAACGCGCTTCCGAGCGCTTCGTCGACGTCGCCTGGCAGGGCGAAAACGAGGCCGCCTACCGGGTCGAGCTGCAGATCGACGCCTACGACCGCACCCGCCTGCTCGAGGACCTCTCGCGGACCTTCTCCGAGGCGGGGATCAACATCATCGGTGCCACCTGCACGACGAACCACCCGATGGTGAAGAACCGGTTCGTGGTCGAGGTGGGGGATACGGAGCAGTTGAAACACTGCATCAGTCGGCTTCGGAATGTGGAGTCGGTGTTTGACGCGTATCGGATTACTCCGGGGGCTTGATTGAGGGGGCGGTGGGGGGGGCCCCCCCCCCC
>DASTTQ010000037.1:0-18965 GCA_035760065.1 Solirubrobacterales bacterium
CTACGGGGCACGCGGCCATGGCGCTCTCCCGACGGCGGTCGGCTTCTCTATGCGTTCGACCGGGATCTTCGACGGCCTCGCTTCGCTCGGCCTCCATATCGAGATCTCAGAAGAACAAGGGGGAGGTTCTCCTATGAGCGACGACTACTACTTCCCACCGGGCAGGTCGATGGCGCGCCGCGTCCACGGCGAGCGCTCGGTCGGGCTCCTCTACGGCCAGCGGGCGCTCCTGATCGGCGCGCTGGAACCGCTCACCTACACCGGCACGATGCTCTCGACCGCAGCCGGCGACCATCCCTTCACCCGCCTCGCCCGCACCGCGAAGATCCAGGAGACGGTCTTCCTCGGCACCAGGGCCGAGGCCGACAAGGCGCTGGCGGCCGTCCACCGGTTGCACGAGCGGATCAAGGGCGAGCTGCCCGAGGCGGCGGGCCCGTACCCCGCCGGCAGCGCCTACTCGGCCTTCGACCCGGAGCTGATGCTGTGGACGCTGGCGGTGATCGCCGACTCCGGCCGGGCAATGTACGAGGCGATGGTCCACCCGCTCAGAGCCGCCGAGCAGGAAGCGCTGTGGCAGGACTACGTCCGCTTCGGCGAGCTCTTCCTCCTTCCCCGCGAGGCGGTGCCGCCGACCTACCGCGAGTTCCGCGCCTGGTTCGACGCCAAGCTCGCCTCGCCCGACCTGCAGGCGACCGAGCACGCGCTGGAGATGGCGCCGTTGGTCGCCTTCCGCCAGCCGGTGCCGCTCGGCGCCCGCTTCAACCTCGAGACCCAGAACCTGATCGTCAAGGGGACGCTGCCCGCGAGGGTTCGCGAGATCTTCGGCATCGCCTGGACGTCCGCGCATGAGGCGGCCTTTCGCGCCGTCACCGGCGCCCACCGCAGCGCCCGCCACGCGATGCCGCGCCCCCTGCGCCGCGGCCGCAACGACTACTTCTTCGATGTCGTCACCCAGGCCGAGAAGCGCCGCGGCGGGACGCCGACGCCGCAGCTCCAGACGGGCCAGAGCTAGGCGCGACCTCGACGTTTGTGCCGCCGAGAGGGAGAAACGTCGAAGTCGGCAAGGGAGACGAGCCCCGCTGGTGGGGGATGCGCCCGGCGCAGAACCTGAAGCCGGCCACGTACCGCTGCCCCATCTGCGGCAAGCACCTGCCGGCGCTCTCCGAGCACGTCCTGATCTGGCCGGAAGACGACAAGTCACGCCGGCGCCACGCCCACACCGAGTGCGTCCTGCGCGCCCGCAAGGCGGGGCGGCTGCCGAGCGCGGAGGAGTGGCGGCGGGCGCAGAAGCGCGGTCGTACTTCTCTCCACATACCGGAAGGAAATACGACCTCGCTCTGGTCCCGCCTTCGCGCCCGCCTCTTCGGCGAGGATTGAGGCGTGCTCGAGCTGCTCGCCGTCGCGGTGGCCGGCGCCGCGGCAGGAGCGACCAACGCGGTCGCGGGCGGCGGCGGGCTGATCACCTTCCCGACCATGGTCGCGCTCGGCCTGGCGCCGCTCTCGGCCAACGTCACCAACACGGTCGGGATCGTCCCCGGCTCGGTCGGCGCCGGCCTCGGCTACGCCGACCTGCTGCGCGAGCAGGGCGAGCGCTTCGCCCGCTTCCTCGTGCCGATGCTGGCCGGCGCGGTCCTCGGCACCGTCGCCCTCCTGCTCACCTCGAACGCCGCCTTCGAAGCGATCGTGCCGGCGCTGGTCGCCGCCTCCTGCCTGCTGCTCCTCCTGCAACCGCGCCTCACCTCCCGCATCCCCCACGCCGGCAACGAGCGCTCGCCGCTCCTCCTCGGCGGTGTCGTCCTCTGCGGCGCCTACGGCGCCTACTTCGGCTCGGCCGTCAGCATCCTCCTCTTCGCGATCCTCGCCCTCTTCGTCGCCGACACCCTCCAGCACCTGAACGGGATGAAGATCGTCCTCACCGGCTGCGCCAACCTCCTCGCCGCCGTCGCCTACGCCTTCCTCGCGCCGGTCGACTGGCGCTACGCGCTGACGATCATGGCCTCCTCGTTCGCCGGTGGCCGGGTCGGCGCCCATTACGCCCGCCGCATCCCCGGCGACCCCCTGCGGATCGCGATCGCCGCGATCGGGTTGGTCGTGGCCGTGGTCCTGGCACTGCGGGCTTTCGGTTGAACTCAAGGGCGCGGGCCGAAAAAAGACCCCCGCCGGGGTCGGTCCGCGACGAGAGGCCTATTCGCCGGCCTGGCCCGGCGGCACCTCGAAGAGGACCATGCCGACCATCGCCGGGATCCCCGGCTCCCCGGACGCGCTCAGCCGCGTCGCCGCGGCCGCCTGCTCCTTGAGGATCTGGTCGAGCGCCTTCGCCTGGATCTGCGACACCCTCTGCCAGCCGCGGAGGTCGAGCAGCACCGGGGTGCGGCTGAGGTGGCGGTCCTCGCGGCGGTCGAAGACGCCGGCGGCCAGCGAACCGGCCGCGTCGCTCATCAGCGTTTCGATCACGTAGCCCGAGAAGGCGGTGCGGACGCTGGTGTCGAGCTTCTCCCAGTCCGGGTTGTCGATCAGCGGTCGCTCGACCGCTCTGTAGAAGTGGGCGACCGAGCCGCGCACGTTTTCTTCTTCCCGGATCTCGATCAATCCCAACTCGTCGAGCACTCGCACGTGGTAGCTGACGTTGCTCAGCGGGGCATCGATCTGCTCCGAGATTTCCTTCGGGCTGGCGGTCCTTTCCGTCAGGATGGTCAGCGCCTTCACCCTGACCGGGTGGTTCAGGGCTTTGACCAGGACCTCCTGCGGCGATTTCCCCGCCTTGCGTTTCCGCCTCGCGGCTTTCCTCCTCTTCCGGGCCACCTCGCCTCCCCTCCATCTGGAACGACTGACTGATGGAGCATAAGTGCCCTAATCTTTCGCCGCTAAATGCGCGGGTTTGGCGAACCGCTGCAAACGGTTAGAGCATATATGCCCTCTCCTATCGCAGGCAAGCGCGAGCGATACGAGGAGGGGGTGAGCAGGGTGAAGATCCAGACGACGGCCGCGGCGCCGGGGGTCAGCCTCACCAAGTCGGCCTAGGCGAACGGGCGGGCGGCCGTGGCGGTCGCCCCGCCCCGCCCCCAGCGAGGCGGAAGTGGGCGGTACTGGGCTCGAACCAGTGACCTTTCGGGTGTAAACCGAATGCTCTCCCAACTGAGCTAACCGCCCGGGAGGACCAATTATTGCTCGCCGGCGAATTCGGTTGGACGCAAGGCTGTCAGCAATCGGTTGAACCTGGGGCCGCCGACACCCGTACCTCCGGCCATGACGATAACGAAGAACCGGCGGGGACGGTGGACGTTCGCGCTCCTGCTGGCGGCGGTCGCAGCGCTGACCCTGGCCGCGCTACAAGACAGCGACGCCTCCGGCGCCACCGCGACCGCGAGCGGGACCACGAGCGTCGACATCAACCACTTCGCCTTCCACCCCCCGACCCTGCACATCCACAAGAACGGCAAGGTCGCCTTCGCCAACTCCAGCAGCGTCACCCACACGGCGACCCGCGCCGGCAGCTTCGACACCGGCCGGATCAAGCCGGGGACGACGAAGGTCGTCCAGTTCAACCAGAAGGGCACCTTCGCCTACCACTGCAAGATCCACACCTTCATGCACGGCAAGATCGTCGTCGAATAGCGAGCTGCCGCCTTCGAGGGGGCTCTATTCCGCCAGCTCGCGCACCAGCTCCGCGGCCGGGCGGATCCGATCGATGCGGGCGACGGTCTCGCCGGCGTAGAGCGCCCCGGCGTCGACCAGGGTCGCCGGCCCCTCGTCGGTCGGCCCGGCCGGCGAGAGCAGCCGGCTCCCCGGCCGCTGCGCCCGGACCATCCGCGCCTGCAGGGACGAAGGCGCGTAGCGCGCCCCCGGCGCGAGCAGGTGGTTCAGGGCGCGGTTGAGAAGCGGGGCCGGGACCAGCTCCCGGCCGAATTCATCGCGGCGTTCGTCTTTCCCTGCGGTATTTCGCGGCAAGGACGAGCGCCGGCCGAGGAAGTGCTCCGTCGCGGCGTTCGGGGCGACCCGGTGCGGGGCGGGCCAGGCGGCGCCGAAGAGGTCGGTGAGGAGCGTCTGCCGGGACTCGAGCAGCCGCTCCTTATAGAGAGCGTGGGCGCGGCTCTCCTCCGAGAGCAGGAACCGGGTGCCGGCGACGGCGGCGGTTGCGCCCGCCCCGAGCGCGGCGCGGACGTCGTCCCGGCCCGCGATCCCGCCGGCCAGCAGGACCGGGTAGTCCCGCGGCAGCGCCGCCCGCGCCTCCTCCAACAGCTGCAGCGCCGGCGTCGTCCCGCGCACATGGCCGCCCGCCTCGACGCCCTGGACGATCACGCCGTCGGCCCCCGCCGCCTGCGCCCGCCGCGCCTCCTCGACCGAGCCGCACTGGTGCAGCCAGACGCCGCCGGTACGCCGCCGCGGCGCGCCCCAGAAGGTGACGACGACGTCCGCCTCGCCCGCCGCCTCGAACCAGTCGCGCCGGGCGAACGGCAGCAGGACGTTGACGGCGAGCGGGCGCGCGGTGAGCGCCCGCGCCGCCGCCAGCTCGCGCCGGATCGCCCCGCCGCCGTTGACCGCGATCGTCCCCAGCCCCCCGGCCTCGGAGACCGCGGCCGCCAGCTCGTGCCTGCTCAGCCCGCCGCCCATCCCTGCCTGGACGACGGGCAGCTCCACCCCGAGTCGCTCGAGCAGCGGCGGCACGCGGTCAAGTCTAAGCCGCGCTCAGAGCGCCGCAGTCGCCCTCAACCTGCGCCGAGGACTTCGACAGCCCGCGCGCGCTGGTCACCCGCGAGGGGGATTGACTGGCGGCGCGGGCTCTCTAAGGTCGGTGTATGACCGATCGGGGAATAGCCGCCTGGAAGCTCCCCCTGATCGTGGCCGCGATCGCGATCGCGATCGTCGCCGCCTTCTACGTCGGCGGCCCGGGGTTGGGGATGGCCGAGGGCTCGATCGTCGCCGGCGTCATCGTCGTGATGGCGGTGCGCAAGCCGCCGCTGCACCCGATCGTGCCGGCGCGGGTCGCCGACCGGCGCGAGCACCTGCTCGTGGTCGTCGAGGAGCCGCTCGAGGACGGAACCGCGATCGAGCGGATCGCCGCCGCCTCGGTCCCGCTCGACCCGGCCGAGCCCGAGCCGGAGGTGCGGGTCGTCGCCCCCGCCCACAACCGCTTCCTCGACCGCTGGGCCTCGGACACCGGGCCCGGCCGCGAACGCGCCCAGCGCAACCTGGTCCTCAGCCTCGCCTCGCTGGCCGGCGCCGGCGTCGACGCGAGCGCCCGGATCGGCGACGAGGACATCGTCCAGACCGTGACCGACCAGCTGCGCACCTACCCGGCGACCGAGGTCTTTCTCGTCACTCCGCCGAGCGGCCCCGCTGCGGCCGCGGCCGAGCAGCTGCGCTCCCGCCTGCACGCGCCGTTCCACCATCTGACTCCGGCCAGATCTCCAGCACCACTCCCAGCCAGCTGGACTCGACGCCGGGCGACCAGCCGTAGCCGTCCCGGCTGAGCCGCAGGACGTCGCAGCGGGCCAGCGTCTTCAGGTGGTAGCCGACCTGGGCCACGGGCTCGTCGAGCGTTTCCGCCAGCTGGCGCGCCGAGGCGGGGCGGCGCGGCTCCTCGACCAAGGCGCGGAGGATGCGCCGCCGCGTCGGGTGGTTGACCGCGTCGATCAGATCTGAGCTCGATGGGACCATGCGAGTACCGGAAGGAGCGTTGGAGAGCGTCCCGCCGCTCAACATGTTAAGTCATAAATACTCTAACACTCGGGTTTATAAATCGAAAGGCTCGGTGGCCCAGTGCCGCCCGCCCGCCGAGTCAAACCGCGCTCACCCGAGCACGCCGCCCTCGGCGAGGCCGTCCGCACCCTTCGCACCAGGGCCGGGATGAACCAGGAAGACCTCGCCGACGCAGCCAACACCGACCTCACCCAGGTCGGCGGCATCGAGCGCGGGGTGCGCAACCCCAGCTACACCACGCTCCTGCGACTGGCCGGCGCGCTCGGGACCAGCGTCGGCAAGCTGGCGACACTGGCGGACGATCTGCGTGGCAGCCAACCCGGCGTTAGAAAGCGTTGACCCCGAGCAAGGCGGTGGCGATCGCCACCGCGCCCGCAAGAAGATTTCGATTCAGGGCATCGAAGAGGGCGTTCGTCTCCACCCGCCAGAGCTTCGACCTGCGCGACGATCGGCGAGATCTCACCCGGGGGCCGTAGGATGAAGCAATGGAGCATGCCGAGATCAGGATGGTCAACGGCGATGCCATCCGCGTCGAGGGAACGTTGAGCGAGATCGAGAAGGAGCTCTCCGACGCCGCGAGGTCGGGAAGCTCGAGATTCGCCTGGCTCACCCGCGAGGGCACCGGCGAGCGGATCGGCGTCAACCCGGATCAGGTGGTCAGCCTCAGGTTGAGAGAAGACCGAGGTTGACGACTGTCGGACCACTGCCCGCCGGCTGGCAGGTGTGGGGGAGCGCGCCGCATTGAATCGGCATCCTCGGCTGGTAGTCGACAATCCTGTGGTGAGCATGGACGACCTCCGCGAGGAGGAATTCGAGTCCCGCTTCGAGGCGGCCGCGGCCGTCGGACTCGTGATCGCATTGCAGGTAGCCCTCGCGGTGGTGAGCCTGGTGGGCAACTGGAAGCTGATCGGCCTCCCCGGGTGGGTCTGGCTGGTGCCGACGCTCCCCGAGGCAGCTCTGCTTGTGCCGCTCGCCCTCTCCGCACCCCGGCAGCGCCTCGAGCAGATGGGCCGGCGCCGCACCGTCGCGCTTGTCCTCGTCGGGATCATCACCGCCGCCAATGCACTCGCGCTCGTCGCTCTGATCGCGTCGCTGCTGAGCGCACAGGAGAAGAGCGGGGGAGAGCTGCTGCTGAAGGGCGCGACGATCTGGAGCACGAACGTCATCACCTTCGGGCTGCTGTTCTGGGAGCTGGACCGCGGCGGGCCGATGCGCCGCGGCGCGGCCGATCCACCGCCCCCGGACTTCCAGTTCCCCCAGGACGAGAATCCCGCGCTCGCCGAGCCGAACTGGCACCCGCGCCTGGTCGACTACGTGTACATCTCGTTCACCAACGCGACCGCGTTCAGCCCGACGGATGCGATGCCGCTGACTCGGCGCATGAAGATGCTGATGCTGGCAGAGTCGGCGGTCTCGGCGATCACCGTGCTGCTCGTCGCCGCACGGGCCGTGAACATCCTCGGTTAGGTGGGCGAATCGCTGTCTGCCGACTGGGAAGACCGGCGGCTGTCTCTCCGCCTCCGTCTTCTTCTAGCCGGCGGCAGATCAGCCCCAACCGGACCGATGTCCCCAGGCGCCCGGGGGGTCTACTGCTACGGTGGTTGAGTCGGGTTTGGCCGATTGGCCGCCCGAGAGGTTCCGTTTCCTCCGTGTGCCCGCTTGGCGCTTTGGGGTCGCAGGATCTCCCAAAGACGTTCCAAGTCAGGAGTTCACAACATCACTTCCTTCGCCGATCTCGGCACTTCCAAGCCGGTGGTCGACGCCCTCAGGGCGCGTTCGATCACCCAGCCCTTCCCAGTTCAGGAGATGGTCATCCGCGACGCGCTCGCCGGTCGCGACCTTCTCGTCCAATCGCCCACCGGGTCGGGCAAGACCCTCGCCTTCGGCGTTCCCCTCGTCGACCTGATCCAGCCTGGCGGCAGCGGTCCCCACGCTCTGGTCCTGGCGCCGACCCGTGAGCTGGCGAGCCAGATCGTCGCCGAGCTCGCCGAGCTCGCCAGGGCACGCCGCCTGAAGATCGTCGCCGTCTACGGCGGCATCGGGATGGGGCCGCAGATCGCCGCCGCGCGCCGCGCCGACGTCCTCGTCGCCACCCCCGGCCGCCTCGAGGACCTGATCGGCCGCGGCGCGGTCTCGCTCGAGCGGGTCCGGATCCTCGTCCTCGACGAGGCCGACCGGATGCTCGACATGGGCTTCCGACCCGCGGTCGACCGGATCGTCGACCAGACCCCGGCCGACCGCCAGACGCTTTTCCTCTCGGCAACCCTGGAGGGCGCCGCCGGCAAGCTCGCGGCCTCCTACACGCGCGAGGCCCGCTCCCACACCCACGCCGAGCCCGAGCGCGAGGAGGCCAACGTCGAGCACCGCTTCTTGCCGGTCGCTTCGCAGAGTGCCAAGCTCGACCACCTCGTCTCCCACCTCTCGACGGAGAGCGCCGGCCGCTCACTGGTCTTCGTCCGCACCAAGCGCGGCGCCGACCGGCTGGTCAAGCGCCTGCGGAGCCGCCAGGTGAACGCCGTCGCCATGCACGGCGACAAGAGCCAGGGCCAGCGCGAGCGGGCGCTGGCGCGCTTCGAGCGCGGCGAGGTGATGACCCTGGTCGCGACCGACGTCGCCGCCCGCGGCATCGACATCCCGGACGTCGCCCACGTGGTCAACTACGACGCCCCCGAGGATCGCGAGGCCTACGTGCACCGGGTCGGGCGCACCGGCCGCGCCGGACGCACCGGGACCGGGATCAGCTTCGTCCTCGCCGACCAGACCGCGGACATGCGCCGGATCACCGCGAGCCTCGGGCTGGAGGATGGCCTCGGCGGTCCGAAGCCGCCAGCGGGCGCGGGCGCGCCGCGCCGCCGCCGCAACAGGCGGCGGCGAAGCAAGGCTGCGGCCTGAGCGATGGCCGGCGACGCCGTCAGGTGGAGCTGCGCCCGCTGCGAGGTCTCCGTCGGTCGGATCGACGGCGAGCCGACGAGGTTGCCGGCGAGCTGGTCCCGATCGGACGGCCAGGCCTTCTGCCTGGCGTGCAGCAGGGCGCTGGCGGGCGAGGCGGCGATGGACTCGGCCCCTGCGGCGAGCTCGCGTGAGGACCGGGTCAAGATCCGGCGCACAGCCCTAATCGAGTTCGAGATCGGCCGAGTGCCGGAAGCGCCTAACCGCACCATCGCGCTCGCCTGCCGCACCTCGGGCGCCGCGGTCGCGGCCGTCCGCGACAAGCTGGAGCGATCGGCCGCAACGGCCACCGCCCTCGACGCTGGCGACGTCGCCTAGCCAGGGCTCGCCCATGGAGATCGGGATCGGCCTCGCCGCGGCCGTCGCACTGATGACGAATCTCGCCTCGCTGCTCAAGCACCGGGGCTGCCAGCACGCACAGCCCGTTCGCATCGGCCGGCCGCTCGCGAGTCTGCGCGGCCTCGCCGCCTCGCCATGGTTCGCCGCCGGCTGGGGCCTCGCGCTCCTCGCTTGGCTGGCCCACGTCGCCGCGTTGTCGCTGGCTCCGATCTCACTCGTGCAGGCCGTGCTGGCCGGGGGCGCGGTCACCCTCGCGGTGCTCTCGCAGCGCCTCTTCGGCGACCCGGTCGAGCGGCGCCAGTGGCTGGCGCTGGCGCTCGGGGGCGGCGGGCTCGCCCTCCTTGCGGCGACGCTCCCGCACTTCCACGGCGCCCACTCCGGCTTCTCGATGGCGGCAATCGTCAGCTTCGAGGGCGGACTGGTCCTGCTCGCGGCCGGGGTCGCGCTGGGGCACCGCGCCCAGCGCCTGGCCGCGCGGCGCGGGGTTCTGCTCGCGGTTCTCGCCGGCATTCTCTTCGCGCTCGCCGGGATCGCGACCAAGGCCCTCACCGGCGGCGTCGGCGGCTGGCCCCTGATCGCATCCCTCCTGGCGCTGACCCTCGCCTGCGGCGCGCTCGCCCAGTACACCGCGGTCGCAGCCCTTCAAAGCGGCGGCGCGATCGAGACGATCGGCCTGATGGGAATCGTCGCCAATGCGACCCAGATCCTCGGCGGCATACTCGTCTTCGGCGATCCCCTCTCCCCCAGCCCCTTCGGGATCGCCCTGCAGATCAGCGCGCTCGCGATGGTCTGCCTGTCGGCGCTGCTATTGCCCTCTTCGATCGACGCTCGATCCTTGGAGCGAGCATGACGGACCTGGCGGGAGAGCGCGGGGTCGATGCGGCCCTCGACGCGCGCGTTACGGCCGGTGCCGCGCCCCACGAGACGACTCGCCCGGCCTTGCGATCCGGTCACGTTCTTTCGAATCGCATGCCGGCAGCTGGATCGGCGGGGCGGGGCTCTCGAGGGCCATCTCACGATTGATCGCCCACCTGTACAGAGAGCGGAAGAGGAGTCGAGGTCGAGGATGGCCGTCGGCTTGGGGCGACGATCGAGACGTCGTCACTGAGAAAGCGGTGACCGTCGAGCCCGCGGAGCGCCGTGAGAACGCCGCGGGCGGCGCTGACCCCGATCGCGCTCGGCAGGGCCTTGGGGTTGGATGAAACGCGGACGAAGCCGCTCTCGGTGATCGGGCAGGTCGCCCAGCCGCTCGACCCGTGGGCGGCGGACCACTTGCGCATCGCCGCATGGTGGACATGTGAGTCCCAGGCCAAGGCGACGAGCGCGTTGACGTCAAGCAGGGCCACTACGGGCTGTCAGTCTTCTTCGAGCCCCCGGCGGACCATCTCCGGGGTGATCGGAGGGGTTCCCTCGGGGACGCGGATCACCGGCAGGCCCCCCCGGCGACCTCGATTCGTGCCGGGGTCAGCGTCACTCTGCCCGAACCATGCTGGCAGAAGGCCCGATATGAGACCGGCGGAGCGAGTTGCTCGGCGGCAGGCCGCGCCAAGGGCGGTGCTTCGCGCACTGATGCCCGGGTCGGCGACTACCAGTCCTCGTCTTCCCCGGCCTCCACACCGGGGAAGGCCAGGGCTGTCGGAAAGACCGACTCGGGGCCCAGCATCCAGTTGACCTGGGCGCCGCTCTCGCCGAACGCGAAGATCGGCACCATCAGGCGCTTCAGCTGATTCAGCTCGATCATGCCGAGGCGCCGGTCTGTCGCCAATCCGCGCAGGCTCTCCCAGAGCGGGCTCGCAGACTCAGTTGAGAGCAGCTCTGTCTCGGTGGCGACATCGTCGATCTGGGCAACCGGGCCCTCGAAGGCGAACTTCCGGGTCGTAGTCGTCTCCGACCACACCTGAGTGGCTTCGCCGGTGACCAGCGTGCGGATTGCCGCCCCTGGGTCCTCACCCCAGGGCAGCTCGCAGGTGCCGCGCAGCAGGCAGGCGTCAGGGGACGAACTCGTGCATGGAGCCAGATCGACCCGCCGCAGGTAGCGCCTGTCCTCTGGGCGTCGAGCCGCCCAGCCATTGAACGTCCGTACCTCGACATCGACCTGGGTTAGCGCTGGCATGGGGGGAATGGAGCAAGAGGATATCTGGTAAACGGATTTCACGCAGCGAAGGAGGGGTTCTTTATCTGTGCTAAATCTGTAGGGTGCTTGCACAGAAAGCGGAGAAAGTTCGTAGCACATCTGTCCGTTGACTTTCCCAACCGCTGCTTTGACCCGATCATCTTCCGGGAACCACTGACAAGACTTCTCCGACGACGCAGCTATGCGTGGAGGTGAGCATGCCCCGCACTGCCCGACCGAAGCCCACCGAAGCGGAGCTTCGGGCTTGGTTTGATCATCAGATACCCCTCGATCGTCTTCTCCTCGGCCTGCGCGCCGTCGGCTTCTCGGCGGAGTCGATCGCTGAGGTAGTCGGCGCGCCCGGGCGCGAAACGATCTATTCATGGGCCGCCAGCCGCAGCATGCCGACGCGGTGGAACGCAGAACAGCTCGACCGCCTGCGAGTGGTCGTTTCCTGGATCTGCAAGCAGACCGACCTCGGCCCGAAGTCAGTCTGGCTCGTCTTGAACGGCTGGCCGGGCGGGCTCGATCCCAGTGGGCCCACCGGCCTAGAGCTTCTCGCCAATCGCCACTCGAGCAACGAATGGCAGGCCCTCGCCCGGGCGCTCGGCATGTCCCTGGGGGTCGATCCTCCTCAGCCCGCAGGCGCACCTCCGAAGCCCGCCGAGGGAGAGTCGGAGCCAGCGCACGCGCGACGGCCCGAGCACGCCTAGCTCCCCAAACCTCCTTCGGTTCTCCCAAGACCGCCCACGGGCGGTCTTTTTGTGGTCGTGCCTGGCTTTGAGCCTGGCTGTGGGTAAGAGCAAACAATTCCTGTATGCTCCTCGACAAGAAAAATTCAAATCCTGATCCGATTTTGAGCATAAGAGAGGGGGAAGGGCGAGGTGTTCGGGGATCTATCGAAAGGCGTCAAGGCATCGATCGGGGGGCC
Organism: Solirubrobacterales bacterium; assembly: GCA_035760065.1. Classification (GTDB taxonomy): domain Bacteria; phylum Actinomycetota; class Thermoleophilia; order Solirubrobacterales; family 70-9; genus VAYN01. The sequence continues at coordinate 12,033 of DASTTQ010000037.1, forward strand.
GCTCGGCCTCTTCTTCGCGATCGTCGTCGCGCTGACCGCGACGAACTCGCTCGGCAACCGAACGCTGGGCGTGCTGCTCGCCTGGTACGCGACCATCGGCTGGATCGGCTATGCCGGCCGCTTGCCGATCCATGTCCGGGGCTGCGGCTACGTCAGCCGCCGACCACGAGATCACCCCGCCACTCGAGGGCGACGCCAGCGACTCAACCTCCTGGTCGCGCTCAACCTCATCTCGATCGTCCTCTGGGGCCTGCTCTGTCTCTATCTCCACCGCCATGTCGGCGATCCATCGCTTGTGCTGCGGGCAGTCCTCACAGTCGCTCTGTTCGCCTTCGTCTTCGCGATCGCCATCGCCACGGTGAGGGTGATCAACGATCCGGAAATCGACCTGCAGCGTGGCACTGAGTGGATTTGCGCCTCCAAGTTGGGTCAGGGCTTCCTTGAGGTCGACAAACACATCCCCAAGCGGCCGCCTTTCGGTCCCCTCTTCAAGCGATTCAAAGAAGTGACGACACGCACCGAGATCAGTGCTTTCTTCATCCTCGTCAGCTGCTCGCTGCTGGCGCTCCCCATCTCGGGTTTCGGCGCGCCGGCAGCGGGGCGGCTCGTCGCCCGCGAGCTCAATCGCGGCGAGGAAACCACGACGAAGCAGCACCACACCGGGAGCGGCAAGGAACTTCTGTACGACGAAGAATGCGAAGGACTGCCCTGGGCTGGCGTCCCTGCCCCCGCGCCACAGCGCCAGCAGTTGCACGCGCTTTGGCTCGGTGGCTTTGGACTCGGGCTAGCCGGCGACGGCGCCAAGCAGGCGGGCTGCGCCCACGCAGCTCGCCAGGTCCCCGGGCAGCCCGGCGCCTACTACGTGCCCAGCTTCTGCGGCGAGGAACTGCGCTCAATCGGCGTCACGTCCGACGAATACCTCCCCTCCCTCCTTTACTCCCCCGCCGCGGGCTTTGTCCTGCAGCTGGCCAAGGCGGGAGTGCTGCTCGGCGCCTCTCGCCGCCACAGCGTCCGCGGCGGCGACTACTACATGGTCGACAGCAGCTTCGGCTCCTGGGTCTTGGTCCGCCGCAACACCTCGACCGGATCGGGCGACAGCTCCGACGGCTCGCTCAGCTGCGAACACGTGGCAGCCGACAACGTTCGCTACCAGCGGGTACCCCCCGGCCTCTTCGGCATCTGGTTCGAACTAGCCGGCCGCGAATGGGTCTGGCCCGAGCAGGTCGGCCTTGGCAGTGGAGCCGGCGAATTCGAGTTCCGCAGCGAAGACCCAACCGCGGCGCCGCTCGCTACCGCCGACTGCGCGACCCCCACCTACTGCACGGCCGTCATCGAAGGTGAGCCCCGCTCCACCAGCGGCTCCCTTTACACGACGGTCCAGGCGATCAACGAAATGGCCCGGTAGCAGACCCCTTGGAAGCGCCCTCCGCACTCCCTGCACAGCAGCCATAAAACGCTGCAAATCAAGCTCTTTTCGTAACTCTGGGCTTCCGTCCTCTGGGGAGCGGTGCTGATCGGCGGCCTCGTCCTCTACGGACGCCGGCGGTTCCGCCGGCCGCAGGTCGACTCCTAGATCTATCTGGCTACATTGAGCTAGAATGTGGCCACTATGGAGAAGGCAACGGTAGGCATCCGCGAACTCAAGGACAAAGCCAGCTCGATCATCGACCGAGTCGAGGAGGGTGAGGCGATCACGGTGACCAAGCACGGTCGCCCGGTTGCGAGGATCGTGTCCACCGCCACCCCGCCCCATCTCTCTGCCTTGATTGCCGACGGCACGGTGCGCCCGCCCGAGGGATCTCGCTATCTGCCGCCGAAACCGGTCAAGCTCCGGGGTTCGGGCAAGAGTGCCGCGGAGTATGTCTCCGAGGGTCGCCGCTGAGCCTCTATCTCGATACCAGCGCGCTGATCAAGCTCCTGGTCGATGAGCCGGGAGCCGAGGAGGCACGCAGCGCCTACAGCGAGGCGGACGGCGTCCGCACCACCGCGATCGCTCGTGTCGAGGCGACCGCGGCCCTTGCCCGGATGCGCAAGGGCCGCCGCCTGACCCCGACTCAGCTCAAACAGGCGCTCGACGACCTCGAGCACATCTGGCGCGGCATCTTCAGCCACGCCGTCTACGACGCGCTTCTCACCAAAGCAGCCGAGACCGCCCATACTCATTCGCTCCGCGCCTATGACGCAGTCCATCTAGCCGGCGCCCTCTCTTTCGCGACCGGCGAGGAACTCGACTTTGCCTGCTGGGACAAAGAGCTGCGTGAGGCGGCACAGAAGCACGGTTTCGCACTGATTCCAGAGCATCTTTAACCGCTCTGGAAAGCCATTTTCGGTCAGCTTGAAAGGAGGAGGGGCGTCCGCGCGGGGAGCGGGATTGCGGCGGCGGTGTGACCCGGATGCGACCTAGACAGCGGCCAGTGCCGGCGCGAGGTCGTCAGCGCTGGCTTTGACCGGCTCCGGAATCGTCACCCGCAGTTCGCCATCGCGATCAAGGATGCGCTGAGCGCCGAGAACGGTCAGTCCGACGATTTGCTGACTGCCCGCCGCGTAGCGCAGGACGTGGCCCTCCGGGGTCTCCTCGCCTTCTGCCTCCCGAGGTTCCCCGACGTGTAAGTAGAGAACATCGTTCGCGGCGTCGTAGTCGGCGTGATCGAAGACGAGAGGGCCGATCTTGATGCTCACCTGCCGCATAGCCGAAGTCAGGCGGCGATCCTTCGTCCCGCAGAGCGCTCTTCCTGGGCAATCGCCCGAGCGTTCGCAACCGCGGCGCTCAATTCCTCGGCGCGGGGACGCTCCCGAATCGACCGCTGAAGGTCGTTGGCGAGCCTCACCCGCCCGAGACCGGCCAGTTGGTCAGGCATCTCATCACGAGCAAGAGGGAAGACATCGCTCGACAACAGGACCGACCGCGTCACGAGGGATAGTGCTCCTCGCGTCTGCTCCAGAGCCGGTCCGTAGTCGCCGCTCTCGATGAATCGCTCGGCGAAGTCCAACGCATGACGGGCCTGTCGCATCTTCCGGACAGGGTCGGGCCAAAGATCACGATCAGCGACGAAGGCTGCTGCTTCGCGCATGACGCCGGAGTCGAACAGCACGCAGCCGTACCAGACTGACCAGTGTGCGAAGTCGTCGCCCTCGCGCAGCTTTCGCCAGAAGCGCTCGACCCCGTCGGCGTAGAGGTCGATTTCCTGAGGCAGGTCGGCTACGTCTAAAGATGAGGCACCGATCACGTGATAGTCGAGGTCGCTCACACGGGTCCGATGCCCGCGAGCCGTCGAACCGGAAAGGACAACCGCCTCGGCGCCGGCAGCCAGCGCTCGCTCCAGTACCGCCTCCGTAACAGACGCCAGGTCATCCGACTGATGGCGCTCCGCACGCTCACTGTCGAAGTCCAAACGCTCAGCCCAAACCTGGAGATCTCCTGGCTGCAACCGCGCGAGCGCCCCGCGCTTCGGAGCCAACTGCTGCCAAGTCCTCATCTCCGGAGTCACCCCTCATCAGCCTCCGCAACCTTCACCGCGACCTCAACCTCGCTGAGGATATTTTCGATGGAAAGGTCCCCAAGCTCGGGCTCCTCGCCCTCATAGAACATCGCCTTGCGCTCCTCGTTGAGGAGCTGGTGCAAATCAGAAAGATCTCGTGGCAGCACGCCCTTCAGCATCAGCTCGTGCGCCGCATCACGGCGCCGCCAATGCTGTTCCTCGATCACGATCCCATGCTTCGCCGCCAACGCATCAATCGCCGCCTCAAGGCTCGCGAAGCTCCACTGCACAGCGTCCTTCAAATCGCCAGCAGCCGCCTCCTCCTGAGCCTTGCTCAGATGCTCCCGCGCCACTTCAACTTTCGGCTTCGGCGCCATGTGGCAATGCTACGCCAGTCCCCGGATCAGGCCGAAGCCAAGAGCAGATCCCGTGGGAGACTGGATGGAAAGGATCCAGGGGGTTGGCTGTGAAGCGTGTTGCGGCGGCGATGCGACCCGATGAGATTCCGGTCCACGAGGTCGCCGCCGCCACTACCTGAGGGGTGCTGGTACCAGGCGATGTGCTGCCGACTCTCGACTACCCTTTTGCTGGCACGACAAGAGGCACTTGTCGCCGCTTGCCCCTGACCGCCCCGGAGCAACTGAGCTTCGTATCTCAAGCACCGCAGGCACACGTCCATAACGAGATTGCTTCTACGATTTCACCGGTGGGACCACTAGAGAAACTGAACTTCACGCTCGCATTTAGGCGGGTAGCAGACGAGCTGACGCACCAGCGGAAGACGGGTCGGGCATTTGTTGCCAACCCAGGTGAGCTAGAGCTGGCCGAGCTAAATCTAGATGTATGGCTGTCTGAGCTACGCCAGCGTCTTCTCGATGGCGATTATCTCCCTGGACCGATCGAGGTATGCGCCGCCCCCAAGGGGTCTGGACTGATGCGCCCTGGCGTGCGAATGGCCTTAGCCGACCGTGTTGTGTACACGGCGGCAGTTGGAGGATGCCTTCGCCATATTGTTAAAGCCACGAAGTGGTCGCAGAGGAAAACCGACTTTGCGCCGCTGTTTGCAGAGGAGTTCCAGAAACGGCATTGGTTGCTTGAGCCTTTCACTGGCTGGGATCTCTGGACGACTGAGACCATGCGCCGGTTAGGACTCGCCAAGACGAAGTACGTCGTTACCGCTGATATTGCTGGGTACTTCGAGAACATAAGTCTGTCGCGGTTAAAGTCTGAGCTCACGCGGGTGGGCTGCCCAGCAGAACTCGTAGAGCTACTTAGCCGCTGTTTACTGAGTTGGGCAGCGGTTCGAGACTCCGGCCTACCCCAGGGAGTGCTGGCGTCCGATGTACTGGCAAAGCTCTACATGGAGAGCCTTGACAAGCGCCTCAAGGACGAGGGGTATACGCACATCAGATATGTTGACGACATCCGCATCTTTTGCGGTTCTGAGCCGGAAGCGCGCCGTGCGCTAGTACACGTAACGGAGCTTCTGCGAGAACGTGGTCTTGTAGTTCAGTCCGCGAAGACGAAAATCCGCCTCGTCGATGACGATCTCAAGCCGCGCTAGAAGCAGGTCTGCTCTCGGAAGATGAGGCATCGGTTCCAGCCTCCGTCATCGACGAACTTGCAGAAGCTGAGCCGGATTCAATGGACCCCGAAGTATTTCGGCGGGCCTTTGATCGCTTTGTTCTCCACGAGGAACAGCCAAACGGCACGATGTTCCGCTACCTCCTTCGTCGTTTCGCTAAGCGTGGCGACGATTATGCCGTGCCATATTGCTCATCGCGGCCGTTAACAGCGCCAAATGAGATTCCGGAGATTCTCCGGTATTTTGAGGACCTCAAAGATCGAAAGCGGTTGGAGGTTCCGTTAAGAAAACTGCTTAACAGCAGAGATTTGGCTATGTATCCATATAGCCGCTTTCTTGTGCTCTCCTGGTTAAACAAGCATGGGACTGCTCGTGCTCCGACCGTTGCAGCTGTTCGAAAGCAGGCCTTCTCGCCGGAGAACCCCCCCTACGTGAGAGCGGCAGCTAGACAGGTCCTCGCCCGTATCGGAGATGACTCGGACCTCGACCGCATGGCGGCCCTCCTTTCATCAGAGACTGACACTCTTCAGCGTGCCCAGATTTTGTGTTGTCTTGCTCGCCTTGAGAAAGGGCGCCGTAACGCACTTGCGGGCAGACTGAGGAAAGAGAAGCCGTGGGGCAGACTCGCGGCTGGCCTTATAAGGCAAACTGCGGGCTAGAATCACTACAGCGGGAAACGAGTGTTGGGGGTTCACTCCGGATTCTATTCAAATACAACCCCTCGACGTCGTGAGTCGATCACGCTGCAAACAGCGACGAAGCTCACTCCTACAGCATGGGTATAGCGTGCCAGCATCGTCTCGACACGGTGTCCGGCGATCTTGGCTAGATCAGCATCGTTAACGCCTGCGGCTCGGAGGTGCGTGACGTAGCTGTGGCGGCACTCGTGGGGGCGGATGCCTAGGTGTAGTTCCTAAGCACGTTGTTCATCCGGACCTCCTTGGAGGCTGGCGGTGTCGAAGCCCCAGCAACAAGGAGGAACCGGATGAAGCTCCACGCTAACGCGCCCCTCGGCCCGAAGGGCAGGGCGATCATGGTCAGGCGGGTGCTCGAGGAGGGGGTCGCGCTCGCGGAGGCGGCCGAGGCCGCCGGAGTGAGCGCGAGGACCGCTCGCAAGTGGGTGGACCGCTACCGCGCCGAAGGGGACGCCGGGCTGCTCGATCGCAGCTCCGCGCCCAGGCGCGTCCACAACGCCACCGCGCCCGAGCGGGTCGAGGCGATCGCCGCCCTGCGGCGGCTGCGGTTGACCGGCCCCGAGATCGCCGAGACCCTGGAGATGGCGACCTCGACCGTCTCGGCGGTGTTGAAGCGGATCGGCCTCGGCAAGCTCTCTCGCCTGGAGCCGGCGGAGCCCGTTCGCCGCTACGAGCGCTCCCGGCCCGGCGAGCTGATCCACATCGACGTCAAGAAGCTCGGCCGGATCGGCCCCTACGGCGCCGGTCATCGCGCACTCGGCCGCAGCTGGGCGAGAAGGGGGCCGACCCGAACCGACTCTGAGGGCGTGCGTCGCTCCCGGGCGGGCTGGGAGCGGGTGCACGTCTGCGTCGACGACGCCACCCGCCTCGCCTACGTCGAGGTGCTTGCCGACGAGAAGACCAAGACTGTCATCGGCTTCCTGCGTCGGGCCGTCGGCTTCTACCGATCTCACGGCATCACGGTGGAGGGGCTGATGACGGACAACGGCTCCGCCTATCGCTCCGCCGCTCACGCCCTCGCCTGCCGGGCGATGGGGATCAAGCACATCCGCACCCAGCCCTACCGGCCTCAGACCAACGGCAAGGCCGAGCGCTTCATCCGCACGATGCTGCGCGAGTGGGCATACGCCGCCGTCTACGGCTCCTCACCAGAGAGGGCCGCGGCCCTCTCTGG
>DASTTQ010000038.1:0-10052 GCA_035760065.1 Solirubrobacterales bacterium
CTCGAAGAACCCCTGGATCTGGCCGGAGTGCAGGTCCATGGTCAGCACGCGGTCGACGCCCACCGCCTCGAGCGCCTTCGCCACGACCCGCGCGGTGATCGGCTCGCGCGGCTGGGACTTCTTGTCCTGGCGGGCGTAGCCGTACCAGGGGAGGACGGCGATGATCCGGTGGGCGGAGGCGCCCTGGGCGGCGTCGATCATCGTCAGCAGCTCGACCAGGGCGTCGTTCGGGGTCATCCCTTCCTGCTCGTTGGCGCAGGTCGACTGGACGAGGAAGACGTCGGCGCCGCGGATCGACTCCTCGTAGCGGCAGTAGACCTCGCCGTCGGCGAAGGTCTTCAGCGTCACCTGGCCGAGGTCGATTTCGAGCTTGCCGGCGACCTTCGCGGCGAGGTCCATCGAGCAGCGGCCGCCGAAGACCATCATCCGCTTCGAGTAATCGTGGTCGATGGCGGTCGCCACCTGCGGGGCCTCCTCGATCGTGCTCACGGGGTCTCGTCCTCCATCTGGTCCGCCTTGCGGGCGGCGTATCCGTCGATGTTCCTTTGCGCGTTCTCGCTCACGGCCAGGGCACCCTCGGGGACGTCGGTCTTGACGACCGCGCCGGCCCCAGTGTAGGCGGAGTCGCCGACTTCTACCGGTGCGATCAGCATCGTGTCAACGCCGATGCGGACCTTGCTGCCGATCACCGTCCGGTTCTTGCGAAATCCGTCGTAATTAGCGGTGATCGTGCCGGCGCCGAGATTGCTCCCGGGGCCGATCTCGGCGTCGCCGACGTAGGCGAGGTGGGGGACCTTGGTCCCCTCGCCGACGTGCGAGTTCTTGATCTCGACGAAGGTGCCGGCCTTGGCCGAGTCCTCGAGCAGGGCGCCGGGGCGCAGGTAGGCGAAGGGTCCGACCGAGCAGCCGGCGCGGACCTCGCACTCGACCAGATAGGAGTGGAGGACCTGGGAGCCGGCGCCGACCGAGCTGTCGATCAGGGTGCTGAGCGGGCCGACGACGGCGCCTGCGCCGATCTTCGTCTGGCCTCGCAGGGACGTTCCGGGCTCGATTCTCGCGTCGGCGGCGATCTCGACGCCGGCGTCGATCCAGATCGAGGCGGGATCGGCGACGGTGACGCCGGCGAGCATGTGCGCCTCGAGCAGGCGGCGCCGGCCCTCGGCCTCGACCGCGGCAAGGTCGACGCGGTTGTTGACCCCCATCGTCACGGCGAGGTCGTCGGTGAGGTGGGCGGCGACCGAGTGGCCCGCCTCGCGCAGCGCCGGGAAGACGTCAGGCAGGTAGTACTCGCCCTGGGCGTTGTCGTTGGAGAGGCCCTGGAGCGCGGTGGCCAGCGGGGCGGCGTCGAAGACGTAGGTGCCGGCGTTGATCTCGCGGATCGCCAGCTGGGCGGAGTCGGCGTCGCCGGTTGCTTTCGCCTCGACCACGCGCTCGACCCAGCCTTCGCCGTCGCGGACGACGCGGCCGTAGGCGCCGGGGTCGTCGAGCTCGATCGTCAACATCGTCGCCGCGGCCCGCGAAGGCTCGTGCGCCCGCAGCAGCTCGGAGATCGTCTCGGGCGAGATCAGCGGCACGTCGCCGGAGAGGACGAGGACGGTCTCAGCCTCCCCGATCAGCGGCAGCGCGGCACGGATCGCGCCGCCGGTGCCGTCCGGCTGCGGCTGCTCGACCGTTTCGACGTCGGCGGGCAGACCGGCGGAGAGGTCACGGCCCGGCGGGACGATCGCGGCGACCTGCCCCGCTCCCGCTTCGCGCGCAGCGACGATCGGCCAGGCGACCATCGGGCGCCCGCAGACAGGGTGGAGCATCTTCGGCGTCGAGGAACGCATCCGCGTCCCCTCCCCCGCCGCCATCACGAGGACCAGGGGTTGACTCACTCCCGGATCGTATTGAGGAAGTTGTCCATCTGTAGGGCGAAGGCGACTGGCGCACGGGTCCTGTCGCGGGAGTAGGCACCTGCGCTGGATGCTCGGCACCTACTCCCGCGCCACCCGTGCGAGGCACCGCAGCAGCTGACGATTGACTCCCCTCGGGCGGGGACCCGCCCGCCGGAGACGCTGGTCAGCTGCTCTTGGAGAGATCCTTGCCCAGCAGGGCGACCGAGGTGAGGGTCCAGCCGGCGAAGATCAGGTCGATGCCGACGAGGAGGCCGATCGCCCAGTCGGCGGAGCTGGGGAACTTGGCGAGGACGAGGATGCCGATCAGCAGGCCGCAGACGCCGCTGAGCCCGACCCAGCCGGCGTTCGGCTGTCCGCGGCCGACGAAGGCGACGGTGATGCGGGTGATCCCCATCAGCAGGAAGTAGATGCCCAGAACCAGGGTCAGCGTCAGCGTTCCGTTGTGCGGCTCGAGGATCAGCCAGAGGCCGACGATCACCGTCAGCACCGCCCAGAACATGCGCCACAGCAGCGACCCGACCGAGTGCGCCGAGAACGCCGCGGCGACCAGGAAAGCCCCCACGACCAGCAGCACCCAGCCGATGAAGATCGCCGTCCCCACCGAAGCGACCGCCGGCACCAGGATCGCGATGCACCCCAGCACGATCGCCGCGAGCCCGATCCCCATCAGCCCCTTCCAGCTGCGGCTCAGCCCTTCGCGGACCTCCGGATCGAGCGACGCCCCACCGATCTCCATGAAGGAGAACCTAAACGCCTATGCGGACGCTTCCAACCCGCCCCGCTCCCGTTCCCGCTCGTAGAACTTCACCCACTTGCGGACGGCGTTGTCGGAAACGCCGTACTTGCGGCCGACGGCGCAGTAGCTGGTCGCCTCGATCTCGGCCATGAGCTGCTCGTAGGGCGGGCGCTGGCTGCACAGTTCGGACACACGATCCTCAGGTTCTCCAAGCGGTGGTCATTCCGGACCCCGTTGATGTGGTCGAGGATCATCCCCATAGGTCGGCCTTGCCAAATCTCACCCTGGCCGCACATCTCACACACAGGCTCCTTCAATCCCTCCTTGAAGAGCCGTCGCTTCACGTGCTGACGCGAGTACGTGGAGTTCTCCACCAGAACCTCGTCCAAGGGCCGTGCAGGCAGACGAAGGTTCCCCTCGACGCATTTCGCCTGATCGAAGTGATCGATCGATATCTCCCAAATCTCTGCGTATTTCTTCAGCACGCGCCATCCCCCGCCACTCGGGCAGAGTCCAAGCTTGCGCAGGCTCTCCGCCCACGAGTAGGAGGTTGTGATCGCCTTCCTGGCTTGCTCCTCCGTATAGCTAAGCGGTCTCCCTGCCATACGGGGAGCATGTCAAATGCCGCAGACGGAAAGTTGCGACTGGGGAGCCCGGGCTCGAACCGGGAACGGGTCATCCAAAGTGACCAGTGTTGCCTATTACACCACTCCCCAAGGGGGAGACCAAGCTTAAGGGGTAGCCCGCTAATCCTCCGACGCCCGCGCCACCTTGCCGCCTTTCGCGCCCGGCTCCATCGCCGGGCCGCGGGGGGAGGCGATCCCCAGGACGCGCATCGCTTTGAGGCCTAGACCGAGCTTCTCGCGGCCTTCGGTGCCGGCAACGTCGTGGCCGCAGAGCTCGCGGACGCGCTCGAGGCGGTAGCGGATCGTGTGGCGGTGGGTGAAGAGCTGTTTGGCGGTGGCGGCGACGTTGCCGTCGTTGTCGAGGTAGGCCTCGACCGTCGCCACCAGCTCGGTCTCGTACTGCTCGTCGTATTCGACCAGGGGCTGGAGCGTCTCGGCGTAGAAGCGTTCGAGCTCGGCCGGGTCCTCGCTCATCGCCGGCAGCAGCAGGCGGTAGGCGCCCGTGTCCTCGAAGGCCAGCAGCGAGCGCCCCTCGGCCTCGCCGACGTTGACCGCCAGCTGCGCCTCGCTGCCGGCGCGGTAGAGATCGACCGGGTCGGCGCAGCGGCGGCTGCGCCCGACCGTGAGGTGGAAGCCGCCGAGGCCGTCGTCGAGCTCGCGCGCGAGCCCGGCGGCGGCGCGGGCCAGCCGTTCGTCGTCCTCGGCGGGGACGATCGCCGCGATCTCGGCCGCCGCCTCTCCCCCGTCGCTCGCCGCCAGCGAGCCCGGGGCCAGCGCACGCAGAGCCCGCTGCGCCAGGGTCAGCACCCGCTCGCGCCACTCGCCCGTCTGCGCCGCCCGCGGCGCCGCCCGCAGGACGACGACGCCGGCGCCGCGGTCGAGGTCGGCGCCCAGCTCCCCCGCGCGGGCGACGATGTCGCCGCGGTCGGTCACCTCGCGCCGCAGCACCGCCACCACGAAGGCGCCGGCGGCCTCCTCGCTCTCCCACTCGGGCGAGCGCGAGCGCTCCAGCTCCAGCGCCAGCAGCGTCGTCACCATCCGGGCGATCGCCGCGTCGGGCGCTTCCTTCGCCCGGTAGCGCAGCTCGCCGACGACCGTGTCGGCGACCCGCAGCTCGACCTTGGTCACCCCCTCGCCGCCCGAGAGCAGCTTCTGCTCCTGGTCGGGGGAGGCACCCGCCACCGCCAGCACGGCGCTGGAGCGGTCGATCAGGGCGACGCTGGCATCGAGCAGCCGCGCCGCCGCCCGCGCCACCGCGGGCAGCCCGGCGCCGGACTCGACCGCCTCCGAAAGCGCGTCGAGCAGCGTCGCTCGCTCGGTTGATGCAGAGCCAGGCATCGAGCCATTATCCGGATGCGCCCCTGACGGCGCCTGACCAAGCGGGGCTAGGACGCAGGAAGGCCGAATAGCAGCGCTATTTGGCCGACCGAGGACACCGCCCCGCGCAGCGTCAGGTGCCGTTCAGGAAGTTGACGATGTCGGTGTAGTAGTAGACGACGACTAGGCCGATCACGACCCCGCCGAGGACCAGCGCGGCAAGCACGAAGAGCGAGAGGAAGCCGGCCGCAGCCTTCTCCCAGATCCGGCCGTAGGCGCTGAGCGCCGGGCTGAGGATGAGGGTGGCGAAGACGACCAGGCAGATCGCAGCCGCGATCCCGTACAGCAGGTACTGATGGTCGAGTTTGGCCAGGGCCAGAACGGTCACTGCCCGGGATTCTGGCGCACTTGCGAGACGGTCAGCCCGATCGCCGCGCAGAAGGAGAAGGCTGCCGCCCCCAGTGCCCAGCCGGCGCTGACGTCGCTGAGGTAATGGACGCCGAGGTAGACGCGAGAGAGGCCGATCAGCGCCGTCAGCGCGAACCCGGCCGTGACCACGGCGGCGCCGCGCGCCATCCCCGGCCGCAGCCGCAGCACGATCGTGATCGCCAGCCAGAGGTAGAAGACCGAGTGGGCGGCGTGGCCGCTGGGGAAAGAGGAGCCCGAGGTGGAGACGAGCCCCCCGGGCGGACGCGGCCGGCCCACCGCGTCCTTGATCCCGACGATGCCGACCTGGGTTATCGCGATCCCCGCGACCAGGACCCAGAACTCGGCCCAGCGCCGCCGCCAGGCGAGCAGCGCCGCGCAGATCGCCGCCAGGACCAGGACGACACCGCCCGAGCCGAGCCAGGTGATCGCCTTCGAAACGCTGACGAGGAAGGCGCTGTGGAGGTGCCCGACGAGTTCCATCGCCGTTTCGTCGCCGGGCGTGGGACCGGGTTCGCGGCCGACCGCCACGCTGTAGGCGACGAGGACGAAGAGAGCGACCGCGAGGGTCGCCATCAGCGAGGTGAATTCGAGCCCGAAGGTGCCGCCCGGCGTCACCCGGCCCCAGAGGAAGCGGAACTGCGGCCGCCGCGCCAGCTCGACCAGCCACCCCGTCGCCCGGTGCCCCTCCATCCACCGCACCGCCGCCGCCCGGTTGCGCTCCTCGCGGAAGCGGCGGTAGAGGAAGGCGATCCCGACGACGACGACGATCAGCGTCGCCAGCAGGAACGCCCCTTTGGCGGCGTACTTGCCGGCGGTCTCAATGCTGCGCGAGAAGAAGTAGCCGACGAGGATGTGGGCGCTCGCCCAGAGGCCGGTGCCGAGGATCGAGTACGGGACGAAAGCGCGGTAGCGCATCCCCGAGCTGCCGGCGATGAACGGCGCGAAGGCGCGGACGAGGCTGATGAAGCGGCCGACGAAGATCGTCTTGCCGCCGTGGCGGCCGAAGTGGTCCTCGACCTTCTCGAAGCGCTCCTGGCTGATCCCGACCTTGGGGCCGTGGTCGAGGACGAAGTTGCGGCCGAGCCGGCGGCCGAGGAAGAAGCTGGTGGTGTCGCCGAGCCAAGCCGAGAACCAGGCGACCGCGATCAGCAGGTAGATGTCGATCGCGCCCTGGCCGGCGACCGCGCCGCCGAGCAGCATCACCGTCTCCCCCGGCACCACCAGACCGACGAAGGCGCCGGTCTCGGCGAAGGCGAAGACGCCGACCAACAGGTAGGTCCACTTGCCGAGCGCGGTCGAGATGTCTTCGAGCAGCTTCTGCAGGTCGAGGCTGCCGAGCTCGCGGCTGAGGAAGAAGTAGCCCACCGCGACCGCGACGGCGACGATCCCGAGCACGATCCGTTTGCGGGTGATCGGGGCCTCGCCCGCTCCCTCCCCCGGCAGCTTCATGGCGCCAGTCTCGCGCGCCCGGCGGCGCAGACGATCGCTTCGCCCGCCTCGAGGGATTCGGCCGCGGCCTGGGCGGCGGCAAGGTCGGGGAAGAGTCCGACGGCGGTCGGTCCCGAGCCGCTGAGGATCGCGACGGGAGCGCCGGCGGCCCGCAGCTCCCCCAGCGCCTCGTCGATCTCGGGACGCAGGGAGAGCGCCGCCTCGGTGAGGTCGTTGACGAGCAGGTCGGTGTAGGCGAGGGGCGAGGCGCCGGCGCCGGCCGCCTCGCGAAGAAGTACGGCCAGATCTTCGAGCTCCTCGGCTGAGCGGCCGAGCCCGAGCCGGTCGGCCTCGGCGAAGACCTCGGCGGTGCCAAGGCCGCCGCCTCCCGGCAGCAGCACCGCCGCGTGCTCTCCGGGGTCCGGCAGCGGCTCGACCCGCTCGCCCGCCCCTCGCACCAGCGCCAGCGAGGGGCGCAGCTGCGAAGGGACGTCGGCGCCGACCCGCGCCGCCAGCCGCGGCAGGTCGTCGACCTCGCCCGCGGCCAGACGCAGCACCGCAGCCGCGTCGCCGCTGCCCCCGCCGAGCCCGGCGGCGACCGGGACCCGCTTCTCGATCTCGACCCGCAGCGGCTCACGCTCCCAGCCGCGCTCGCGCAACCCGGCCAGCGCCCTCGCCGCCAGGTTCTCGCCCTCGACGCCTGGGCAGACCACCTCGTCGCGCTCGGCCGGCGTCACCTCGATGACGTCCGCCAGCGCCAGCGGCTCGAAGAGCGAGCAGAGCTCGTGCAGGCCGTCCTCGCGCGGCGCCCCCAGGTAGAGGCAGAGGTTGAGCTTGGCCGGGGCGAAGAGGCGCATCAGCCGCGCAGCTTCGCGGAGAGGGCGGCGAATTGCTCGGGCGCCAGCTGCTCGGCGCGGGCGTCCTCCGGCAGGCCCAGCTCGACCAGCGCCGCCCGCGCCGGCGCCAGCGAACCCGGGCGGGCGTGCTCGAGCGAGCGCGCCAGAGACTTGCGGCGGTGGGCGAAGGCGGCGCGGATCAGAGCCCGGGTTTCCGCGTCGGCGCCCGGGCCGGTGCGCCGCAGGCGCAGGATCGCCGAGTCGACCCGAGGCCGCGGCTTGAACACCGCCGGGTCGACCGTCCGCACCAGCTGGACCTCGCAGGCGAGCTGGGCGACCGCGCTCGGCGCCCCGTAGGTGCGGCTGCCCGACCCGGCCCGCAGCCGGTCGGCGATCTCGCGCTGGACCATCACCGTCCACCTGCCCAGCGAGGGCAGCTCCTCGATCGTCCGCAGGATCAGCGGCGTCGCCACCGAGTAGGGAAGGTTGGCGACCATCGCCGTCGGCTCGGGCCGCAGCGCCGCCAGGTCGATCTTCATCGCGTCGCCCCAGTGCAGATCGACGGTGGGCAGCGCCGCGACCGACTCCAGCGCCACAGCCAGGCCGCGGTCGATCTCGACCGTGTGCAGGTGCGCCGCCGCGGCGGCCAATCGCTCGCTCAGCACCCCTTCCCCGGCCCCGACCTCGAGCACCACATCTTCGGGCCCCAGCTCGGCGTCGCGGACGATCGCGTCGAGCAGGTTGGGGTCGGCGAGGAAGTTCTGGCCGAGCCGGACCACGCGACCACTACCAGCCGAACAGCGCCCGCGCGTTGGCCTCGACCGTCTGCTCCAGCTCCTCGTAGGAAACGCCCCGCTGGGCCGCGACCGCACGCGCGGTCTCGACCACGTAGGCGGGCTGGTTGCGCTTGCCGCGCATCGGCTGGGGCGCCAGGTAGGGAGCGTCGGTCTCGACCAGGATCCGGTCCGCCGGCACCTTCGCCGCGGCGAAGAGCAGGTCCTTGGCGCTGGGGTAGGTGGCGTTGCCGGCGAACGAGCAGTACCAGCCGCGCTCGGCCGCGTCCTCCACCCGCTGCGGCGCCGAGAAGCAGTGCAGGATCACCGGCACCGCGCCGGCACGCGCGTCGAGGGTGGCGAAGATCTCGTCGGTCGCGCGCGTCTCCCCCTCCGGGTCGCGGGAGTGGATCACGATCGGCAGGTCGAGCTCGATCGCGATCTCGATCTGGGCGGCGAAGGCGCGGCGCTGCTCGGCCGGGGTCGCGTGCTCGCGGTGGAAGTCGAGGCCGGTCTCGCCGATCGCCCGCACCTTCTCGTGCGCCCCCAGCTCGAGGATCTCGGCGGCGGCCCGGTCGTCGAAGCCGCTCGCCTCGTTCGGGTGGCGGCCAACCGAGGCGAAGACCGCTTCGTGGCGCTCGGCGCTGCCGACCGCTTCGGCGTTCGTCTCCGCGGTCATCCCGACCGTCAGCATCCGCTCGACCCCCGCCGCGGCGGCCGCGGCGACCAGCTCGTCCTCGCCGCAGTCGCAGAGGAACAGGTGCGTGTGGGAGTCGATCATCGGCCGGCCCAGCCTATCCTTCGCCCGATGGCGGACCCGGCCGACTACTACCGCGAGATCTACGCCCGCGGGCTGGGCGGCGAAACGCCGGCGATCCCGGTCGCGGTCCCCGAGCTGGAGGAGCGGGCGATGGCGGCAATGGGGCCGCGGGCCGCCAACTACGTGGGCGCGGGAGCCGGCGGCGAGGAGACGATCCGGGCGAACCGGGAGGCCTTCCGGCGTCGCCGGATCGTGCCGCGGATGCTGCGCGACGTCAGCGAGCGGGACCTCTCGACGGCGGTCCTCGGCACCGCGATGCCGGCGCCGCTGATGCTGGCGCCGATCGGGGTGCAGCACGGCGTCCACCCCGACGGCGAGCTGGCGACCGCCCGCGCCGCGGCGGCGGTCGGGGTGCCGATGATCGCCAGCACCGCCTCGCACTACTCGTTGGAGGAGATCGCCGAGGCCGGCGGGCCGGAGGCGACGCGCTGGTTCCAGCTCTACTGGCCGAACGACCCCGGGCTCGCTCGCAGCTTCGTCGAGCGGGCGGAGGCCGCCGGCTACGGCGCGATCGTCCTCACCGTCGACACCTTCATCCCCGGCTGGAAGCCGCGCGACCTGCAGCAGGCCTGGCTGCCGTTCCTCGAAGGCCGGGGAGTCGGCAACTACTTCCAGGACCCGTACTTCCGCGCGGGCCTGGAGAAGACGCCGGAGGAGGACCCGGGGATGGCGACCGGCCACTTCCTCGGCGTACAGGCGAACCCCTCGCTGAGCTGGGACGACCTGGCGACGCTGCGTGAGATCACCTCGCTGCCGATCCTGGTCAAGGGGATCCAGCACGTCGAGGACGCCCGCGAGGCGGTGCGGCGCGGCATCGACGGGATCGTCGTCTCCAACCACGGAGGCCGTCAGGTCGACGGCGCGGTCGCCTCGCTCGACGCGCTGGCACCGATCGCCGAGGCGGTCGGCGACGACCTCGCCGTCCTCTTCGACAGCGGCGTCCGCAGCGGCAGCGACGTGCTGAAGGCGCTCGCCCTCGGCGCCGACGCCGTCTGCCTCGGCCGCCCCTACGTCTGGGGCCTGGCGCTCGACGGCCAGGCGGGGGTCGAAACCGTGCTGAAGATGGTCCTCGCCGAGCTCGACCTGACGATGGCCCTCTGCGGCCTCACCCGGCCCGAGGAGATCTCTCGCGACGTCATTGCCTGATGAGCGAGGCGACTTATGTCGATATAACCGACATAAGTCGCCT